>CALXQV010000056.1 GCA_944390535.1 uncultured Clostridia bacterium | reverse complement strand
GAAGGAAAAATAGATGAAATGTAAAGGGGAAAGATATGAAAAAGAAATTATTTATTACTTTAATAATAATGATGATGTTATTTAGTTTATCATTTAATATTGTAGTAAATGCAGAAAGCTCTGACTTATTAATTAGTGTAGGAACAGGAAATTATCATATCGAGGTAACAACCACAACTACAATAGATGATATAAAGAAAGTATTAGGAGAGCCCAAACTAACAACACCATCAGCATTTGGAGGAGAAGCATATACATTTTATACAGACGATAATTATAGTAATTATTTATATATTGAAACAACAAAAGATGGTAAAATATTTTCTTTTGGTTCAGTAGATCCAAGTTATAAAACATCAAGATATAGTTATGGAGACGAATACAATTATCGTGAAAATGGCGTTTTACATGGCTGTATAACAAATGATGGTGGAGTCAATAAAGGGGCAGTTTATTATAATAAAACAGAATATGAGTTTGAATATAGTAACATATATCCTGTTTTTGAAGAAAATTATAAAAATAATGAAGAAAAGTATTTAAAAGGTTTATCACAACAAGCAATACTAATGTATAATGCATTTAGTACACAATTAGGATATAAAGTGGACTTGAAATTTGATGAAGAAATATTTTATATAAATGAACAATTAAAAGAATTTGGAAGTTCAATTAGAGAATATGTATTAGACATGAATAAATTAAATTATCTAAAAAGTATGGGAATTAAAGGAAATACAGAACTTCATAATGGTAGTTATTATATCATGAATCCAATGGAATTTGCTTCACTTGCAATCAATAATAAAAGCTCAAATTATGGAGATAAATTACTTGCAGTATTTGACTATAATACAGAAACTAAATTATTATCAGCGGTTAGTATTAGTGAAGAGTTATTTAAAAGATATGACGAAATAGAATTAACAACAGAAGAAAAAACAAAACTTTTAGCAGGAAGAGAAAAATATAAACAAGCAATAGAAAATTTATATAAAGAAGATGGATTATATGACATAGAACCACAATCAACAGAAATAACAACATTAACGGCAGGAGAATTAAAACAAAGTAAAAAACAAGGAATTACAGATTATGTGAATGCTATAAGAATTGCAGCAGGATTGGAAGAAGTATCACTAGATGAAGAGGCGTTCAATGTGGCACAACATATATCAACATTAATTAGTTATAGACTAACAGAACTAGGACTTCCTATCCAACATTATCCGCCAAAACCAGATGGTTTATCTGATGAATATTATAATATTGCAGTAAGACATGAAACGGGATTTGCAGAAAATTTAGGATATTCAGCGACATCATCTACAGAAAAGACAATGATGAAACATATTAATTTATTTTTAGATGATAGTACTGAAACTCCGCAAGTATTTTCACATAGAGCAAAGATATTAGATCCAGGATATACAAAGTTTGGGTATGGAATAAGTCATTTTACTTTTTCAAATGAATTTGCTGGTAGTAGAAAAACAAATGTATTTTTAGAAGCTTGGCCAGCAAAAGGAATTACATTTTTAGAAAGTTTAGCAAATGATAGTAAACGATTTACATGGTCAGCAAGATTTGTAGATAAATATACAGTAACAGATAATACAACTGTAACAGTAAAATGTTTAAATACAGGAGATATATGGAATTTTACAGAAGAAGTGGGAAATACAAATAGTTCAGTATATTTTAAAAGATTTATGGATTCCATACAGTCAATCAATAATAAAGTTGTATTTTATAATTCGGAAATTGTTCCAGAAGAAGGATATGTATATGAAATAACAGTTCATGGATTAACAGAAAATTCTACGAATCAAGAAGTTGACTATACATACAGGTCAGCATTTGAATATGCAGATGAAGAAAATTATCAAGGTTCTGATTCATATTTAACAATTGAAGTAGATGAAACAAATATGCAGAAAGTAGAAGGTAAGGAAAATACATATACAATGCCTGTGGGACAAGAAATAAAATTAAATGTAAAAGAAAGTACGCCAGCAAAAGATAATAAAGTAACATGGATATCAAGTAATGAAGAGGTAACAATTACACAAAATGGAATTATTATGGCAAATGGTGCTATTGATGAAGAAGTAATAATTTCTGTATCATATGATAGTTCTAACATAGGAACATCAATAACAGTCATACCAACAAATTACATTCCAGAAGGTCACAAAATAAAACTAAATTATGGAAAATATCAATTAAATAGTTTGGATGAAAGCTTTGTGTTAAAAGATGAATATCTACCATCAACTTTTATAACATGGACATCGAGTAATGAAAAAGTGGCCACAGTAGATAGTAAAGGTGTAGTTACACCAAAATCAGGAGGATTTGTTAAAATTAAAGCTAGTTCAGAAGAATATGGGGAAGCAGAATGTTGGGTGTATGTTTGTGTACTTAGAACTTTAAGTAATGGAAACAAGGCATATGCAGGAGATATTGATAGAAATGGTAAGTTTGATGCATCAGATTCAGCTTTAATAATGGATATGTACTCAAAAGTAAATCTAACAGAAGATGAAAAAATATTGGGAGATGTAGATGGAAATGGAGTTGTAAATGCAAATGATGCAGCAATGGTCAGCGATATATATCTATATGGAGGTTTTACACCAGGAAAATATAATCCTATTATTAGAATCAGTTTAACACCAACCATAATAATATTAGAAAAAGAAGGAGATAGAAAAAAATGTACACCAATCATAGTGACAGAAGATATGTCAAAAGAATGTACAGATAGTGAAAATCTTATATGGAAATCTAGTAATGAACAAATTGCAACTGTGGATCAAGATGGATATATAACGGCTATATCAGGAGGAAAAGTAACCATTACAGCGACATCATTAAATGGAATAGCAGGATCACTTGAAATAGTTTCAAATGCACCAGTAAAAACGCAAACAATTACTGGAGAAATAAAAGCATTTGATAAAGAAAACGATATAAAGATAGAAGTATTAGAAAAAGATACAAATACAGTTATTAATGAAATGACGTTAAAGGGAGATGCAACAAGTTACAATATTGATGGAATACCACAAGGAAATTACATATTAAAAGTAACTCAAAACAATGTAACAAGAGAATATGATGTAATAGTAGAAAATCAACCAATAAAACAAGATATAGAAGTCTACCTAAAAGGAGATATCAATCAAGATGGAATAGTAAATGCAGTAGATGTAAGTTATGGAATGAGAGGAATCATACACAAAATAGAGCTAACCAAGTTAGAAAAAGAAATAGGAGATGTAAATAAAGACGGAATATTTAATGTAGTAGATGTAAACGATATAATGAGATATGTCATTGGAAAAAAAGATAATTTATAAATAAATTAATTAAAAAGTGGTATATATGATAAATGATATACATGTTAATCAAGCAAAAGAAAATAAAGAAAAGAGGAAAGTACAATTAAAATCTAAGTTAAATATTCAAATATTGATATATATAATTTAAAAATTAATAAGGAGGAAAAAAATGAAAACAAAAACAAAAAAAATTATAAGCTTAATAACTTGTTTCGTAATGTTATTTTATCTAATTACACCAAGTATGACTTATGCATTAGAAAGTGGAAAACCAGAATTAAGTGTTACAACAAATAAACAAGAATTGAAAAGAGGAGAAGAAGTAGAAGTTACAGTTAATATAAATACAAATTCTGTATCTAGAATATCAGCATTGCAAATTGAACTTGCATATGATAAAAATGTATTTGAACCAATACCAAATAAAAATGGAACATATGATGATCCAGAAATATTAATACCAAACTTTACGAATCAAGCAATGAGTGGTGCAACTATATATCCAGAAGCAGGAACTTCAAACTTTATGTACTCTATCTATGATGAAGTTACAGAAATAAAAGACTATAATGGGGGATTATATAAAACAAAATTAAGAGTTAAAGAAGATGCAAAAATAGGAAAATATACATTTAAAATTTTAACAGGTTTGGAAACTTATCCTGTAATGGATGTTCTAAAAAATGAGAAAATAGAATCAACATTTGTAAATGCAGATGTAAATGTTGTTTTACCATTAGAATCAATATCTTTAACATCATCAGCAAGTGAATTATGGGTTGGGGAAACAGCTAATTTAACAGTAAAATATACACCAGAAGATACAAATCAAAAAGGTGTCATATATACATCAAGTGAAGAGAAAGTTGCAACAGTAAATAACGGAGTTGTAACAGCTGTTGGAAAAGGAACTACAACAATTACAGCAACAGGAGCAAATAATAAAACATCATCAGTAACAATAACAGTAAAACAACCTATAACAGGAGTAAATTTAAACAAAACAACACTAGAATTAGAAAAAGATCAAACAGAAAAATTAGTTGCAACTGTATTACCAACAAATGCAGATGGAGATAAGACAGTCACATGGAAATCAAGCAATAATGCAGTGGCAACAGTAACACAAGATGGAACAGTAACAGCAGTAGGAAAAGGAAGCTGTGACATCACAGTTACAACACAAAATGGAAAAACAGCGATTTGTAAAGTAACAGTAGGCGTACCATTAAAATCTATATCATTTAAAGATGATGTAACATCAAAAACAATGAATAAAGGTGAAGAATTCACATTAGAAGTTGTTTATAATCCAGCAGACACAGATGCAGATAAAACAATTACATGGTCATCAACAGACACATCAGTCGCAACAGTAAAAGATGGAAAAATAACAGCAGTTTCTGGTGGAGAAACAGAAATTAAAGCAACTACATCAAATGGTTTAGAAGCAATCTGTAAAGTAAAAGTTGAAGTTCCATTAACTTCAATATCAATAAAAACAGAAACATCAATTCAATATGGACAAACTGAAAAATTAGAAGTTACATATAATCCAGTTGATACAACAGCAGATAAAACAATTGCTTGGAAATCAAATGATGAATCTATTGTAAAAGTTTCAACAAATGGAACAATAGAAGGTGTAGGAATAGGTGAAACTACAATTACAGCAACAGCATCAAATGGACAAGAAGTAACTTGTAAAGTAACAGTATTACCAGTTGAATTAAACTCAATTTCAATAACAGAACAAAATATGATATTAAACAAAGGTGAAAATAAAACATTAACCGTTACATATAATCCTGAAAATACAACAGAAGATAAAACAGTAACATGGTCAAGTAATAATGAAGAAGCAGTAACAGTTAGCAAAGACGGAGTGATTACAGCAATAGGAGCAGGAAAAGCAACAATAACAGCTCAAGTTGGAGACAAAAAAGCGACAACAGAAGTAGAAGTTAAAGTACCACTAGAAAGTATTAGACTAAATGAAACAGAAAAACAATTAAATAAAGGTGATAATTTACAATTATCCGTAACATATCATCCAGAAGATACAACAGCAGATAAGACAGTTACATGGACATCAACAGATGATACAGTAGCAAAAGTAGATGAAAATGGAAATGTAACAGCATTAAAAGCAGGAACAGCTTATATCAAAGCAAAAGTGGAAGATAAAGAAGTAAGTTGTAAAATTCATGTTGTTGTTCCATTAACAGGAATAAATTTAAATAAAAATACAGCTGAAATAGTAAAAGGACAAACAGAAAAATTAACAGCTACATTAGTTCCAGAAGATACAACATATACTGGAAAAGTAGAGTGGACATCTAGTGATTCTACAATAGCAACAGTAGATGAAAATGGAAATGTAAAAGGACTAAAAGAAGGAAAAGTTACAATAACAGCAAAAGCAGTAGAAAATGGAAATGAAATAATAGATACAGCTGAAATTATAGTAAAAGAAATACCATTAGACTCTATTACAATTAACATGGTAGATTTTGATTTAGGAATAGGAAGAACTCAAAGTTTAGGTGTTGTTTGTAACCCAGAAAATACTACTGATGATATAAATGTAGAATGGATAAGTTCAGACATTAAAGTTGCAACAGTAGACAAAAATGGTGTTGTAACAGCAGTCGCAGAAGGAACAGCCGTAATAACAGCAAAAGTGGGAGATAAAACAGCAAGTGTAACAATAACAGTAAAAGCCATTCCAATTACTTCAATTACAATAGATGCACCATCTAAAGTATTAGTTGGAGGAAATGTTGATATAAAAGTAACAGTAAACCCAACTGATGCAACATATCATATGAGTGATTTAAAATTTATATCTTCAAATAGTGATATTATATCTATAAATGAAGATGGAACAATAGTAGCAAAAGGATTAGGAAAAGCAATTTTAACAGTTGAAGCACCAAATGGAATAAAATCACAAGTAGAAATAGAAGTTGTAGATGATACAGCTGATATAGAAAATGGAGAAACAACTGTTGAAGGAGAAAAAATAGAAGAAAACAAATCTAATTCACCAAAAACAGGAGATATAGCAGTAGAAATGTTTGTTTCATTAATGGTTATCTCTGGTTTAGGAATAGCAGTTATATTAAAAAAGAAATTTAGAAAATAATATTTATTTATGAAATAAGCTCTTTAATCTAAGAGCTTATTTCATAAAAAGAATGAAGAGTTGAAAAATAATTACAATTTTACGTCGTTAAACTTCAGTTGAAATTTATAGCTAAAGCTTACTGAGAAGGGAATGGAATCGATTATGGCAAAACATGCTAAAAAGTATGCTAGAAGAAGTCCAATAGATGCAAAAAAATTAAAAAGAAGAAAAAGAAAATCAAATAATAATAAAATACAAAATGTATTATTAATTTTGTTTATTGTTATATTTTTAGTATCTGGTTTTATATTATTAAAGTGGTTTTTAGATACAAATAAGTCAAATGATACATATAAAGAATTAGCACAAGAAGTGGTAAATGTTAATGAAGAAAATCCAGATGGAAATAAAATAGATTTTGAAAAATTAAAATCTATAAATTCTGATGTTGTCGCTTGGATAAAAATTGATGGAACAACAATTAATTATCCTGTAATGAAAACAACGGATAATAATTATTACCTAAAAAAGAATTTCTATAAAGAATATGATGTTTGTGGTTCCTTATTTTTAGATTATAAAAGTAATTTAACAGATAAAAATATAGTTATTTATGGTCATAATATAAAAAGAGGAATCATGTTTGCAGACTTAGAAAATATTGCAAATGGAAAATTAGGGGATAACATAAATATAGAACTATACATGCCAGATAGAAAAATGAATTTTCAAGTCTTTTCAAGTTATGATATAGATCCAGAAGATTATTCTATTAATACATCCATTGCAGAAAATGAATTAGATGAATTTAAGACAACATTAAAAACAAGAAGTAGTATGGACTTTGAAAGTGAATGTGATTATACAAATCAAATTTTAACACTTTCTACTTGCGACAGAACAGGAAAAAAACGTATTTTAGTTCATGCGGGATTACAAGAATTACAGTATGATTAAGATAAGAAAATGCAAAAAATTTTAAAAAATATATAAAGTCATTTTAAAGTCACTTTTATATAGTAATATATTACTAATAAAAGTGATATTTTTTTGTTGAATAGGAGAAATTGTCTTTTCCTATTCAACAAAAAAACATTGCACAGAAAAATTGCAAAGCAATTTTTCGTGTCGACAAATGGTGTATATAAACGGAAAGGAGAGTATGTATGGAAATATTAAAAGTAGAAAATCTAAGTAAAAAGTATGGAAAAAAAGATACAGAGGTGGTTGCACTAGACAATGTATCTTTTAGCGTAAACAAAGGAGAATTTGTAGCGATTGTAGGAGCTTCTGGAAGCGGAAAATCAACCTTGTTACACTTGATTGGAGGTGTAGATAAACCAACCAGTGGAAAGGTATATATTGACGGAACAGATATTTATTCATTAAACAATGATAATCTAGCAATTTTTAGAAGAAGACAAGTTGGTTTAATTTATCAATTTTACAACTTAATTCCTATATTAAATGTAAAAGAAAATATGACATTACCATGTGATTTAGATGGGCAAAAAGTAGATGAAAAACGATTAAAAGAACTATTGTACATTTTAGGATTAGAAAACAGAACACAACATTTACCAAATGAATTATCAGGTGGACAGCAACAAAGGGTTTCTATTGGAAGAGCCTTGATGAATCATCCAAGTATTGTATTAGCAGATGAACCAACTGGAAATTTAGATAGTAAAGCTTCAAGAGAGATTATTGATTTATTAAAAGTATCTAATCAAAAATACCATCAAACTTTAATAGTGATTACACATGATGAAAATATTGCTCTAGAAGCAGATAGAGTGATAACCATACAAGATGGGAAACTAGTCAGTGATGAAAAAATAAAATAAAAGAGATTTTTCCAAGCAAATATATTTGAAAAGGAAGTGAAATAAAATGAAAATCTTAAATACATTGACATTAAAAAATTTAAAATTAAATAAAAAAAGAACCATTGTAACCATTATGGGGATTTCTCTTTCTGTTGCTTTAATATGTGCTATCACGACATTTACAGTCAGTATTCAAAAATCCATGATAGAAAGAGAAATAAAGACAAATGGAAATTATCACATTCGTGTAGAAAACATATCAAAAGAAAACCAGAAATATTTAGAAAATCATGCCAAAATAGAAAAGTTAGAAATATCACAGGAGATAGGATATGCACCTTTAGAAGCATCAAAAAATGAAAATAAACCATATGCCTATATTGAAGGATATGATGAAGCATTATTACAAAATGGAGGAATTGTTTTAGTAGAAGGAAGATTACCAGAAAATGAAAATGAAATTGTCATTCCGGAACATGTGATTCAAAATGGAAAAGTAGAGATAGAGATTGGTGAAACAATAGAACTTAACATTGGTAACCGATATATGGGAGACTATATATTAAATCAATCCAATCCGTATTATACAGACCAAGATCGACTAGATAGAAAAGAAAGTGGAATTGAAGATAATTTAGAACAAGAAACATTTGTCACCAACACGAAAAAAATATATACCATTGTTGGAATTATGGAACGATTAAGTAATGAGAGCTATTCTGCACCAGGATATACCATGATAACAAAATTAGAAAAAATAGATGACACGAAAAATGTAAATATGTCTATTATATTGAAAGACCCGTCAGAAACATATGATTTTGAAGAATACTTAAAAAATGATTTAAAAATTGATGAAAATGCTATTTTAGAAAATCAAAATTTGCTATATTATATGGGTGTGTTTAAAAGTGATCGAACAGAAACATTTGTTATCAATATGTTGGTAATTGTAGTTAGCATTATTGTATTAACATCTGCTTTTGTTATTAAAAATAGTTTTAGTATATCTCTTACAGAGAAAACAAGAGAATTGGGAATGATTGCCAGTGTGGGAGCAACAGGAAAGCAAATTCGAAAAAGTATCTTTTTTGAAGGTTTTATATTAGGACTGATTTCTATACCATTAGGAATTATCATAGGAATTGTAGCAATTACCATTGTATTAGCGATTGTAAATGGTATTATTCATTCAGGAAGTAGCCCATTAATTGATAATTTTGAGTTACATGTCGTTATATCATGGGGAGCTATCTTAGTAGCATTTATGGTATCTGTTGTTATGATTATCATTTCTCTTATCAGACCAAGTTATCGTGCTGGAAAAATTTCACCAATTGATGCGATAAGAGAAAGTGCGGATGTGAAAGAAAAAAGAAAAAAACATAAAACGAAGAAGTATTCTTTGACCAAAAAACTTTTTAAAATAGAAGGTGTCATTGCTAGAAAAAACTTTAGGCGAAGTAGAAAAAAATATAGAACAACAATTTTTTCTATATTTTTAAGTATTGTGTTGTTTATTTCTATGAATGCCGTAGCAGAAAGTGTATTTGGTCTATCTTCTCTAGAATATGATAATTCTAGAATTAACCTAACTGTATATGCAAATCAAGCAGAAAAGGAAAAAGAAGTCTATTTTGACAAAATTAAAAATTTAGATGGAATACAAGAATATGCTATTTTAAAAAATGCACATGCTTATATAGATAATCAAAAGATATATACAGAAAAAGCACTTGAATATTATTCAGAAATGAATACTTTACTGATTTATGCAATTGGAGATGAGGCATATAGAAACTATGTAGAAGAATTAGGATTACAATATGATGATGTAAAAGATAAAGCCATTTTATGTGATACAAGACTTTTATATGAATATGAAGAAGGAAAAGATGGTGTGAAACGAGTAGAAACAAATTTGCTGAATCTAAAGGAAGGAGATTCCTTAGAATATTACAACATGAAAGATGAAACAGGTAGTTTATCTGAAAAAGGTAGTATACCAATTGCTAAAAGAGCAGATATCTATCCATTAGGTTCTTTGTTTAGTCATGATACAAATCCAATTATTGTGATTTCAGATGAAATGATGGAAAACTTTGAACACAGCTTAGTTTCTATGAGTATCCATGCAGAAGATTCTTATCAGTTACAAGAAGAAATTCAACAATTAGATAAGACAAACAAGGATAATATCTATAATATGGAAGAGGATGTAAGAGCTGCTAAAAGTATGAATCTAATTGTGTCTATATTTGTATATGGTTTTATAGCGGTAATTACTGTAATTGGTATAACCAATATATTTAATACCATAACAACCAATATGGCACTTAGAAATAGAGAATTTGCCATACTAAAATCCATAGGTATGACAGATAAAGAGTTTAAAAGAATGATTCATTATGAGAGTTTTATATATGGATTAAAAGCACTTATTTTTGGATTGCCAGTAGGTGTTGCAATATCTTATCTAGTATATGATGTGACAGCAGATGTCTATACTGCTAGTTATCAATTTCCAATTGTACCAATTTTAATTTCTATTATATTTGTGTTTGCGATTATTTTTATGACAATGCGATATGCTGTTAAGAAAACAAAAAATCAAAATATGATTGAAACAATTAGAAAAGAAAATATTTAGTCTTTTGGGGACGTGCCAAATTGGACATTTTTTGTCCAAAAGGGACACACATTAATGCTTCGACAATATATATTGAAAATAAATTTATAGGAAACACTATGAAACTTTTGAATTTCGCAACTCAAAGTGAAAATAACTATTACATATTTTATTTTCAAAAGAAAACTTATATTCATTAGAAATTATTGTATAAATGTCCCAAACAGAACGTCCCCAATTGAATACCTAAGGTTCTTCAATCAAATCTTGCCAATATTTTTTAGGCATAAATTGCATTTGACATCTAGGATTTTTTCTTTCTTGTATGGCAATCGTCTTAAAAAACAGTTTCCAAAGCTCCTGATATGTTTGTTCTTCTTTTGTAATGTGAGGAATGGTTAAATTCGTACTATCTACAATTTGATAGCTTTTTTTATTGTATAAAAAACAAATATTTCGGTTTTTATCATGAATCATAAAATTTTGTGAAGGCAATCGGTTAATGAAATGATGGCCTAAAGGTTCTATGATGTTATTATCAGGATGAATAGAAGCATAATATACATTTTCTCCAATCTCCATAAAACGAAGTAAGCCCTTTAACTTGTGACATTCTGATAAAGCTCTTTTTCTCATATTGATAACTTTAAAAACATAAGAAATTGTAAGCATAGTGTTAATTTTAGGACCGATGCCAAATCCATTGCATAAATACTTTAAAATATCTATTTCTTTATGATCACCATTTGATAAAAAAGCATAGAAGCTATTATATAAAGCTTCATAGCAGATATTTTTATGAATACCTTCAAAAACGCGTTTTGCTTTTTCCTCATTCGTATCTATATAGTGAGTTTTTTCTAAAAAATTTTGTGTATATTCCTCTTCTGGAACGATTTTTTGTGGTAATGTCTTATGAGAATAGCTATCAAATACTATGGTTAATAAGCCATTAAAAGTACCATCATATAAATAAGTGACATTTACAAGCTTCCAGTTAGACATTTTATTGTATCCTCCTTTGTTGGTAACAATGTATCAAATATAGATAATTGTTCAAATTTCTTTTGTGGAATGGTTTTTCTTTCTGTATATAATAAATTGGTTTCGATAAAATTTTTATTAAACTTATGAACTTCATAGAAATATTTTCCTTTACAAGTAATAAAATATTGTGCTCTTTTTAATACAACACCTAATTTTTTTAAGCTTTCAAAATCTAACAAAAATTCTCTTCTTGCAGTAATAATTTTCTTAGCACTAATGACACCAATACCAGGGATTCTAAGAAGTGTATGATAATTTGCTGTATTAATTTCTATTGGGAATTTATCTAAATTTCGTAAAGCCCAATCACATTTGGGGTCTAATAAAGTATTGAAGTTGGGATGGCTGTCATCTAATAATTCATCTGCTTGAAATCCGTAAAATCGAAGCAACCAATCTGCTTGATATAATCGGTTTTCTCTTAAAAGGGGAGGCTTTTCTAAAGTAGGTAAATTTTTATCATGATTAACAGATACATAGGCAGAATAATATACTCTTTTTAATTTAAGTGATTGATACATTCCTTCAGAAAGTTTTAAAATTTTTAGGTCTGTTTCAGGACTAGCACCAACCATTAATTGTGTGGTTTGACCTGCTGGAACAAAGTTCTTTTTATATCTAGACTTATCTATCTTATTTACTTTTATTGCATTTGAAATATAGGTCATAGGTTTTAAAATACCATCTTTTTCTTTTTGTGGTGCTAGTAATTTTAAACTATCATTTGATGGGAGCTCTATATTAATACTCATTCTGTCCACTAATAGACCTAACTTATCAATTAATTCTTGGCTACAACCAGGAATGGTTTTACAATGGATATATCCATGAAAATGATATTCATTTCTTAAAATAGAAGCCGTTTCAACCAATCTTTCCATCGTATAATCAGGAGATTTTATAACTGCTGAACTTAAAAATAGTCCTTCTATATAATTTCGTTTATAAAAATGAATGGTTAAATCTGCTACTTCTTGAGGAGTAAATGTTGCTCTAGGTACAGAATTTGAAGAACGATTAATACAATATTTACAATCATATATACAGGCATTTGTAAACAGAATTTTTAAGAGAGAAATACATCTACCATCTGCACCCCAGCTATGACAAATACCAGAAACATGACCGTTTCCAATTCCATTATCTGTATTTTTTCGATTACTACCACTAGAACTGCAAGAGGCATCATATTTGGCAGAATCAGCAAGTATTTTTAATTTATCAAATAGTTCCATAGCACACCTCCAAACATATGTGCGATTATATCACTTAAAAAATAAAAATGCAATATTTTTTCAAACAAAATTTCGTAATTTTATAGAGAAGTGTACTTTACATAAATTTAGAAATATGGTATAATAATGTTACTGTTTATGCAGAATATAAAGAGAGAAGCTATTTCTTGATTTTTATACATACAAGGAGTTTTGGTATGTGAACTAAAGAAAAAATCTTCTAGATAAAATTGCATTTAAACAGAAAATAAAACAAAAGGAGAAAAACAAAATGAAAGAAGCACGGAGTAACAATGAGGTAATGGTAGTAGGTACTATCATGGGAGAGTTTAAATGCATAAGCGATACTGAAAAAACTTATGCGACTAGTATCTCGATTGAGAGAAAGAGTGGTGTAAAAGATATCATTCCTGTTAGAACTACAGAGAATGAGCTAAGCCATGAGATGCTGGATAAAGGTATCATAGGGCAAAAAGTAAAGATTCAAGGTGAATTACGTTCAGCAATGAAGTTGGGGGAAGATAACAAAAAACATTTAAGGATATACATTCATCCGAACGAATTTGAATTAGTACATCCATATACAGAGGACATAAGTAAGGTTTTCTTACGTGGTTATATCTGTAAACCTACAATTTATAGAAAAACACTACGTGGAAAGGAGATTACAGATATTTTTATAGCGACTCATCGCCTTGATGGAGAGTCTGATTATATCCCCTGTATCGCATGGTACCGAAATGCTAGATGGTCTGCGTATCTGAGTGTTGGTGATAATGTAAAAATCGAAGGACAGATACAAAGTCGAGAGTATTTAAAAGATTTAGATACCAGGATAGTATATGAAGTTTCAGTATTCGATATAAGAAAGTAAGTGTAGGGGCGTGAAGCAAGATTCAAGTTTGCTTCATGCCCTTTTGCTAAATAAAGTAAAAATTAAAAAAATTCCTAAATCTATATTGAAAATTTAAAAAGGAAACTATATAATACTAAACGATATGTACAAAAGTAAATGAGAAAGGGAAGGTAGAAATGATACAAATTGAAAATAAATATGGAAACAATTATGGAAATATATATGGGGAAATAAAAACATCTATTCCAAAAATAAAAGTGATTGGAATAGGTGGAGGCGGTAATAATGCTGTCAGACAAATGGTTGAAGACAAAGTAAAAGATGTTGAATTTTATTTTATTAATACAGAACTTGCCATGTTAAATAAAACGAGGATGGACAATGTATTACAAATTGGTAAAGAAACGACAAAAGGATTAGGTGCAGGAGCTAACCCAGATATGGGAGAAAGAGCGGCAATTGAAAGCAAAGAATCAATTAAACAATTGTTACAAGGAACACAATTATTATTTTTAACAGCAGGAATGGGAGGAGGAACTGGAACAGGTGCCATTCCAGTAGTAGCTGAAATTGCACAAGAAATGGGTATCCAAACGATTGCCATTGTTACAAAACCATTTCTTTTTGAAGGGAGATTAAGGTCAAGTAGAGCAGATGTAGGAATTGAAAAATTAAAGCAATATGTAAATAGTTTAATTCTGATTTCTAATGATAAATTATTAAAAATAGCTGGAAACCAAAAAATGAGTGTAATTAATGCTTTTAAAATGGCAGATAATGTACTAGAACAAGGGATAAAAAGTATCACAGATTTAATTACTTCTGTGGGAGATATTAATGTGGATTTTGCAGACATTACAACTATGCTAACATATAGGGGAATGGCTTATATGGGAATTGGTGAAGCAAATGGTGAAGGTAGAATGATTGATGCTGTTAATCAAGCGATTGATAATGCTCTTACAGAAAATAAAATCAGCAATGCAAAAGGCGTAATTTTTAATGTTAGAGGTAATTCAGAATTAGCTTTAAGTGAAATTAATGATGGCATTGGTAAAATCAATGATTTAATTAGTGAAGATGCAAATGTCGTATTTGGAACGATTACGGATGAGGCTTTAGGCGATAAAGTAGTGGTTACTGTTATTGCAACAGGCGTAGAATAAAAATATCATATATAAGAAGGGGAGAAGGTGTGCTAGTCTTGACTAGCACACCTTCTCTAGTTAGTTTTCAGAACAGCGAGTGTGCTTATTCTAAAAACTTTTCACTGAGATTAATCAGCTGCGCCATCCTTCCTCTGGGCCACGGGATTGACGTAGAATCGTTTGTATTGCATCGCCTCGACACAATACTCATCTTTCTTAACCTCTTCATAATTTCACCTCCTTGCGAAGATGAAACCGTCTGTTACCAGACTTGCCACACCATATCAAAAAAGATATGGCTAAAGTTACCAATAGGCTAAACACCTATTGCACATAAAGATATCATATTAAAAGACTAATGTCAAGAATAAAACGTTTTCAGTTTTGCATAAATATCCTTTCTATCAAATAGAAGCATACACATCAAATAGAATAGAATAAACAAAGCAATGTGAGCAATTGTATGTAAAGAAAAAGAAGAAATATATATAGGAATTAGTTTAGTCAATCCATAAGAGATTAGGCAAGCTAAAATAGGTTGTATAATAAACTTTTTAAAATTTATAGAATAATTGATTTTTTTCTTTAGCTGAAGACTACTAATCGTAAAATTCAAAAGTTCGCTCACAAAAATACTTAAAATATATCCATACATTCCCATGATAGGAACGATGAAAAAGATAATGGATATCGTAACTAATAAATCAATAATATTACAAATCATAACACTTACTTGCTCATTAATGCCTTTTAACATATTGTCAATGATATTATCAATATACATAAAAAAGATAAGAGGAGATAATAGTCTTATCCATTTACCAGCTTCAATGGATTGATAAACCATCAGGCTAATTTCATTAGCAAATATAAGGAAAACACCTGTAATGCCAATAGAAAAAATAAAGGTAACTTTAAAAATGGTATCACAAACGGTTTTTAACCTGTTATAATTTCCACCAGCTAATAATCTCGAAAATTCTGGAATCAGTAAACCACTAAAAGAACCAATTAAGACATTTGCAAACATAATAACAGGCATAACCATTCCGACTAATTAATCCGTAATTTGATACAGCTAAAGAATAAGAGATTCCAGATAATTCTAATCGAATGGGAATCAAAAATTGTTTTAAAGAAGAAAGACCAGAACGAATACAAGAGGTTATACTAATAGGAAAAGCAATGGTAAAAATCTTTTTTTTCATTTGCATTGGTAAACTTCTTTTAGATATGTATTTTCTTCTATCGATTAAATAGAAGATGATGTTTAAACTAAAAGAGAATACTTCAGATATGACATCAGCTAAGATAAGAGAGACACAAATAGTTTCTACATCTTTAGAAGGATTGATATACAGCAAACATATGGTAGCAATGATTTTTACACTTGTTTCTAAAATTTGTGAAATAGCACTTTTATACGGTTTTTCAACAGAAGAAAAATATCCCCCAATCACAGAAGAAACTGAAATCAAAGGTAAACCAAGAGAGATTAGGTAAAGTGGAATTTCAGAAACTGAATTTTTTAGCCAAGTAGCAGAAATAACAGGGGCAAATACAATAACAAGAACAGATGATAAAACACCTAATAATATAGCAAATATAATAGAGGTTTTTACTGCTTTGATACCATTTATATAATTTCCTTTTGCAAATTCTTCAGAAACAATGCAAGTACAGGCAATTCCAATTCCAGAGGTAGCGACTGTTATAGCAAAACTGTAGACAGACATAATCAAGCTAAAGATACCAATTGCTTCAGAACCTACTTTATTTGCTACATAAATATTAAAAATTAATCCAATACCACGCATGCTAAGTGCGGTTATGGTTAGAATTATACCATTGATAAAAAATAATTTTGTTTTTCTCAAAATATCACCTTTTTAATGATATTAAAGAAAAACAAAATTTATGTCATTTGAAAGAGTTTGAGGGATTTTGGGGACGGACTCATTTTTCCCTTCTTTTAAAATCAAGCAAAAAAATATAGAATATAAAAAATGAACCATTTTGTGTATCTAAATTTGAATTTAGAAATTCTAAAATAAAAAAGTGAGGAATGTTCATTTTACTTAAAATTTTAAGTAATAATGAAAGAGGCTCACTTTTTTATTCAAGAATTTCTATGAAAATTTAGCTTATACAAAATTGTGTAATGACTTTATATTCTATATTTTTTGTTTATAAAATCAAAAAAGGGAAAAATGAGTCCGTCCCCAAAATCCCTTATTGTGTTTTTAGATTCATTAAAGTAACATTTACTAAACCATCTGTTACAGAAGATAAAATTTTTATGTCATTTCCTGTATCATTACGAAATTTAAAATCATAACTACCATAAGCAACAGCAGCATCTTTTCCATTTGGTACATAAGGTACATGATTACTATGTGGATGTCTTTCTATAATTGTTAAATTAGAAACAGCTAATACAGCATTATATAAGGTACTACTAACTTGACAATTACCACCACCATAACCTTTTTTCTTATTTCCATTATGGTCATAAATATCTGCTTCTAAATAGCCTTTACTACTTGTAGCAGGACCAACAGTATTACAAAAAGAAAATGTTTCGCCATTTTTTACAATGGTTCCGTCTAAGGTAGAAGTTGTAATTTCCATATTTTTGGTTCTGCTTGTATCATTAGAATAAATTTTTGTAGAAAAAGCAGAAAGCTGTTCTTCTATTGTTTTTTGAGTATTGTTTTCATTTGAAGTGTTTTCAGAAGTTGTATTTGCATTTTCTTTAGAAGTGTCATTCGTTGAAGCATTATCTGTTTCATTCACTGTATTTTCTTCACCAGATGTAGTATTTTCTGTTGAAGTTCTATTGGCTTCATAATTTGCTTCTTGATTATTTGGATTGGTATTTCGTACATAAAAATAAATACCAATTCCTATTAAAACAAGTAGTCCAATAATGATAAAGATTCCTAATTTTTTATTCATTCAAATCACCAATTTTATTGTAACCAAAACTTTAAAAAATATTGACAATTCACATAAAAATATATATAATTATATATGGATATTAATGAAAGGAAGAAAAAACATATGCTTGCTAAATATTGGAAAAAAATTGGAATGTTTATTTTAATAGTGGCTTGTGTATTTAATATCATGAGTAAATTGATACATAAACTTTCGCTAAACAGCGAAATGTTGTCATCTGCACAATATGTTTATGATCAACAACAAAATGAAACAAATAATAATGAAAATAATACAAATTAGGTCTTGAAAAACATAAAAAAATATGTTATGATAAGAAAAGCGTGCGTTAGCGAAAGTAAAGATTTTGACGCACAAATGTGAAGACTGCTACACAGTACTTTACAAATAAAAGATGCTTAACCTTGTTGTATACGGAAAAATTTTATATAGGGTTAAGATAAAAGCTAATTTTTCCTATACAATAAAAAACAGATATTAGTAATTCAATTTAAGAAAGAGGTGAACAATCAATGAAAGAAGGAATACATCCAAACTATAACCAAACAACAATCACATGTGCATGTGGTAATGTTTTAGAAGTTGGTTCAACAAAAAAAGATATCAAAGTAGATATATGTTCTAAATGTCATCCATTCTGGACAGGAAACTTAAGACAAGAAACAGCTGGTGGTAGAGCAGATAGATTTAAGAAAAAATATGGACTTGCATAAAAATAAAAGTAGAGAAGATTCTACTTTTTATTTTTACTTTATTTATCATATAATTTTGCTATTTCATCAGCAGTTAAGATGTCTTTAATTTTTAATTTAATCATTTTTCCTGATAAAGGGGAATGGATAGAACCTCTAGTAGTTAAAAACACAATATAATTATAAGAAGAAATAAATAACTCTACATTCCCATTATCATTTGTATCATATCCATATCCAAATTCAATAAATTGATTTTCTTCATTCAATGTTAGAAGTGTAACATATGGTCTAAAATCATTATTTTTATCTGCAATTTCATAAGTGACTAAATATACTTCATTAAACGAAACACCTTCCAATTCAAATTTTTTAATATATTTAATATCTAATAAATTTAAAAATCTAGCTTCATCAGAAAGATAGATATATTCTGGTAAATCTTTTACAGGCTGTAAATTACGTGTAGTCAAAAAATAAGGGTTTATTGTATCACCTGATAAAGCATCGACAAAAGATTTCATATCTAACATACCCCATAAAGCCAATAGATGCTTATCAATTTTATGTTTAAAATCTCGCTTTAATAAATCATTTGTATTTAATAATTGCAAATCTTCCAAAGAAAAGTTTTTATTTTCATTTCTTGCTTGTCGATATATATCCATTACATTAGAACGATTTGTTCTTTTAGAAGTTTTTGTTTTTAATAAAGAATCGAAATCTCTCATGCTAAATCCTCCTTTGTATTTCTTTTAATTTATTATACCATTAAAAACGACATAAAAAAAGATTTTACTGACAAATTTCTTGCAAAAATCGTGAAAATATAATAAAATATGCAGATGATGGAGGTATAAGTGTGGATACAATAAAAGAAGTAAAAAAGCAAGAAGACTATATAGAAAAAGTAAAAAAAATAAATCAAGGAAAGACATTACAATATCACATTTTAACCATGGGATGTCAATTAAATGAAAATGATTCAGAAAAACTTTGTGGCATGTTAGAAAAAATGGGATATGTAAGAACAGATAATTTTCAAAATGCAGATTTGAATTTGTTTAATACTTGTTGTGTAAGGGAAAATGCGGAAGATAAATTATTTGGAAAATTAGGAGAATTAAAACGAATCAAAGAAGAAAAAGGGACCATCATTGCGATTGGTGGTTGTATGATGCAAGAAAAACATATAACAGATAAAATTAAAGAAAGCTATCCTTTTGTTGATATCTTATTTGGAACACATACATTATATCGTTTTCCAGAAGATTTATATAAAGCATTAATAGAAAAGAAAAAGCAAGAAGACATTATAGATATTGATGGGGAAATCTATGAAGGATTACCAATAAAAAGAGAAAGTAATATAAAAGCATCTGTTACCATTATGAATGGATGTAACAATTTTTGTACCTATTGTATTGTCCCTTATGTAAGAGGAAGAGAAAGAAGTAGAGAACCAAAAGAGATTATCAAAGAAGTAGAAACATTAGCAAAGCAAGGGTATAAAGAAATTACCTTATTAGGACAAAATGTCAATTCCTATTTACGTGTGGAAAAAGAAAAAGGGAAACCATTTGAAGAATATGAAGGCGTTCATTCTTTTGCAACATTATTAAAAGCAATTAATAAAATAGATGGAATTGAAAGAATACGATTTGTTTCACCACATCCAAAAGATTTTACAGATGATGTCATTGAAGCAATTTCTCATTGTGACAAAGTATGTAAACTAATACATTTACCATTACAATCAGGAAATACAAATGTATTAAAAGCAATGAATCGTAAATATACAAAAGAGCAATATTTAAACTTAGTAGAAAAAATGAAGGCAAAAATACCAAATCTAACTTTATCAACAGATATAATTGTTGGATTCCCTGGAGAAACAGAGGAAGAGTTTGAAGATACATTAGATGTTGTGAGAAAAGTAAAATTTGAACAAGTCTATATGTTTATTTATTCAAGAAGAGTCGGAACACCAGGAGATAAAATGGAAAATCAAATTCCAGAAGAAATCAAACACAAACATTTTGATAGATTAAAAGCGTTGGTAGAAAGCCAAATAGAAGAAAACAATCAAAAATATGTAGGAACAGTTCAAAAAGTATTAGTTGAGGGAACAAGTAAAAATAATGAACATATGTTAACAGGAAGAACAGACAGTAATAAAGTGGTAATTTTTGAAGGGAAAAAAGAATGGATTGGGGAAATAATCGATTTGAATATGATTTCTGAACATATGTGGTATTTAAAAGGAAATATAATAGAAGAATAAAAATAAAAGATAAAGGAAGTTGGTATGGATAAACTAGTTTTAGAAAGAGGTAAAGAAGAACACAAGAAAGGAGAACAAATATAAATGTCAGAAAATAAAAACAAAGAATTTTCACCCATGATGCAGAGATATCTAGAGACCAAAGAACAATATAAAGATTGTATCTTGTTTTATAGACTAGGAGATTTTTATGAAATGTTTTTTGATGATGCCATTACTGCGGCAAGAGAACTAGAAATCACATTAACAGGAAAAGACTGTGGACAAGAAGAAAGAGCGCCGATGGCAGGCGTACCACATCATGCTGCTGAAATGTATATTTCTAGATTAATTGCTAAAGGATATAAAGTAGCCATCTGCGAACAATTAGAAGACCCTAAAAATGTGAAAGGAATTGTAAAAAGAGGGGTTATTAGAGTTGTCACACCAGGCACAATCGTAGAAAGTAACATGCTAGAAGAAAGAAAAAATAACTATATCATGTCTATTTTTAAATCTGGAATCTACTTTGGTATTAGTGTATGTGACATATCAACAGGAGAATTTTATGCAGCAGAAATTAAAGATAATAACAATTTTCCGATAGTTTTAGATGAGATTGCAAGATATTCCCCATCAGAATTAGTTATCAATTCTAATTTAGCAGATTGTACAGAAGAGATGAGCAAAATTAGAGAGCGTTTTCATACATACATTACAAGATTTCAAGATACATTTTTTGATAGTAAACCAGATATCATCAAATTACGTTTTAACTTAGTCGATATGCATCAAAAAATGATTGAAGATATAGAAGATAAAAGTTTTGCGGTAGCAAGTATTAATGCATTAATTGAATATATAGAACAAACACAAATGACAAGTTTAGACCATATCAATAAAATAACCATTTATCAAATATCAAAATATATGTCATTAGATATTAATGCAAGAAGAAATCTAGAAATTACAGAAAAAATGCGAGATAAATCCAAAAAAGGAACCTTATTATGGGTATTAGATAAAACAGCAACATCTATGGGAGGAAGACATTTAAGAAGATGGTTAAATGACCCATTAGTAGATACATTAGAAATTAACAGAAGATTAGAGGCTGTTAAAGAATTGAAAGATGATGTCATGCTGAAAGGAGAGGTTATTGATAATCTAAAAAAAGTCTATGATATCGAAAGATTAGCAGGAAAAATGGCTTATGGGAATGCTAATGCCAGAGATATGATTACATTAAAAAATTCTTTAGCAAGATTACCAGAAGTAAAAGCTATTTTACAAAATACGACTTCTCCTATGTTAAAAGATATTTATACAAATCTTGATGAATTACAAGATATTTATGAATTGATTGAAAAATCGATTGTAGATGACCCGCCAATGACTGTAAAAGATGGAGGAATTATCAAATTAGGATATAACGAAGAAGTAGATAAATTAAAAACAGCGACAACAGAAGGAAAGAACTGGATTATTCAATTAGAAGCAGAAGAAAAAGAAAAAACAGGAATTAAAAATTTAAAAGTTGGTTTTAATAAAGTATTTGGTTATTTTATTGAAGTAACAAAATCAAATTTAGACCAAGTTCCTGAAAGATATATTAGAAAACAAACTTTAACAAATGCAGAACGATATATTACAGAAGAATTAAAAAACTTAGAAAACCAAATTTTAGGGGCAGAGGAAAAAGTTGTTACTTTAGAATATGATTTATTTACCCAAATACGAGAAGAAACAGCGAAAAATATTATTAGACTACAAAAAACGGCAACACTTGTATCTACCTTAGATGTATTGGCATCATTTGCTGAAGTAGCAGAAGATATGAATTATTGTATGCCACAAGTAGATAATTCAGGAATCATTGATATCAAGGGAGGAAGACACCCTGTTATAGAAAAAATGTTAGGTACAGGAGAATTTGTTGAAAATGATACGTATCTAGATAAAAATGAAAACAGATTATCTATTATTACAGGACCGAATATGGCAGGTAAATCAACCTATATGAGACAAGTCGCCTTAATTACTTTAATGGCACAAGTGGGAAGCTTTGTACCAGCAGAAGAAGCAAAAATTGGTGTTGTCGATAAGATTTTTACAAGAGTCGGTGCTTCTGATGATTTAAGTATGGGACAAAGTACTTTTATGGTAGAGATGATGGAGGTAGCAACCATTTTAAAAGAAGCAACACCAAACAGTTTAGTTATCTTAGATGAAATTGGAAGAGGAACTTCTACTTATGATGGATTGTCTATTGCTTGGGCAGTAGCAGAATATATTGCCAATAAAGAAAAGTGTGGTGCAAAAACATTATTTGCAACACATTATCATGAATGAACAGAACTAGAAGAAAAAATCGAAGGTGTTAAAAATTACTCTATTGCAGTTAAGGAAAAAGGAGAAGATATTATCTTTTTAAGAAAGATTGTTAGAGGTGGAACAGATGAAAGCTATGGGATTCATGTAGCAAGGCTAGCAGGTGTTCCAAAACTAGTGACAGAAGAGGCAAATAAAATTTTGAAATCATTAGAAAGAAAAAATATCTTAACAGGTAAAAAAGAAGAAAAGAAAGATAAAAAACAAGTTGAAGGACAATTTGATATGTATAATTTTAAACTAGCAGAAATTGCCCATGAAATTGATAAAATCAATTTAAATGAGCTAACCCCGATTGATGCTTTAAATACGTTGGTAAAGATTAAGGAGAAAATGAAATAAATGAATATGGTCTTAAATTTATATATAAAAGCTTATACAGAATCAGTATTATGGCTAAAAAAAGAAAAATTACAAAATGTGTAAAATTTTAAATTTAATGATACAAAGTAATTGAAAGTAAAATAAAACTATGTTAGGATATATGAGTTACAAGTAAATACGGGTGAGTATGAATATCCGATTTTTATAATGAGAGAAAGGAGAACAACAGAAGTGAAGGCATATGAAATTTTAAAAAAGTCTTTACAAAAACTTATTAGGGGAGGATTTGAAAGTAAGAATGAAGACTCACTAACCTCTATAGAAGGGATTAAAATCGTCGAAGATAGAGGTCAATATGAGACTTTAGAATTTTATCTGGAGAATGGACAAGTTTTTCGGAAGAAATTCCAGAAAGGTTCTTGCAAACTAAAGGTGGGAGATAAGGTCGAATTGGTGGTTGGAAAAGACCACATTATAAGAGACTTATATCTCGCATAATCCCAAATTGTTACTAAAAAGTGGCTTAACCAAAAGAAATAAAACGGTTAAGCCACTTTTTAAGTACATATAAGAAAAGTATTGCTTAATATAATATATCTGATATAATAATTAAAAGATAATAAATTTAAGTTAAGTAAATTATATCAAAACAGTATACATAAAATTATAGTAGGAGGAATATATATGAAAAAAATAGCTATTTTTGGTTCAACAGGTTCGATTGGAACGACAACATTAAGAATCGTGGAGGAAAATCCTGATTTATTTCAAGCAATTACATTGGTTGCTGGAAGAAATATCACAAAATTAATTGAGCAAATTTATAAATTTCAACCAAAACATGTATATATTACAGCAAAAGAAAATGCGGATAGATTAAAAAAAGAATTTCCTAATTTAGATATTTATTATGGAGAAGAGGGACTAAGAGACATATCAAAATTGGAAGATGCAGATATTGCTGTATCAGCTTTAGTCGGAATTTCAGGCTTAGAGCCTACTTATAACATGATAAAACACACAAAACAGGTTGCATTAGCTAACAAAGAAGTATTGGTAACAGGTGGTTCTCTCATCATGAATTTAGCAAAAGAATATCAAACAGAATTGCTAACAGTAGATAGTGAACATAGTGCTATTATGCAATGTTTAAGAGGAGAAGAAACCAATCCTATTGACAAAATATTATTGACTGCTTCAGGAGGACCATTTTTTGATAAACCAATTACAGACGATATTAGTCCAGAACAAGCATTAAACCACCCAACTTGGAAAATGGGACCAAAAGTTACGATTGACTCATCTACTATGATGAATAAAGGGTTTGAAGTAATAGAAGCTAGATGGTTATTTGATGTAAATCCATCTCATATTCAAGTGGTTGTGCATAGACAAAGTTTAGTACATTCTATGGTACAATTTAAAGATGGAACAATTATGGCCAATATAGGACCAAAAGATATGCAAATTCCGATTGCATATGCACTAAACTATCCAACCAGATTAAAGAATAAAATCGAAAAATTAGACTTATTTGAAGTACAAACATTAAAATTTGAAAAACCAGACTTAGAAAAATTTAAATGCTTAAAATTAGCCTTTAGAGCAATCGAAATGGGGCATAGCGCACAGGTTGTATTAAACGCTGCAAATGAAGTAGCAGTGAAGAAATTTTTAGATAAAGAAATTACTTATACGGAAATCCCAAGAATGCTTGAAAAAGCTTTAGATAATCATAAAATAATACCATTAACATCTGTTGAAGAAATTTTAGCATTAGATAAAAAAGTCAGAGAAGAACTTATGAAAGAATATAAATAGTAGATAAAAATCATTTGGAAAATAAAATTTTTACAAAAAACAGCCTGCTCTAAAAACTTAAGAGCAGGCTGTTTTTTGAATTTTAGATTTTTGCAACTTTATGATTTCGATAACTTTGTAAGGAGACCCCTCTATGTCAATATGTGATTCACCATGATAACAAATTAGTTCACTTTTAACCAGGTGGCGTAGATTACCAAATCCAGGTTTATGAGACCACAAACCGTCGATGTTTTGTCTAATAAAATGAATATCGTTATCTTTTTTAGAATATGTTAAAGCAATTTTGTATGTGTTTTCATCTGTTCTAGAATCGAAACTACAACAATCAGCTTTAATAGACAAAACAGAGCAATCTCTTTTAATCAATTTTATTATTAGGTCTTCCCTGAAATAATAGTCGACACCACAATCTGTGAAAACATCACTATTATTAAATGTAGCGCAGATTGCACCTGGTGAATATACTGAATAGTCTCTATCTTCGTACATGCAATTTAATGCATGTGCGTAACAATTCCGATATATAGAGAAATCAGTAACAAATCTAGGGGGATAACTTCCTAGAGAATTTAAAATTGTTTTGAATTTTTCTGTCATTTTATATACCTCTTTCATTTTTAGTTGCAAGAAATACTGCAAAATAGCAATATTTTATGGACGAGTTTCAAACAATATTATATTACATTTACATAATTGATGCAAGTAGACAATAAAATTAATTTAACCATTCGAATGAATTTTATTAAATAGGTATTTTCTATAATAAGCCACCAATAATTTCCATGGGAAAAACAAAAAAGACATGTTAAGATTAATAGTAGAGGTGAATGTTATATATGAGATTACTAAAGAAATATGGAGATACACTATTGTTAAAAGAGTTAAAAGCAAGTTATCATTTTTTCATAAAAGAGGCAAATGTAGATTTAAAAAGTAAAGGATATGGATTAATAAGAGATAAAGACATGTATGCAGATGACATTGCAAGTATTGCATCTGTTGGCTATGGATTAGCAGCCTTAGCTATTGGTGCTAACAGAAATTGGATTTCTTATCCTAAGGCATATAAAAGAGCAAGCAAAACGTTAGATACATTTTTAAATTATGTAGAGGGAGAAAATGGCTTTTATTATCATTTTGTGAATATGAACACAGGAAAAAGAGAATGGAATTGTGAAATATCTATTATTGATACAGCTATTTTTATATGTGGAGCAATACTTGCAGGAGAATATTTTGGAGGAAAAATAAAGCAAAAAGCAGAAGAACTATATAAAAGAGTGAATTGGGAATGGTATCGAAATAAAGAAAATAATTATTTTTATATGGAATATAAGCCAGAAACAGGATTTTGGGGCCAGTGGGATATGTATGCGGAACAACTAATGCTATATGTTTTAGGAGTAGCTTCTCCAACCTATCCAATTAGTAAAAATATGTATGATGATATGAAAAAAGAGAGAGCTTCATATGAAGGAATAGAAGACATTATTTATACATATTGTGGAACATTATTTACATATCAATTTTCTCATGCATGGATAGATTTCAGAGATAGAAAAGATGAAAATGGAATTAATTGGTTCGAAAATTCAAAAAAAGCGACAATAGCCAATAGAATATATTGTATTAAAAATAAGTATAAATTTAAAACATTTGGTGAAAATTCATGGGGATTAACAGCTTGTGTAGGACCAAGTGGATATTCTGGAGGATATGGAGCAATGCCAGCTTTAGCAGATATAGATAAACAAAATGATGGAACAATTACTCCATGTGGTCCAGCAGGCTCTATTGTATTTACACCTGAATTAAGTATAAAAGCGTTAGAAAATTTCTATAACCATTATCCAAAATTATGGGGCAGATATGGCTTTATAGATGGATATAATCTAGAAAACGGAGAATGGTATTCAAAAGAAGTCATTGGAATTGATAAAGGGATTACCATGATGATGATAGAAAACTATTTATCTCAATTAATATGGAAGCATTTCATGAAAAATCAATATATACAAAAAGGTTTAGAATTGTTAACTATTAATAAGAAGAAAGAAAATATAAAAATATTACTTTAAAGGAAGGTGATTTTGTGAATCAAAAGGAAATAGAAGACTTATTAAACAAAATGACAATAGAAGAAAAAATAGGACAAATGGTACAAATTGCAGGAGATATATTCTTATCGGAAGACACGAATAGTATGTTAACAGGACCATTGAAAGATTTACATTTATCTAATGAGAAATTGTATCAAATAGGCTCTGTTTTAAATATTGTGGGTGCAGAAAGAGTAAAAAAAGTACAAGACGAATATTTATCTAAAAGCAGATTAAAAATACCCCTACTATTTATGGGCGATATTATTAATGGATATAAAATTGCATTTCCGATTCCAATTGCACAAGGCTGTTCATGGAATACAAAAACAATCAAAGAGATGACAGAAATTTCTGCAATGGAATCCAGTATAGCAGGTGCAAATGTCAATTTTTCACCAATGGTAGACTTATCACGAGATGCTAGATGGGGAAGGGTAATGGAATCCATTGGGGGAGAAGACCCTTATTTAGGAGAAGTCTATGCCAAAACAATGGTAAAGGCATATCAAGGAAAAAATCTTTCAGAAACAGGAAAACTAGCCTCTTGTGTAAAACATATAGCAGCTTATGGAGCAGTAGAAGCAGGAAGGGACTATAATACAGTAGATATGTCAGAAAGAGAATTTAGACAATATTATTTACCAGCATACAAGGCAGCAATAGAAGCAGGAGCAGAAATGCTAATGACATCTTTTAATATCATAAATGGTGTTCCTTCTACTGTAAATCGATGGTTAATTCAAAAGATTATTAGGGAAGAATTAGGATTTAAAGGAATTATCATTTCAGATTATGGAGCCATTGAAGAAACTATAGCACACGGATATTCTGCAAATGAAAAAGAAGCGGCAAAAAATGCGATTTATGCAGGCGTTGACATTGATTTGATGTCTAGTATTTATGCAAATCACTTAAAAACTTTATGTTTAGAGGACAAAGAAATCGAAAACAAAGTAAATGAGAGTGTTTTAAGAATATTAACATTAAAAAACAAATTGGGATTGTTTGAAAATCCGTATGGTAATTTAGATGAAGAAAAAGAAAAGATATATTTAATGAATCCTATTAATCTAGAAAAAGCAAAACAATTAACACAAGAAACGTTTGTATTATTAAAAAATAGAAATCATAGTTTACCATTACAAAAAAACAAAAAAATTGCTCTAATTGGACCATATATTGATAATATTGGAATTACTGGTTCATGGTCTATGTTTTCTGATAAATCAAAAAATAGCACAATTTTAGATGTTTTTAAAGAAAAAATAGGAAATCAAGTGCTGTATGCAAAAGGGTGTGAAATCTTAAGGCAAGGGGAATTTAATAAAATATTGTCAGCAGATGGATTACCTCTTATACAGGTGAAAAATGAGGAACAGAAAGAAGAAGAATTAATCACCTCAGCAGTAGAAACTGCAAAAAATGCAGATGTTATTCTTTTAGCACTAGGGGAGCATTATAGACAAACAGGAGAAGCATGCTCACGCTCTACTATTTCTTTACCAGAAAATCAAATACAATTAATCAATAAATTATCGGAATTATCAAAGCCAATGATATTAATTTTATTTAATGGTAGGCCAATTGAGTTAAATACGATAGAAGAAAAATTAGATGCTATCTTAGAAGTATGGTTTCCAGGAACGACAGGAGCAAAAGCAATTGTAGAAATGTTATTAGGAGAACAAAATCCATCAGGAAAATTAACAATGAGCTTTCCACAAAATGTAGGACAATGTCCAGTATATTATAACCATTATAATACAGGTAGACCACATAATAACAATCTTCGATATGTATCTAGATATCAAGATATTCCGACAGAAAGTTTTTATCCATTTGGTTATGGCTTGTCATATTGTAATTTCAAATATACAGAGTTATATCTAAATAAACGTAAAATTAATGAAAACGAAACGATTATTGTAACTGTAAAAATAGAAAATCAAAGCGAATATGCAGGCCATGAAGTTGTCCAATTATATATACAAGATTTGTATGGAAGTGTTGTAAGACCAGTAAAAGAATTAAAGGCGTTTAAAAAAGAATATTTTAAACCTCATGAAGTAAAATATGTTGAATTTTATATTGATATAGAAATGTTAAAATTTTGGAATGAAAAATTAGAATTTGTAGCAGAAAGTGGAGAATTTAAAGTTTTTGTGGGAGGAGATTCGGTAAATGTTTTAGAAGATAAATTTGAATTGATAATGTCATTGTAAAAGGCTATGATAAAAAGAAAAAGTAAATTTTGTTTTTAATTATCTGAAATAGAAGTAGAAAACTTGAGGTCACAAATTGTGACCTCTATATTTTTCTATAACTCTAATTTTGGCTGATACCTTTCAAGCCACATATTAACCTGGCAAAGATAAGCCATAAGCTGAGGGTCGGGTTTTTAGCTATCAGAAAAAAACACGAGTTATATTACCAGAGTGAGTAAGAAAATTCAAAAACTATATTTGTATAAAGATTAATATTAAAATAATACTTGACAAATACAAACAAGCGTTTTATACTATGCTAGTATAGTAATATCATACAATAAGACACAAAGTAAATTTATAAAAAGTAGAATAGTATAACTAAAAAAAATAAAAGTAAATTTGACACATAATCATTTTATAATATCAAAGGAGGTTTTCAGTGGAAAATAATAAATTAGAAACAATATCAAATCTTTTTGAAGACAGTGAGATTAGAAGTGTTTGGAATAGTGAAAAGGAAGAATATTATTTTAGTGTTGTAGATGTTATTGGAGCATTGACTAATAGCAATATTCCAAGAAATTATTGGAGCGATTTAAAAAGAAAATTAAAGCAAGAAGGAAGTCAACTGCACGAAAATATCGTGCAGTTGAAAATGAAAGCAGTAGATGGCAAAATGCGTGAAACAGATACATTAGACACAAAAGGAATATTAAGATTGATTGAGTCAATACCAAGTCCAAAACCAGAACCTCTTAAACTTTGGCTCGCAAAAATAGGAAATGAAAGAATAGACGAGATTTTCGATCCAGAAATTGCTATAAATAGAGCTATTGACTATTACAGGAATAGAGGATACTCAGATAAATGGATTGAAGCACGTTTAAAGGGAATTCTAGATAGAAAGAAATTAACTGATGTATGGAAAGAAAATGGTATTAAGCAAAATTATGAATATGCGATATTGACTAATGAAATTTATCAAAGTTGGTCAGGAATGAAGGCAAGTGAATATAAGGAATATAAAAATATTAGGAAAGAATCATTAAGAGATAATATGACTGATATTGAAGTAGTCTTAACTGATTTGGGAGAAATAGCTACAAGAGAACTTGCAAAAGAGCATAGACCTTATGGTTTAAAAGCAAATAGAGAAGTAGCAAAAATGGGTGGTCATACAGCAAAAGTTGCAAGAGAAGATTTAGAAAAGAATTTAGGAAAAACAGTTATTAGTAGTTCAAATGCTTTGGATTATAAATATTTAAAGACCAATAATTTAGATAATAATAAAATTTTGGAAGAGGGAAAAACAATGAATTATAGTTATGTCATGGGAATTAGCAATATAGATAAACTACAAGAAAATAATTTTAAAATAAAACCCTATGATGGAAATAATTATGGGATTTCATTTTCAAGTGATAAAATAGAAATGTTTGAGAATTTTATTTTTGAAACATTACAGAATGGATTTTGGAACGAATATTTAGGCAAAGAAAAAGTTTTTATCTTTAAATTTGATGATGGAAAAATTAAAAGATATGTTTTTAATAAAGATAATGAAAAAGAAATACTTAATTTATGCCAAAAATTTGCGGATTGTAAGTTTGAGTCTATTGATAAGATGTTAAGAGATAATAATTTTTATGCACAAACGTACTTTAAAAAATGACAAATAATTTTGTATAAAACAAGGGGAAAATAGATGTAATTCACGAGAATTTATCCCCTTGTTTTTTCAATAGCTCATTATTGAGAAATGGCTAAAGTAGCACTTTTATAATAAATTTTGTTAAAATAAGAATCAAAGAAAATGTTTTATATCTCTAATTTTGGCTGGTACTTCTCAAGCCACATATTAACCTGGCAAAGATAAGCCATAAGCTGAGGACCTGTCATCAATTGGCCAAACCAAGGTCTAGTAAAAGCCGAACCATTTGTATCTAATATCTCTAAGATATATTGTCTATTTAACAAGTCATTAATTGGTGCTTTTGTATCATTCATAATTTTAGTAAGCATATCCTTTACAGCCTTCAAATAAGTTGGGTTATGTGTCTTAGGATATGGCGATTTTTTTCTATCTACAATTTCAGCTGGTAAAAAGCCTTTACAAATATAACGAAGTAATCCTTTTTCTCTACCATTCAAAGCTTTCATTTCCCAAGGAATATTCCATACATATTGTGCTAAACGATAATCGCAAAATGGAACACGAAGTTCTAACCCATTATACATAGCCATTCTATCAGAACGGTCTAATAATGTTTGCATAAACCAGTTTAAAGTTAAATAAGAAATTTTTCGTTTTTCGGCAGTTTCCTTAGAATCTGTTTCTAATATTTCTACCTCTTCTAAACTTTCATTATATCGAAAATCAATATAATCTTTTAGATAAACCTTTTTACTTAGTTCTGGATGTAATAATGTTTGCCTTTCACTAAGAGCAATTGACCAAGGAAATGTACCACTATTTAAAGCATCTTCTCTAAAAAACCAAGGATAGCCTCCAAAAATCTCATCTGCACATTCACCTGTTAAAGCAACTGTTTTTTCAGGTTTTACATGTTTACAAAATAAAAGCAAAGAAGAATCAATATCGGCCATACCAGGCATATCCCTTGCAATCATACTATCATACAAATAAGAAGCAAGTTCAGGAGTATCTATCACAATATTATGATGTTTTGTATGCAAATTTTTGCACATTAAGTTTATATAGTAATTATCAGAATTTGGTTGAAAATCACTTTTAACAAAGTTTTTATCATTATCCACATAATCAATTGAATAGGTATCTAAAGGTGGTAAATTTTCTTTTTCATAATAATCAGCAGCAAATTTTGTAATAATACTAGAATCTAAACCACCAGACAGAAAAGTACATAAGGGAACATCTGAAACCAATTGACGTTCAATTGTATCTTTTAATAGGTGACGGACTTTATTACAAGTTTGTGCTAGATTGTCAGTATGTTCTTCTGAATGTAACTTCCAATATCGTTTTATCTTTAAACCATATTCATTAAAGATAGCAAAATGAGCAGGTTTTAATTCATAAATATTCTTAAAAACTGTTGTGCCAGGTGTATGACTAGGACCAATTCCTAATAGTTCAGATATGCCTTGACTATCTATTATTTTTTCAACACCAGGATATTCAAAAATTGCTTTGATTTCAGAAGCAAATAGTAAAGTATTCTGAAATATAGAGTAAAACAATGGTTTCACACCCAAATGGTCTCTTGCCATAAATAACTCATGATTTCTCGTATCCCAAATGGCAAAAGCAAAAATACCATTTAAGTGTTGAACAATGTTTTTTCCAAAATGAATATATCCCTTTAAAATCACTTCTGTATCACAATGCCCTTTAAAGGTAAAGCCATTTTGTATTAAAACTTCTCGAAGCTCCTTTGCATTATATATTTGTCCATTATAGCAAATAACATAATCTCCAAAAGATGTATGTTCTATCATTGGTTGTTTTCCTCCATCAGGGTCAATGACAATTAATCGTTTATGTGCTAAACAAGCATTATCAGAAACAAAGTACCCATCTTCATCAGGCCCTCTTTTTGATAATGTATTATTCATTTTTTCCAAAATTGTTTTTGAATTTTTATTTAATTTTTCTTTTATATTGACAAATCCAGTAAAACCACACATGTATTTTAACCTCCAATCTATATATCATATGCAAAAAAAGAAATAAAATTTATTGATTTTAGAAAAAAAGTATAGTAGACTTAATGTAGAAAAATAAACGTATACTTTTAGAAGGAAATAGAGAATGAAACAAAAAATAAAATTTAAAAATATAGTAAAACATTTTATACTAATTACCAAACATAAATGGGTAGTTTTCAAATTATGTTGCAAGATGGGATTAGTTTGGAGAGGGTTAGTACATGATTTATCAAAATATTCTCCAACAGAATTTTTAGAAAGTGTTCGATATTACGAAGGAAATCGTTCTCCTATCGTCAGTACGAAACAAGACAAAGGTTATTCTGAAGCATGGTTACACCACAAAGGAAGAAATAAGCATCATAGTGAATATTGGGTAGATAGGAATGCACCAGAACAAACACCGATTATGCCATATGTATATACAGTAGAAATGATATGTGATAAATTAGCAGCAGGAATAGTGTATCAAGGTAAACATTGGAATAAGAATTACCCACTAACATATTGGAAAAAAGAAAGAGAAAAAATTTTAATAAATGAAAGATTAAAAAATATGTTAACAGACTTTTTTACACAAGTCAGTATAGAAGGGATGGATAAAGTATTAACTAGGAAAAATCTTCAAGAATTATATAAAAAATATTGTAGCAATAGTTGACAAAAAATGAAAATACTTGTATAATTTTATAGTGACTAAAATATTGATAAAATAACAATAGATATATACATATATCTTAAGCAAGGAGGGATTTAGATGGCACAACCAAAAAGAAGATGGTCTAAAGCAAGAACACATGCTAAAAGATCAACATGGAAAAAGGAACAACCAGCATATACAACTTGTCCACATTGTCATGAACCAGTAATGCCACATAGAGTAT
>CALXQV010000055.1 GCA_944390535.1 uncultured Clostridia bacterium | reverse complement strand
TTGGTGCGGATGAAGGGACTCGAACCCCCACGCCGTTGGCACTGGTTCCTAAGACCAGCGCGTCTACCAGTTCCGCCACATCCGCATATATAAACTAACAATAAATATATTAGCACAAATCTATTTTCATTGTCAATAGTTTTTATGAATTTTACATTGAAAAATAAATTATTAAACCACCTACTATTGCTAATATAAATCCTATCATTTTTAATCCATATGAACCCTCATTTTGGTCTCCAAATCCAAAGAATTTTTTTGTAATTATTCTTGCATCATATATTAAAATAACACCTACTAAAACCATTATTAAACCAATTAATTTTATAATTAATTGAAACATATATATCGACATCCTTTTTACTTTATAGATATATATTAATATGTTTTTTCTAAAAAGTCAATAGGCGTTAAGAGAACCTTAACGCCTACCTTAATGACCTATTCCTTGTTCAAGCACGAATTGTCTTAACATATCTTTCAATAAGTTTTACCTTATTCCTGTTAAATTTTTCGGCATTTTCCTCATTTTCTTCTGAAAAATTCAGATTATCAACCATTAATTGTACTTTTTCACCCGCCATAATCAGTTTTCTTGGTACATAGTGCCTAGTTTCCCATGCACTTAAAACCATCTCTACCTCTAGGTTACTTAAATTTTCTGTTTTTCTTTTTCCTATCACAAATTCTTGAATAATATGTGTACCTCTTAATTCTCTATTCAAGCCTAACTGTGATATAACAGACCGTGCTTCACTTTCTTCTTTTAATGCTACGTATCCTGCTTCTTTTGTCATTTTTTTCCTCCTTAGCTTTGATTGTTCCTAAAGTTTTTCTGCTTCAATATTTTTTTATTTTACAATATTTTACATCTGTTTATACTTATTTTTTACCAAAGTCTATTTTTAATATATATTGTTTTTACATTTTTTACATTTTGTTTTTTGTAGTATTACATGTATTTTAGAATGAAGCAATTTTTATATACTATAAAAGAAAAGAAGGTGTCTTGCAACACCTTCTTTCCTGGAAATGAGAAAGAATATTTAAAAAACTAACTTATCTTTTTCTTCTAAGATAACATCTGCAAAATCAGAGAGTTCTGTTATCGCTATCGTCATGTTAACCTCGGTATTGATTTTCAGATATTTTCTCAATTTTCTTATCATTACATCAATGTCCTCATAGCCATTCTTTCCAGCCACATGATTTAAGACCTCTTTAAAGGTATCCTCAGGCTTATGCATATGCCTTTTACATACAGCAGTCATCAGGTCTCTCTCCTCTACTGTCGCGTCTATGCCTTCTTCGGCTTCTTTTGTTTCAAGCATAGCATCTATTCTGATTTCATTTGCTATACTTGAAATATAGAACATAACAAGGTTCTCTTTTTCGAGCTTTTGGCTCTTATGCGTGTACACATTCTGCAAAGAATCTGCAATGGCACCATATACCGATACGCCTATTGGAATTTGCATAGGTGCATTATCTTTTGCAATCTGTATCAGCTCTTCCTCATTCAAGGTCGGGTCTTTCAAATAGCTCATCACTGCTATTTCAAGCAACGACTCACCCACGCAATTGAAGTTTACATTCGTTCGTCGAAAAAGTAACCGCATTTCTGCATAGCCTCTTCGCTGTTTCATTTCCATAATAAGATTCTTTTTACACATACATGTGCCTCCTTTTCTTTTGATTAAAACTGGGAAATATTTTCCCTTTATATTACACATGTCATAAGACATGACTTTATTATATCATAATTTACATAAATTCTCAAATATTATATCTCTATTCTCTTTGTAAATTTATCTCTAATTAATCTTTTTAGTCTTACATTTTTTTCTTTTTCTAATTTTGGATCTTCATTCATAATCGTAATGGCAGCTTCCTGAGCCACTTTTAATATATTCATATCTTCAAATAAATTAGCAATCTTAAACTCTGGAAGTCCATGTTGCATTGTTCCAAAAAAGTCACCAGAACCTCTTAGCTCCAAATCTTTTTCAGAAATAACAAAACCATCATTCGTATCACACATAACTTTCATTCTTTTTCTAACCGTTTCGCCTGTACCTTCATATTTTAAGATACAATAAGATTTATATTCTCCTCTTCCCACTCTTCCTCTTAATTGATGCAATTGTGCAAGTCCAAACCTTTGTGCATCTTCTATTACCATAATATTGGCATTTGGTACATCTACGCCTACCTCAATAACAGTCGTTGAGATCAATATATCGATTTCTTTATTTTTAAATTTCATCATAATCTCATCTTTATCTTTTGCTTTCATTTTTCCATGAATGTATTCCACTCTGTACTCTGGAAAAATTTCTGTTTTACATCTTTCATATAACTTTTCTACTGATTTTAAATCTAGTTCTTCATTTTCCTCTACTAATGGACATACAATATATGCTTGCCTACCTTCTTTTAATTGTGCTTTGATAAAATGATGAATTCTCTCTTCCATTCCTTTTGTTACTGCAAATGTATCAATTTTTTTTCTATTTGGTGGTAATTCATCAATAATAGAAATATCTAAGTCCCCATATAATATTAATGCTAATGTTCTAGGAATTGGTGTCGCTGTCATGACCAATACATCTGGATTTTGCCCTTTTTCAACAATGGTTGTTCTCTGTTTTACACCAAAACGGTGTTGTTCATCTGTTACGACTAATCCTAAATTTTTAAATTCTACATTTTCCTGTAATAAAGCATGGGTTCCAATTAAAATATCAATTTCGCCATTTTTTAATCTTTCTAATAATTCTGTTTTTTTCTTTTTTGTCATAGCTGAAATTAATAACTCACATTTGATATCCAATTCATCAAATATGTTTTTAAAATTTTCTAAATGTTGTGTTGCAAGTATAGCTGTTGGTGCCATAATGGCTGCTTGATATCCACATTTTACTGCTTTATATGCTGCACACATAGCAATAACGGTTTTTCCTGAACCAACATCTCCTTGTAACAATCGATTCATTGGTTTATCAGATTCCATATTATGATCAATTTCTTCTAATACTCTTGTTTGTGCGTTGGTTAAACGAAATGGTAATTTGTGAATAATATCTGACATATGTACATCTTTACTAAATTGTATTCCTTTTTCTTCATTCATATAGCTATTTTTTAGTTTTAATAATGCTAATTGCATGGTTAATAGTTCTTCGAAAGCCAATCGATTTCTCGCCACATAAAAGTCTTTGAATTCTTTCGGAAAATGTATATTTTTTGTTGCTTTATTAATACTTTCTAATTTGTATTCTTCTAATATATATTCTGGTAATGTTTCTGATAAATTTCCTTCTACTTCTTTTATCCCATTTTCCATAATCTTCCTAATCGTATTTTGAGATAAGCTAAAAGTCAATGGATATATTGGTATAATTTTTCCTGTGTTGGATGTTTTTCCTTCTTCATCAAAAACGGGTGAATTTATTGTAATTTTCCCAAAATGATTATTTATTTTTCCATAAAAGGTATATTTCTTTCCTTGTTCAAACTTATTTTTCAAATAGCTTTGATTAAACCAAACAGCCGTTGCTACACCTGTTTCGTCTCTAATAATCAGTTTCTGCATGGTTTTTCCTCTCAGTCTCACATCACTCATTCTTCCACTAGCATATGCCTCAATTAATGTTTCCTCTCCATCTATACATTCTGCAATATGTTTTGGCTTACTTCTATCTTCATAGGTTCTTGGGTAATATGTCATTAAATCTTTTAATGTAAATATACCTAATTTATTTAATAACTTCACTCTATTAGGTCCGACACCTTTTATATATTTTACGTCTTTCTCTAAATCTATCATAGTTATCTCATTCCCTTCTCAAGGTATATTCCTAATTGAAAAAGAATTATAATTGGTTTTTAATTTCTTTTTCTTTCTTCATTCTAACATACTGTTTATTTCTATTCAAATCCTTTTTTATATTTTATTGACTTTATCCTATTTTACATATATACTTTCTTTATAAAAAGTTTAGGCTTAATACCTATGTTACCCCCCCAAATGGAAAAGTATAAAAAGCATTTATAAAATGTTGCATGACCACACAGAAAAGGACGGCATACCCTAAAAGTATTGTCGTCCCCTTCTTTTATATCGAAATTTTTATTTTTCTTATTTACAAAATCTATGCCTTCCAATGGTTACTGTCATTGGTCTTGACCATATCCATTTATTAGTTGCGGTTGAAGGATTAAAATAATAAATCGCTCCATAACTAGGGTCCCAACCATTAATGGCATCTTGTGCCGCTTTTTTAGCTGTTGCATCTGGTGTTAGATTAATTTGTCCATCTCTTACTGCATCAAAGGCACCTGATTGATAAATTACCCCTGAAATGCTATTGGGAAATGAACTACTTTTTACACGATTCATAACAACTGCTCCCACTGCAACTTGTCCTGTATAGGGTTCTCCTCTTGCTTCTCCATAAATTAGTCTTGCCAATAAATTGACATTACTTGTATTACTAGAAGATGATGTGCCTGATGATGAACTTGTTATTCCCATCGCTGCTAGTGTTTTAGGGCCTGCAATTCCATCTACTGCTAATCCATTTTTTCTTTGAAAATAACGGACTGCTTCTTGTGTTTGACTACCATATATTCCATCGATATTTCCATTATAGTATCCCCATCGTTTTAATTTAGTTTGAATTTGTGTTACTTCATTCCCTCTTGAGCCATATTTTGATAATGCCTCTACTTCATTATTTCTAAGAAATATATATGCAATAACAGATAACATTGTTACCACCATTATACTTATAACAAATATTTTTCTCTTATTCTTTTTTAATCTCATCTTAAAATCACCTTTGCTAAAAAATCTTATCCTTATTTTTAGCAATATTGGGATTTATTATACATGATAATATACATAAATTTATGCAGTTTTCTATTTTTTAAAAACATGGGGTTTAAAAATTTTATATAATATTATTCATTCTCGCTCCATTTCTTGTGTTGGTTTGCCTGGAAATCTTCCTTCTAGCCTTTTGATTTCTTCCTCTATATTTTCCTTATCAGTGTCTGAAATATAAAACTTAATATTCTTTCCCAATAATTCATCTTTTTCAATTCTTTCATATCTTTGTTTTTCTGAATGATATAAATAATATATATTTTCCCTTTGTTTTTTAATGACAACAATATTTTTAATTTTTCTTTTACCATTTTCTTCTATAAATCCATCATATTTTTTTACATATAGTACCCTCTCATCTATTGTTAAAACTTTTTTAGAAAGTTTTAAGTAATATTCCATAGCTTGTACATTTCCTAGTTTTTTATTTGCACATTTTCCCATAATTCCTACATACTTCATGACAAACTCAAATTTTCGTTGTGCAAGTTCATCTGGTTTGTTAGTTCCAAAAAACTGCATCATAAATCCTTCATTAAAAGCCTCTTTTTTCATTAAATCTAATACATCATTGATATATAATCCTTTATATGAAAAACCAAATTCTTCATCCCATTGTACTATTGTTTCTTCTGGAATTTCAGAAAATTGGTTTCCATCGTTTTGATCATTCATCTTTTTTAGAAACTTTATTCGACTATTTCTAGGATTTCTATCATATAATTTCTTGGTAAGAAACTCTTGAGAGATACCAAAATTTCTAGTTTTCATACCTGTTTGAATTCTCATAACATCTGAAGTCAAGTTAAAAAAGAAATATCTACCATTTGCTTCAAAAGATGCGTTGGCATGTGATAAAGGGTCATTTTCATCTACCAAATGTAGGCTTGCTTCTATGCCCTCCTCTTTCATAAACTCGACACAAGCTTTATTCATATCTGTACAAATTGCTTCTCCCTCTTCTGTTGTACCTTCTTTATAATATTTTACTCTCGTATCATATTCTTCTTTAGTCAATTCATTAGAAAAAGTATAATAAGCCTCTTTATATGAATAAATTTGTCCCATTCTTCTATAAATATAATATGCCAGTTTTTCTTTAGGCATTTTTCCATTTTTTTCTTCATATTCTCTAATTTCTTTTTTTATTTTCTCTACATTTTCTCTTTCATATTGATTCATCATGTTACCTCTTTTCTGTCTTAATATATGTTAAGAACAATATCGGCATAATATAGATTCCAAACCTATTTGTAAATCAATTTGTCCAATTTTGTAATGATAATCTAAATCTCTTAAATTTTGCAAAATGGCTTTTAAGTCTTTTTCTTCAAAATACTTTGCTTGTGTTTTATATTTATTTACCAAAAATGTCTGGTTTGGTTTTAAATTTAAGCTTGTTATGATATCTTTATTATATTTTATAGCCAATTTTGTAAGATATAGTTTTTTAAAATGATTATATAATGTAATTAATATTCTTTGTATGGGTTCTTTAGCATATAATAGATTTCTTAAAACCTGTAAAGCCTTATTCGTTTCTTTTCTTCCCAAACTATCTGTTAAATCAAAGATCACACTTTCTAATTTTTTAATACATAAACAATCCATATCTTCCTTTTGAATCGTTCCATTTTCTCCTGCATATTCAATTAGTTTTCTGATTTCATTAATCAGTTCTTGCATATTTGTTCCACAACATTCTATAAAATATCGTAAATTACTATCTGATATATTTACTTTATATCCATGACAAATGACTTTTATTCTTTTTTCTATCTGTATCGGTTTTTGATATTCAAAATGACAAACTACACCTAATTTATCAATGGTTTTATATAAATTTGTTTTATTGTCTATCTCTTCTTCAACAAATACCAAAACAACACTTTCTGCCATTGACTTACTATTTTCTTCTAAATATTCTACCAATCTATCTCTTATTTTACCAAGTTCTGCATTTTTTCGTTTTCCTTCTTTTTTTAGTATTCCCGTATTTCTAGCAATGATTAGTTTTTTTTCGTATCCAAAAGCTGGTGTTTCTATATCAGATATGATTTCACTAATATTGGTATCATCAATTTGGATATAGTTAATTCCTTTAATACATTCACCAAATAGATGCTTTATTTTTTTCAAGCAATTTTCTAACAAGTACCATTCTTCTCCATATAAAATATAGATGTTTTTTAAAGTCCCTTGGTTTAATTCTTTTTCTAGTTCTTCGATTTTTACCATATGACCTCCACTACAATCTCTGTGCAAATTTAGATGAATGTGCATGACAAATAGCCATTGCCATACTGTCTGTCACATCATCTAGTTTTGGTAATTTTTCTTCATTTAAAATCATTTTCACCATACGTTGTACTTGAATTTTATCTGCTCTTCCATATCCTGTAACTGCTTGTTTTACCTGTAAAGGTGTATATTCATATATATTTAGATTATTTTGTCTTGCTGTTACTAAAATAACCCCCCTTGCCTGTGCAACATTAATTGCTGTTTTTGCATTATTGTTAAAAAACAATTCTTCTATTGCCATAGCTTCTGGTTGATATGTTTTGATAATGTCATCTAAATCTTTATTAATCTTTTCTAATCTTAATGGAAAAGATGTGTGTGCTTCTGTTAATATTGCTCCAGATGTTTCTAAATGAAATTTGTTTCCTATATAATCTATAATGCTATATCCTGTGATTGCAAAACCAGGGTCAATTCCTAATATTCTCATTTCCTTTTTTCCCTTCTTTCTATGCCTTTTCTTTCGAATTTCTGTTCACATTATATCATAAAATCTTTTAATTTCAACTAAATTTTATAATAATTTTTAATTGCGGGAATTTGGGGACGGCCTCATTTTTCCCTTTTTTTAAATTGGCTAAGAAAAAATTTTATATTCTATATTTTTTTATTTATAACATTAAAAAGGGAAAAATGAGGCCGTCCCCAAATTCCCTTTTATCTCTAATCCCTTTTATGCATTATGATTCTAAACACTTCTGCTATACTCCAAGCCTGTGCAATAGCACCTTTTGGTAATTGTGGTTTTATAGAATCATATAGTTCTGATATGCTTCCAATACAACCATTTTCGTTAATTTCTTTTTTAAATGTTTTATTGGTTTTTTCTACAAACTTTTCTATCTTACTTTCTAAGATTTCTCTTTCTTCATTTTTGGCTTTTTCTTTCATGTTCATAAGTGCATTATAATATAAACCTAATAGCCATGTCCATGTAATGCCTTGATGATAACTACTATCTCTTTTAAAACTATCCCCCTCATATACTTCTACATAGTTTTCTTCGCCTTTTGCTAGTGTTTTTAATCCATAAGGGGTCAATAATTTCTTTTCTACAACATTTATCATATTTTTAGCTATTTCAGAGTCTGTATCTATTACAGAATATGTTAAACTCAAAGCAAATAATTGGTTTGGCCTTATTTTACTATCTCCTAATACATCATAAAGACACTTTGTTTTTGGATTATAAAATTTTTCTTCAAATGCGGTTTTACATTTTCTTGCTAACTCTTTATATTTTTTTATTTGTAATAAATCACCAATTTTTAAAGTTAAATTTGCCATAATCATATTCGCATTGTACCACAAACTATTTATTTCAACTGCTTTTCCATTTCTAGGTGTTACAGCCATATTTCCTACTTTAGCATCCATCCAAGTATTTTGTGTGTCTTCTGTACCTGAGACTATTAATCCATCCTTGTCTAAATAGATATTATTTCCATCAACATTATTACCTTCTACATAATTCTTAATAATGTCCTCCATTTTAGGATACATGTTTTCTTTAACAAATTTATAGTCTTTTGTATATTCTAAATATTTTTGCACTTGTTCAAATAACAGTAATGAAGCATCTACACTATTATATAAAGGTCTACTATCATATCCTGAATACCCATTTGGAACTAATCCATATTTTATATCTCTTACCATTGTTAGTAAAACTTCTCTAGCAATATCATATTTTTTTGTAACTAGCAATAGCCCTTCAAAAGCAATTAAAGTATCTCTTCCCCAATCTAGAAACCATGGATAACCTGCAATAATTGTATGCAGTCTAAAATTGGGTCTATATACGATAAAATTATCGATTGCTTTTATATATGTTTTTATTAGTTCTTCTTTATTTAATTCTTTTTTTGTTTTATGTTCTTTTTCTGGAATAAGTCCTGTATTTTCTATTTCTCTATTCATTCTAAGGATTTCTTGTTCTAACATTTCTTTTACGTTTTTTTCTTCTATGTTTTCTTCTAATGAACAGACAAATGAAATTTCTTTTTCTTCGTTTGCTTTTATTTCAACTTCATATACTCCAGGAACAATATGATTTTCCTCTGGATAAAATCCTCTTTTTTCTTCTTCTAGATAAAACATATGCTCAAAATGGTCATTCTCATGAGGGATATATCTTCCTTCTGATAAGTTCATATAGATTGGTATTTGTGATTTGTCATCTATTACTACCTTGATTTTTGTACCATTTACTTGTTGTTTTATATCAAAATGATGTCCTGTATTCATCGTATGAAAGTCTCTAAAATTCATAATAGGTGCTAATGATAATTTTGCTTTATATTTTCCATTTTTTATTTTGTAATATACCCCTACTGTATTTTCATTATATTCCATACAAATGCTTTTTTCAATTTCTATTCCTTGTATTTTATATTTGAAAGTAGGGTAATCGTCTTTTTCAAATTCTTCCTGATATTGATATCCATGTGATATATATGATTCACATATATTGGTATATAAGTCATATTGTTTTCCTCTTACTTCAATGGATTCATCTAATTTTGATAAAATCACATATCGATTAGCTGGTGGATTTAATGGTGCTACTAACAATCCATGATATTTTCTTGTGTTTGCCCCAATAATAGTAGAAGATGCAAATCCTCCAATCCCATTTGTAATTAACCATTCTTTCGTAAGTCCTGTTTCTATATTTAAGTTTTCCTTTGTAAATTTCATAATTTCCTCCGTATTTTATTTAATTTTCTTATTTTTTTATTATGATTTACTAATATCGTTATTCATTTCCTTTAACTCTGCTTTTGTTTCATTTTTTGGCTCTTTCCTTTTGTGCTTTTTGATTTTGTTGTTTTTATTTCTTCTTTTTTGAATTTACTATTTGCTTTTCTTCGTTTCATATTTTCTTTTTCTGTTTTGATTCTTGCCTTTTCATCTGCTTCTTTTATGGAAGCAATTCTTTGACTATATTTATTACTAAATTTACTTTTTCCTCTTACATGTTTTTCTTGTATCTTTTTACCACTTCTATTTTTTCTTTCCATTATTTTTTTCTTTTTATTAATTCGTTTTTCTTCTTGTAATTTTGTATTTAACATTAAATATTGCGGGTCATTTTGTTTATCTTGATATTTTAAATCATCACAGATTAATTCTATAATAGAAGATGCAACTAGATTTGGGTCATGCCTTATAAAATCGTTATCTACCATAGATAAATTTCTTTGTAAGAATTTAATTCCCTTTACTTTATCTATATCTTGTTCAACAATATCTTGTCCTTCCAAATTATATTTTTTAATAAATTCTGGTATCACTTCTCCTGTGTCATAAATACAATAATCTATAATACCTTGTCCACAATGTTCCATAATGGCATTTATATGGTCTGCGACACTATAATTATCTGTTTGCCCTGGTTCTGTCATGATATTACTAATATATACCTTTATCGCTGTACTTTCTTTAATCGCTTTATTAACACCATTTACCAAAAGATTTGGTATGACATTTGTATATAGGCTACCTGGTCCAATAATGATACAATCTGCTTCCTTTATTGCTTCTACAACGCCTGGTGCTGGCTTACAGTTTGAAGGACTAATCATAATTCGATTAATCTTTGTCAGTTTTTCAGAAACCATTTCTGGTATTTTTGATTTTTCTTCTACAATATATCCATTATCTAATTCTGCAACAATTTTCATTTCATCTAATGTAACTGGTATAACTTTTCCAATCATATTAATGACTTCATTGCTTTTAATAATAGAATCTTCAAAGTTCCCATTTATTTCTTTCATTGCTAAAAAATAAATATCTGAGAAATCTAATCCTCTTAATTTTCCACTTTGAAATTCATAGTTTAATAGTTTTTGAACTTGTTCCTCTTTCTTAGATAATGCTACAATACTGTCTTTTATGTCATTTAATGGTAAAGTTTGTAATTCTCTTCTAGAATTTGTAACTCCTTCACCATAATCTGATATTGTTACAATTGCTGTTAAATTATTCGTATAATTTTTCAATCCTGAAAGAACGGTATTTAGTCCTGTTCCTCCACCAATTACAACAATATTAGGGCCTTTATCATATACTGTTTTATTAAAGATTAGCGAATTAATATTGACATTTTTTCTATTTTCCATTCTTTCATCTGTTGATTCTATTAACACTTCTAGTGTTCTTTTATTAATATATACTAATCCTAATACTATGCCAATAAATCCTACCACAAATATGCCAACCACTTTTCCCACTTCTTGAAAAGATATTTCTTTCATAACTAATATTTCTGCAATTCCATAACAACATAGTATAATTCCTAGTAAAATCAAAAATATCCATCTTTTCATTTTTGTACTTGATCTAAACCAATGCATAAAACCATTCATCTTATTTCTCTCCCATAATCTCAATCTCTAATTCTATTTTTTTATTAAACTTTTCTTCTACTTTGTATTTTACATATTTAATTAACTCTAATATGTCTTTTGCTGTTGCATTTCCTTTGTTAATAATAAATCCTGCATGCTTGCTAGAAACCTCTGCTCCACCAATGCTATATCCTTTCAATCCTGCTTCATCAATTAATTTTGCTGTAATAAAGTCTGTTCCTCTTTTAAAAGTACTCCCTGCACTTGGATATTCAATTGGCTGTTTCTCTTTCCTGTAAGTTGCATATTCTTCCATTTTTTCTTTAATAGATTTTTCTTCTCCTTTTTGAAATTCCATATGTACTTCTAACACAATATATGAATTATCTTTTAGCATACTTTTTCTGTAATCAAAATGCATCTGTTTATTTTCAAATTGATGGATATTTCCATTATAATCCATACAAATCACTGTACTAACAATGTCTTTTAATTCCTTACCATGTGCTCCTGCATTCATTTTAACAGCTCCACCAATTGTTCCAGGAATTCCTGATAATTCTTCAAATCCAGTTATCGCATTTTTTAAAAGCAAGTGTCCTAAAACAGATATCTTGACACCTGCACCTATGTTTGCAAAAATTTTTGTATCTAAATTCATCATTTCTATTTTATTAAACCTTATATTTAAAACAATACCTTTGATTCCCCCGTCTAATACAAGTACATTGCTTCCATTTCCTAAAATGGTAATTGGTAACTGCTTTTGCTTTGCAAATTTTAATATGTTTCTTAAATCTTGTATTTCGTCAATTTTTATATAACATTCAGCAGGTCCGCCTACTTTAAAGGTTGTATGTTCTGACATTGGTTCATTAAACAAGATATTGTCTTTAAGAATACCTAATTGTAGTATTTGTTTTTTTAATTCTTCTGTCATTTTACTCCTCCTTTTTAGTTTGCTTCTTTTGCATAGATATATAAAGGTTTTCCTGTTCCTGTTAATTTTGTTGTATAATTAATAACTTCTCCTGTCTCATAATTTACAATATATGCATCTTCTGAATTGGTAATTCCTAAACCATTTAATCCATCATTGGTTTCTGTTAAAAGATAATAATGCTCATTATTGCTGTCTTTCCTTGTAACAGCGTCTTCTCCTGTGTCTTTATTATCATTGATATCTCCTATTACATTATCTAGGTCGACTCCTGCTTCTGTAATTTTCTGTCCTGGGTATTCTTCACCTGTTAAATCTGCCTTCGTTTTTCTTTGTAACACTGCATTTTGAACCATAGCCAATTCCGTTAATTTGGCATCTTCTTTACTTTCTTTTATCCCTTGTTTTCCCATATTCATGGTTATACCTGCTAGTATAAGTAAAACGATAATTGTAATAACCAAAGCCAATATGGTAATTCCTGTTTCATTATTTTTTACGTTTTCATATACTTTTTTCATTGCGCTTCTCCTTTGTTAAATTCTTTATTACTATATCATTTTTTGTATTGAATTACAAGTTATATGCATAATTATTTTGTAAGGAAAACAAAAATATCATTATCTTGAACATTCTAAGACTATTTTTACCAAAACCCTTTATTTTTTCCATATTTTATAGTATAATATATATAGTGTGAATAAAAAAGGAGGATTTATCTATGTGGCAATTTTGGCTAATTGCTTCTGGAATCTTTTTTATAGCAGAAATTATTACAACTGGTTTTTTAGTATTCTGGCTAGGTATTGCAGGTTTAATTACAATGTGTGTTAGCTTTTTTACAGATAACTTAATGGTTCAAGCAAGTGTTTTTGTCATTTTATCTGCTGTTTTAATTTTAGCTACAAAGCCATTTGTGAAAAAATTTGTGAATAAAAAAGAACCTACAGAAAAAACAAATGCCTTTTCTATTATTGGAAAAACAGCCATTGTTATTAAAGATATTGATTCTATTAATGGTGTTGGCCAAATAAAAGTTGATGGCGAAGTTTGGTCTGCTGAAGGCATTGATAGTTCTAATATTGAAAAGGGAACAAAAGTTGAAGTAAAAAAAATTGATGGTGTTAGAGCAATTGTTTCACCAATTTCAGAATAATTTGTTTTTTATATTCATTTATAAATAAAAAGGATGTTTAAAAGGAGGAAGTTTTATGATTTTTTTAGGAATACTACTTGTTATCATTTTGATAATAGCTTTTATGTCAATCAAAATCGGTAAACAATCTGAGGTATATATCATTGAAAGATTAGGTAAATTTTATAAGGTAGCAGACGCAGGTCTTACCATTATCGTTCCATTTTTTGATCATGTAAGAAGCGTTGTTAGTTTAAAACAACAAACTATGGATATTCCACCTCAAAGTGTTATTACAAAGGATAATGTTACAATCACAATTGATACAGTTGTGTTCTATCAAATTACAGACCCTGCAAAAGCAGTTTATGAAATTCAAAGTTTAAAGAAAGGTATTGAATATTTAGCTATTACAACTATCCGTGATATTATTGGTAAAATGGATTTAGATGAAACTTTTAGTTCAAGAGATGGTATTAATACAAAATTAAGAGTTGTGCTTGATGAAGCAACAGATAGATGGGGTTGTAAAATTGATAGAGTGGAAATTAAAGACATTGAACCACCTGCTGATGTTAGAGATGCTATGGAAAAAGAAATGAATGCAGAAAGAAATAAAAGAGCTTTAATTCTAGAAGCTGAAGCACAAAGACAATCTGCCATTACCATTGCAGAAGGTAAAAAACAGGCTGCTATCTTAGAAGCAGAAGCTGATAAAGAATCTCAAATTAGAAGAGCTGTCGGTGAAGCACAAGCGATTAAGGAAGTTGCTGATGCAAAAGCTAGAGAAATTCAAATGGTTTATGATGCAATTAAGAAATCTGATCCTGATGAAAAATTGGTTCAATTAAAATCTTTAGAAGCTTTAGAAAAAGTTGCTGAAGGTGAAGCAAATAAAGTATTTATTCCATTTGAAGCGACAAGCGCTTTAGGTAGTTTAGGTGCTATCAAGGAAGTTATGACTGAAGATAAAAAAACAAAAACCACAAAAAAGGTTGAGGAATAATCTTATTAAAAAACTTAACCTTATTATATAGAAAAAATAGAATCCAGTTCAAAAACTGGATTCTATTTTTTCTTCATTGTTAATTAGATGTCCATCTAAACATTCGAATATCATTATATTTACGAACAACTTCTTTGTATTTATTATATTCTTCTTCCCATAATTCATCTGGTACTTTATCAAATGCTTTAAATATTTTTTCTGCCTCTGATAAATAAATAACCTGTTCTTGTGGTGTCATTTTTTCATATTGCTTTGCAAACATATATAATTTATCTAACATCTGGTTTGCTTCAATAAATCCCCAGAAGTCTTTTACTTTCATTCCAAACAATTTTATTTGCATTACGGCATATGCAATAAGAGCAAATATTACAAGTATTAGTATATATATTATGATAAGTACTGACATTTTTATCTATCACCTCTTAATACGCTTTTGTACTTAATAATTATATCATATGTAATTTATTTTTGTAAATACTTTTCTTGTGATTCATGTTTTGCTCTTTTTGTTGATATTTAAAGGAAAATGTGCTATAATGAACATAGTGACCACTAATATGTAATCACAATAATTAAGAAAGGATGCAGGCGTACAGTAGCCTGCAAAAGGGGTTTTAAAATGGAAAAACTTTTCTTTGGAGTTCGTAAAGAACTCTTTGAGACTGAAGAAGGTCGGGAAGATCTGAAAGATCTTCTAGAGACACGGCTTATTTTAGACCTGTCCTGTTACTGCGGGAAACACCCGATTACAGGGCAGGATATCTGGAAGGGTAATACCTTCCCGTATGGTGTTTCCTACGACGTTACTCAAATAGCTTTTTTCAAGCAAGAAAAACGGACTCGTATAATAGACGACTTAATGAAAAAAGAGAAAGATCGATCTTTCTTTTTCGCTTCAAAGAAATCCGCTTTAGATAAAATTCAGTCTTATATACCCTGAGAAAAAGGCTTCCACGGATGTCGTGGGAGCCTTCTCTTTCATTCTTATATATCTTCTTTCATATTTTTTATTTTCTATTTCTTCGCTGCTTTTACCAAACCAACAAATAATGGTCCTGGTCTATTCGGTCTTGACTTCAATTCTGGATGAAATTGTCCAGCAATAAAATATGGGTGTTCTGGAATTTCTACCATTTCTACTAATAAACCATCTGGAGAAGTTCCAGATACTTTCAATCCAGCTTTTTCTAATCTTTCTCTATAATCATTATTATATTCAAATCTGTGTCTATGTCTTTCTGAAATTTCTGTTGATTCATATAATCTGTGTGCTAGTGTACCTTCTTTTATTATACAAGGATATGCTCCTAATCTCATCGTTCCACCTTTTGTATTAATTTTCTTTTGTTCCTCCATAATATGAATGACTTGATTTTTTGTTTCTTTATTAAATTCTTCTGAATCTGCATCTTCAATCCCTAACACATCTCTTGCAAATTCTACAACAGCCATTTGCATTCCTAAACAAATTCCTAAGAATGGGACATTGTTTTCTCTTACATATTTGACTGTTTCTATCATTCCATCAATTCCTCTATCTCCAAATCCTCCTGGAATGACAATTCCATCCATTTCTTTTAACTGTTCTTTCACATTTTCTCTTGTTATGTTTTCAGAATCAATTAATGTTACTTTTACCTTTACATGATTCGCAAATCCTGCATGATATAAACTTTCAATAACAGAAATATAAGAATCTTCTAATTTTATATATTTTCCAACTAACCCAATGTTTACAACTTTTGTTTCATCTATCTTTCTAATATTTTCAATCATTTCTTCCCATTTTGTATTGTCTGGAATATATTTTTCCAAATGTAAATGGTTACATACTTCTCTTGCTAGTCCTTCTTCTTCTAGCATTAAAGGTACTGCATATAAACAATCTGCTGTTTTATTTTGGATAACACTTGATTTTCTTACATTACAAAATAGAGATAATTTTTCTCTTATATTATCTGGAATCTCTTGTTCTGTTCTGCAAACTAAAATATCTGGTTTGATTCCTAAACTTTGTAATTCTTTTACAGAATGTTGCGTTGGTTTTGATTTGATTTCATTAGAACCAAATATATATGGTAATAAAGTGACATGAATATAGATAACATCTTCTTTATTTTTTTCTAATCCTACTTGTCTAATTGCTTCTATAATAGAAAGTCCTTCTATATCACCTACTGTACCACCCACTTCTGTTATGACAATATCTGTGTCTGTATTCTCAAATCCATATATTTTTTCTTTGATTTCATTTGTGATATGAGGAATCACTTGCACTGTTTTCCCTAAATAGTCTCCTCTTCTCTCTTTTTCTATAACACTTTGATAAATTTTTCCCATGGTAATACTCGAATTATGTGTCAAATTTTCATCAATAAATCTTTCATAATGCCCTAAGTCTAAATCTGTTTCTGCCCCATCATCTGTTACAAAAACTTCTCCATGTTCATATGGATTCATCGTTCCTGGGTCTACATTAATATATGGGTCAAATTTTTGGATCGTTACTTTATACCCTCTATTTTTTAGTAATCTTCCTAATGATGCTGCTGTAATTCCTTTTCCTAATCCCGATACAACTCCACCTGTTACAAAAATATACTTTGTGTTCATCTTATACCCCTTTCTAAATAAAAAACAAAAAAAGATTAAAAAAATCTTCCCTCACAAAATCGGTTTTTTTTTAATCTATTATTATTTTAGCACGTATTTTTACAAAATACAAGCTATTTTTAAATTTTTCTTTATTATATAAGAAAATTGACTTTTCTTATGCTCTTTTTCTTCCTATTAATGCTTTTATTTTAATTCCTTGCTCTGAAAACATTTTTTCATGTTCTGTTTCTATATTTTTTTCAAATATTGGTTCTGTATGTAAGTCATAAGTCTTTTTTATGATTTCAAAACCAGATTCTTCAAAATATATCAAGCTAGATTGAAATAAATCATCATCATCTGTTTTAAAATAAATTTCTCCATTTTCTTTCAAAAATTCTTTATATTTTTCTAATTGCCTTGTATGCGTTAATCTCTTTTTTCTATGTTTTCCCTTTGGCCAAGGATTACAAAAATTAATATAGATTCTTTGAATTTCATCTTGTTTTTCTAAAATTAATAAGATTCTTTCTATATCAAATCTTGTTAATACAATATTTTTTGGTTCTATATTTTTTTCTTTGTATTTTGCTTCTACATTTCTTTTTGCTAGCCCTAACATAGCATCTACTAAATCAATTGCTATATAATTAATATCTAAGTTTTCTGATGCTAGTTCTGATATAAATTGCCCTTTTCCGCAACCTAATTCTAAATGAATTGGATGGCTATTTCCAAAGTATGCCTTCCATTTTCCTTTTATTTCTTCTGGTTTATCTATATAAAAAGGACTTGCTTCTAGTTCTGGTCTGGCCCATTTTTTATATCGAATTCTCATGTACTTTCTCCTTATCTATTCATATTTACCTCATTGTACTATAAGATTGTCGAAAAAGCAAGAAATATATAAAAGTTTACATTCTCTAACTTTTATATATTTCTAATTTTTAATTATGAAATTATAACATTAGTTTATTATCTTATATGTTCACACATTTATACTGTATTATTTAATTATTTCATGCATATTCGTGCTACTGTTCTCTCCTTTACATGCTTCGATTTTGATGTCAGTCCCTAGAGAAACTACAGGGCGAAGGCGATAGTAGCTGCTACTCGAAGTCCCTGCTGATGCATATAACCATACACCAGTAAAATCAACACTGTCCACAACGCATAAACCAAACTCCACATAAAACGAGACACATTTAACATAACGAGAAGCTAAACCATAGTTTACTTGATTAAACAATATATCTTTTACTATACTACTATTTCCATCATAATCTTTAAAATAATTTGCTGGGGTATGCCTAAAAAAGTAAAATGTTTCCGTTGCCGTTAAGCTTTTACTTGGTCTGCTTGCACTTTCTGTTGTTGGGCTTGTGTATCCGTTATCACTTTTTTCTATTCCATTTGTGTTTACTTCTACTGTATCTATTCCACTTCCTTTTTCCTTCGCATATAGATTTGGATAATTTGCATAACTTCCTGTATATGTTTTGGTTTTTCCATATTGTGTTCCGTCATATGTATATACATCCCTTGCTGCAATTCCTGTTTCATTCATTTGACTTTCTATATCTTCCATATTGATACTTCTTGCTGTTAATCCTAAACTACTGTTACTATATAGCTCTTTACATATATCATTTAGTAAATATACTCCATTATTGTATCCTTGCGCTCCTCTAAAATATATTCCTTGGTCTGATGCACTCACATCTCCTATTAAATCAACAGTTCCGTTTGCATGGATATTTAAAATCCTCCATTTCATTCCGCTTTTTTGGTTTACTGTTTGATCACTTGTATATCCACTTTGTGTTGATAATAGGTTATATCCTTCCACTTTTTCATCATAGGTATAATTTACGTAGTCTCCTACTTTAATTCCTTCTCTTTTAGGTACTTCTTTTATGCTTCCGTCTTTATTAATTGTATAACTATGCTTTCCTTCTACTGTTACAGTTAATGGATAACTACTATCTGTTATTTCCTCTGGTACTCCACTTATATTTTCTATTTTGTTTAAGTTGTCTTTTAGTACTTCATTCTCTAACTCTCCATTTGTTCCTATGCTTCCCATTACAGCTATTTTTACTTCTTCTTCTGCATTTTTTTCTTCTGTTTTATTGCTTGCTTCTGTTGCTTTTGATAAAATTCCATTTTCTCCTGTTAGTGTCGCTATCGTTACTCCTGCTAGAATTAATAACACGATAATTGTTATGACTAATGCAATTAAGGTTATTCCTTTTGTGGAATCTTTTTTCTTTCTATTTTCTTCCTTCTTCATCTTTTGATATCCCCTTTCTTTTCTTCTTTCTTTGTGTATAAGATTTTATTTATGTACTTTCTTTCACTTTAATGTTTAGTATATAATTTTTTATCTTTGATTTTAATACTCTAGGAATTTTAATGTCGCATGAACATATTGATATTTCAATATATTTTGAATTTCTTATTATGAATTTTTTTAAGTTTTAACATATATTTTGTTCTGAAATTTTTTCTAAAATTCTATTGACTTTCTCATATTCTATTGTTAAAATCGAGATATAAAAAATGTTCTTAGAGTATTAAAATAAATGAAAAATAATTCTAAAAAAGTATAAACTATAAATAATCTATTAAGACAGGAAAGGTATCATTCGAACTAAAAATGAATAGTAAAACAATTTAATGGTATAGAGCTGTAATTTTCTCTATACCATTAAATTGTTTAATTTACTTTTTTCAATTCTTCATTTCTTTTAGTTTTATGTGTCGTGGTTTTAATTAATGGTTCATCTGTCAATATCATATGCATGATATATTTATATCTTGGTAATGTTTTATTAACTTCCTTTATTTTATTCCAAATGATTGGGAATAAATCCTCTTTTGAAATATCTCCATATTTCTCTTTTACCACTTCTTTATTATATACTACCTTAACAGCAACTTTTACTTTACTTTTATCTTCTTTATCTAGCATGCCATATACAAATGATTCCTCTATTTCTTCATTTCGATTGATTAACGTTTCTAATTCTTCTGGAAATACCTTTTTTCCATTTTTTAAAACAATCATGTCTTTTTTTCTTCCTGTAATAAATAAGAAACCATCTTTATCTAAATATCCTAAATCCCCTGTATAAAACCAACCATCTCGCACAACTTCTTTTGTTGCTTCTTCATTTTCATAATATCCTAGCATTACATTTGGACCTTTTACTGTAATTTCTCCAATTCCTTTTTCATCTTTATCTACAATTCTTACTTCTGTATGCTTCATAGGGATTCCTACTGAGCCATATTTAGCATATTTATCATTTTCTGCTGCAATAACAGGTGATGTTTCTGTTAATCCATATCCTTGCACCATATGAATACCAAATTCATTAAATTTTCTTTCTATTTTACTGTCAAATGGCGCACCTCCTGCAATAACAAATCGCATTTTGCCACCTAGTCCATCAATAATTTGTTTAAATAGTTTTCTTCGTATATCTATATGAAATTTTAATAGAAAATTACTAATTTTTGTTGCTATTTTTATTAATTTTGTTTTTCTTTGTTTTTCGATTTCTTTTTCAATATTGGCATACATTTTATCTACTAATAAAGGTACGCCAACAAAAACAGATACTTGATATTCTTGTAAGTTTTGTTTAATATATCGTAAGCCATCTGGAAATACTGTTTTTACACCATATGCTAACATGACCACCATAGCAGTTGAACCAAATATATGATGATATGGTAAAAATGCAATATTTACATCTGTATCATAAAATGTTTCTACAATCTGCATATCATATACATTTGTTGCAATTCCATATTGAGATAACATTACTGCTTTTGATTTGGAAGTAGTCCCTGATGTAAATAATAATATACTCATTCCTTTTCCATCAACCTCACAATGAATAAAATCTTCTTTCCCGTTTTCTAAACATTCTTTTCCTGTTTCAAGTAATTGTTTAACATCTTCAAATCCATCTATATCACTCATACAAATATATTCGTGGATATTTGTTTTTTGGTTTTCTTTAACTTGTTGTATTTTATCTGTTAATTTTTCATCAAAAATAATCGCGTCTACTTTACTTCGAATTAATGATTCTTCTAATTCATTCATTTGTAAGTCTTTATCTAATGGTACAGAAATCATGCCACCTAACAAACAAGCCAAATGTGAAATTGCCCAATGATATTGATTTTTTCCAATGATTGCTATTCGTCTCCCTTTTAAGCCTTTTTCATATAATGCTGTTCCTAATGCATTTATATCTTTTAATAATTGTGTATACGTAATATTCGTATATTCTATTTTATCCCCTTGCATTTTCTTTTTGATTGTAAATGCTATATTTTCTGGATATAACTTTACAGAATTATATATAATTTCTTTGATATTATCAAATTTTGGAACTTCTCTTAATTGATTTTTCATATTCAAAATTCTCCTATCTAGTTTTCTAAACCAGGTTAACACATCGATATAACTTTGTCAATATTGACTATCTATTCTATGCATGATAATATATATGTATTCCTAAGGATTTTTTTACGATTATGAAAATTTCATGAACATTGTTCATATGTTATAAAATAGAAATTAAAATAAAGGATTGAAAAATATGAGTAATAAACTAATTAAATTGCATATTCCTAGATGGAAAGAACTACCTAATGTTGATTTATATTTAGACCAAGTTGTTACCTTAGTAAATGAAACATTATCTTCTTTTTTATCTAATACAAGTTCTGAGGAGGGTACGCAAATCTTGACTAAAAATATGATTAATAATTATGTAAAAAATAAAATTATAGAAGCACCCATAAAGAAGAAATATAACAAAAATCACTTAGCTAAATTTTTTGTTATTTGTGTTTTAAAAGAAGTTTATAAAATAAATGATATAAAATTGCTAATTGGATTGGCTTTAGAAAGCGCTCCTATTGAGATAGCCTATGATAATTTTTGTAAATTGTTTGAAAAGGCTTTAGATTGTGTTTTTGAAAAAACTGATTTTATTGATAATTATTCAACCAATGACCGCAAGTATTTATTGAAATCTGTTTTACTTTCTTGTGCTTATGCCATTTATACAAAAAAAGAAATAAGTGAAAATTAATTCATTTATTTCTTTTTTTCTATACTACAATTTTAGTTTTCTTATATTCACGAAGTATGCAAAAACAGTCTTCACATGTATGTAGAATCTTTGATTTTATTTATACATGCCTTTCTTATAATGCCTCTGTCTCCTATTTTCCTTGACTTTCATAGGTTTTTTTGATATAATTCTAGAAAATCATATCAAAGGAGGATTACATTTATGTGTAACACAACACTTAATACGCTTAAGGAAAAGGATCGGAAAATTCATGAGGATCTAATTCAGCACTTGGCTGATGTTAGCAGCTGTGGGAATTGTGGTAATTCCTGCGGATGCTTTCTATTAAAGCAAGCCTTAGCCAACTTAGGTAAAGATGCCTTTTTGGAAAAGGCTGTCGCTGGAGAACTTCCTATAACTGTTCAGGAGCTTTATGATAGAAAGTTCTTAGCCCTGGTAAAAAAATGTAACTCATAAATGTTTCACCCGAGCTCTCTGTTCCGTTTTTTGGGACAGAGAGCTTTTACTTTTTACATCGATTCACTTTATTTTCCACTTCATTACATATTCTTTTTCATTTGTTACTTTGTCTATTTTTTTTGTATGATATTAAATTGTTGTTTTATTTATATCTCCTATATTATCCTAATTTATCGCCATTACTTGCTTTTTTGTCTGGTGTAATTAATATAACGCCTTCTTTACTATATGTTCCTAATACCAATACTTCTGATAGAAAGTCTGCAATCTGTTTTTTAGGAAAATTTACCACACCTAATATTTGCTTTCCTATTAACTCTTCTGGATTATATATATTGGTAATTTGGGCTGATGATTTTTTTATTCCAATCTCTTCTCCAAAATCAATTTCTAATTTGTAGGCTGGTTTTTTTGCTTTTTTAAATTCTTCTACTTTTATAATCGTGCCTACTCGAATATCTAATTTCATAAAATCTTCAAAAGTTGCCATTTTATTTATTCTCCATATCTTTTAAATAATTCTTTCTTTCAAAAGTATAAATTGGAACTAATTCTCTTTTATGTTTTGACGCCTCATATCTTTTTAAAATTTCTTTCTTCGCATTTTCTTCTGTGTTTCCTGTTTCTATCATTTCTGCAATTTGACTATATTTAATTCCCATTTTTTCTTCATCCGTTTTTCCACCTAATCCATCATTTGGGGCTTTTTGCAATATTCTTTCTGGAACACCTACATATTTTCCGATAGCTAATACTTCATCAACTGTAAAATTTCCAATAGGATTAAAGTCTGAAGCATTATCTCCCCATTTGGTTGTATATCCTACCATTGCTTCACAAAGATTTCCTGTTCCGATTACTAAATATCCTAAACTTTGTGCCATTCCATATAAGGTAATCATTCTTAATCTTGGTTTCATATTAATGGTTGCTTCTTTTGATAGTTTTTCCCCCATGGCAACTTGTATTTCGTTTTCCATTTCATTATATGTTTTGGTCAAATCTACTTTTAAAAATTTCACACCAAACGTATCTGCCACTAATTTGGCATCATCAAAATCATGAGATACAGAATGGCAAGGCATAGATACAGCAAGTACGTTTTCTTTTCCTAAAGCCTTAACGGCCATACCAAGAACTGTTGCTGAATCTTTACCTCCACTATCACCAATAACAACACCTTTTGCTCCACTTTGTTTTACATATTCTTTTATCCAATCAATTGCCCCTTCTGTTTGTTTTATTAGTTCTGCTCTTTCTAACATTTTCAAATTCTCCTTTCTTTTTCTTATTCATTTTTAAATGTTTGAAAAGAAATATTCCAAATTGGGTATTCTATTGATATAACTGATGTTGTTTTATATATGTGATAACTTCATCGGGTGTTAAATATCGGATACTTTTTCCTTCCTTAATTTTTTCTCTGACAAATGTAGAACTTAAATTACTTTTTATCGTGTCTTTTGCTTTTATAAAAGATTCTCTATGGTTTCTTAACAACTCATTATTTTCAATAATTTTCTCCATGCAATCATTATCTCTTTCTAAGATATATATTTTAAAATCTCTAATAAGTTCCTCTATTTTTTTCCATGTATCTAATGTTTTTAAATTGTCACTACCTGTTAAAAAAGTCACCTCATAGTTTTGATACTGTTGTTGTAATATACGTAATGTTTCAACTGTATATAACTGCCTTTCATTATCTAGTTCTATTCTTGATACTTCAAATTTTTCATTTTTGTCACAAACTGCCTTTAACATTTGATAACGATGTTCATTTTCAATTAAATCCATTTTTTCATATTGACTATTTACTGGAACAAATATAACTTTCTCTATTTCTGGATATTCTGCTAGCATTTGTTCTGCAAGCGAAAAATGTGAATTTAATGGCGGATTAAAACAACCGCCAAATACAATTATTTGTTCTTTGTTTATTTCTTTTTTCATATACTTCTCCATTTTCAAATTTCTATTTGTTTTATTTTTCATATATACTATATCATAAAAACTAAAAATACTCTATACTTATATAAACTTATTCTAATCTTTAATTCTTTCATACTTTATCATAAATACTAAAAAGTGGCATTTCTTAACTTTTAAGTATATGCCACTTTTCTTTTACTCTATTTGATTCTAGCAACAACAATTGCAACAGCCATCAAAAAATTTGCTAACTTTCACTTTTGAAACAGCTACATTATTACATTCATTTGGGTCTGGTGTTGTAGAAATGACCAAAGCTTTATTCACAATTTTGCAAATAGTAAATAACTTTACTCTTCCTCTTATTAAAATAATTCTTGTTTCTCCATTTTCTACTGTTCCAAGGCAATAACTTCCTTCCCAAGGTAACCAAGTTGTTCCTCCATCTGCTGAAAATTCTGGTTCAGTTATTTTATTTGAAATATCATCTAATAAAGTAACATTTTCCGCATTTGCTGGACCATTATTCATTATTTTTATAACATACGTTAATAATCTACATTTTTTTACACATTTAGGAAAAGCCCTCTTTTTGATACATAAATCTGCATCTCCATTATTATTTTCTATTGTTACAACTTCTGTATCAGAATTATTTGAGGGATTAGGATCAGGCGTTGTTGAACTTACTGTGGCTGTGTTGGTAATATTTCCACTAACATTCATACTAACAGTGCCTCTAATTAATATGGTTACATTTTCTCCATTTGCAAGTGTTCCTACTACATATTCCCCGTTCCATGGATTCCAAGTAATTCCACCATTTATTGAGAATTCTGGATTTAAAATAACATTTGGAATATTATCTCTGATAACCACATTTTCTGCTGACATTGGTCCATTGTTTGTTACAGTAATTGTATATATAATGGTTTCTCCTACTTGAATTGGATTTGTATTGGCATTTTTCGTAATAGATACATCTGCTTCATTTATTGGAACAACAATTCCTACTTCTACTTCATTTGTTTGAACCATATACGCATTTTCTATTCCACCTTCTACTGGTGTATAAGAATACATGATACTTGCCGTATTGACTGTTGGATTTTCTTCTGGTACAAATTCTGCAATCGCACGAAAAATAATGACAGCTGTTTCTCCTCCTGGTATATCTGGTATTTCAAATCCAACGTTAGGATTTGCTCCTAAAATTTGCGTTCTATTGACAATCACACTATTAGGAACAAATACAAGTCCCTCTGGTATCATATCTCTAAAAAATACACTGGTTAATGGACTTGTGCAAGTATTTTCCAAACTAACTGTATATGTTACCGCTTCTCCAACCTCGATAACATTTGTACTTGCTGTTTTTACAGGTGTAAACGTAGGAATTTCAATTTCTCGTAAGGTAATATCATCAATTACATAGTCATTTCCTATCTCTTCTGGTCCTTCACTTAAGAATTGCACTGTTAAAAAATGATTGTTTTGAGAATTAATAACTGTACCAATTTCTCTCCATTCAGGAAGTTCTGTATTAACTGGTATGGTTTCTCCTAAACTAGCACTATATAATCTTTCTCCTTCTTCATCTAAAATAACTACACCTAATCGTGGTTCTGCATAGCCTACTGCTCTAAACAAATTTAATATCCATGAACTAAATAAATAATTTGTATTTGGCGTTACAGCTACTGTACTAGTAAAAAATATTGACCCTGGATCAAATCCATTTACCACCATCATTCTTCCTGTCTCATCACCAGTTGTATGGTCTGCTATACGCCACCAAGCACCAATTTGTTGACTAAGTGCATCTGACATAATATTTTGTACGGTATATTCTCCTCCCATTGGTGTATATTCTTCAGGATTTGGTAATACATACGTATAATCTGGTGTTACATCTGGGTATGGCTCTATGGGAACCCCTGTATTAGCAGGTGTGCCTGCTGGAAAGAAACCAAATGTCCCATTATCAGCTGCTGTGATCAAATTTTCATTTGATACAGAAACACATTCATCTAGTATCGTTTCAATTGGAATATTTCTAATTGGTCCATCTAGAAAATTCTGGTTAGAAATATTATCTCCTGAAATAGTAACAAAAATTGTATTTGGTGTTAATGAGTCTAAATTTGTGGCTCCTGGTTGTGGATTACTTGCTGCATCAATTGGTGGATCTTCTCCAATTGGAATTGCACCTACTGTGGCTAAACTAAAATCCCCTGGTGATGACACAGCACCTGTTGTACCATAAGATTCTACAATTCTATATTGTCCATTGGGAACATTTTGGAAAACATAATTTCCATTTGCATCTGTTAATACGGCTAATCTTTCATTTGTTTCTATATTTTGTAGAACAACAGGTATATCTAATAATCCTGTATCTCCTGCATTAATTGTTGCGCTTCTATCTCTGTCAAATACTACTCTACCTGTTATTATAGGCATATCTATCTCCTTCTTTATAAAAATATTAGTAACGAAATAATCGCTACTAATATATTATATTCTGCTATTAATTTTATGTATACTATTTAGAAGTTTAAATACATTACTAAACTATATTTTTCTATAATTGTATAAATTGTATGACCCAAATATATTATTTTTATATTCACATATTTTTTCATATTCTTTTTTTGGTTCACCTAATTCTTGGTACACTTCTTCATATTTTGCAGGAAAAATTATAAAAATGATATTGTCATTTATTGTTTAGTATAATTTAACTTTAATATTTGCTTTATTAGTTCTTCTTTATTTATTTTTAAATTGCCTTTTATCCATTCTGATACAATTCCAAAACTTCCAACAGCTGTATAAATATAAACAATCTCTTCATCTATCGTATTATATTCTTCCTTATTAAATATTTTGTTTCCTATAAACCTTAACATTTTATAATGCATTTTGCATATTATTTATCTCTTGTCATGTTTGGTTTATCTATTCCTATTTGTTGCTGTTGCAATCTTTTTGTTATTCTTTCAAAGTATTTTTCTACGTCTACTATGGTTGTTGTATCACTAATCGGCATCCTAAAAAATATAACTTTTTTAGGGTACCTATCACTATTATATTTTAAACTAAATGAACGTTCCTCAAACTCTTTATCTAAAACACTTTCTTTCTCTTCACTTGAATCTTTTTTTAATATATCCATAAGAGGGTTACTTTTTACAAACCATATAATTCTCTCTCCTATATTTTCCCCTTTTGCATTTTTCGTTTCTTCTAACGAAAATAATATCTTCTTATTATCATCTGATAGACTATCAAAATTAACCATAATCCAAGCATATCCCTTTCCTGCACTTTCATAAGTAGGACCATCTAGAAATAATTCTCTCCCCCTTACATCTTCTTTCTCTAATGCCTTTTCTCCTTCTTTTAACAAATTCGTTCTATTAGCACTACTCATTACTGTTTCAATACCCTTGGCTTTTAGTTCTTTACATGCTTTCCTTAATGGTTCTTCTATTATTTGATCTATGATTTCATTCGCATTTGCAGTTTCAAGTAGATTTATACCATATTGATTAATCGGTGGTATTTCACTAACTTTCCTATTTATCCTTGGCGTAGACTGAATTTCTTTTATAAATTTATTCTTCATATTCTCCTCCATAATTACTATTGGTAGTCTTGTTTTCTATACTCTTAACTTAAACGTTTTTGGCGCATACTTATATGCTAAAAATAGTGAAATCAATGAATATGCTACACAAAAGATGATAGTTGCTATTCCAAAAGATAAGGTTGGCAATTGTATTTGTATCATATACCAACATACAAAATATGTAATTGCTTGTACCACTGTGTAAGTACTACTTTTCATTTCTGTACTAACATTATATGGCTGTAATAAATAATACATTACTAGATAATGGACTGAAAAGAAGACACTCATAGCTATGATTGATACAAATAAAATCCCATAATTTAATGCATTATCTGTCCCACCTGATAGATATAGCAGTAAAGCTAAACCAATTCCAATTAGTGTTGCTGGTAATAAATTAATACCAATTAGAGTTTTTAATCTTTCTTTAAATATTCCAAGGATGACTTTTGGTGTTCTATATATTCTATATGTCAGCATACTATGATCACAATTCATAAACATAGCTTGTGTAACAGATGAACTTCTATTGATACAATACATGATAAAAACAAAATATGGTAAATACGCCATTAGTATTTCATTTATTTTAGTTTTAAATCCTTCATTTATTTCAATGCCAATCATGATTCCAATAAGAATGACTAATATAATAACTGCCTGTTTCTTTACTGCTTGTGTTAAAATTTTTCTATGTCTTTTTACAAATAAATCATGAAAATATGCAAATCCAGATTGATTACTTGTATAGTTTTTATCTAGTTCTATTTGTTTTAGGTTCATGTCTTTTATTGCTTGTGTTCCCGTATTTTTTTCTTGCATATATACATTTGTCTCTGTTAATACTTGTTTATACATCTTTGCATAATTTTTAAAATTATGTATTTTTATAAAACTATACATTCCAAGTATCATTGAAATAACAAATATGAATAAGAAAATCGTTTGGTTTATGACGATATTTATTACTGGTAATCCATAGGCAAGTAACAAACATATTCCTACAAATCCCCAAACAAATTTTGTTGGTAGATTTTCATTCATTGCCTTATTTGTTTTCTTAAATTTATATATGGTATAATTCATCACAATTAATTTTACACTTGCTACAAAAAAAGGTATTGCAAGTTGAACCCATAATGAAACGCCTATTATTGTTCCAAATAAAATGGTAAATGGTAAAAATCCAATCACTAATTTTAACAATTGATAATAATAATTTGATAATCCATATTCCCTCGCATTTATGTTCATTATGATAATTGCGTAATATTTATCTTTTGTTGGATTAAGCATATAGGTGTTTAACATTCCCCCACATAGTGTTAAAAAAGTAAATAAATGTATAAAAGTATCTGCTTGATTTGTCTTATACCAAGATAATGCCATGAATATCATAGCCACAATATATATAATTTTACCGATGAAAATACTGATTATTTCATATAATATGCTAATGATATTCGCAAATATTTTTAGCCCTCTATTTTTATATAAACTATTTGGTAATATTCTTTTGATAATTGGTAATTGTTTAATAGAATATATAATACTATTTGTTCTATATGTATTTTTCAATTTAAAGGAAGTTATAAATGTCTTTATCATTGTTTTATTCCTCCTTTAAAGCTTCTATAATTTTATTTTTTAACTGCTCATTATTTATGTCATTTTTATTAATTTCTTCTAATATACCTTTATTTAGGATAACAATTTCATCACATAAATCTAAGGCTAATTCCATAATATGTGTAGAGAAAATAATAATATGATCTTTCTTTATTTCTCTTAACATTTGTTTCATTTCTTCAGCGACTACTACATCAAATGAAGTTAAAGGTTCATCTAATAACAATACATTTGGATTAGCAATTATATTAACAAGCATTTGCATTTTGTTTTTCATACCATGTGAATAATCTTTTAATAGTCTATCTCTGTCTTCTTCTTGTATTTTCATAAAATTAAAATATTCATCAATTGTTTTTTCATTCTTTATTTTCTTCTTGTTAATATCTATGAAAAATTTTAAAAATTCTCTTGCAGTTAAAAATTCTGGAACATTTGTAGTAGATAATACATATCCCACATCTTCTGCTTCCATTTTTCTTTTATCATTATCATCTTCTATATAGAATTCTCCTGCATCTATTTCTATATCTTCATTCAGACAGTTAAAAAATGTGGTTTTTCCTGCTCCATTTCTACCAAGCAGACCATAAATTTTACCTTTTTCAAATTCAAAATTTATGTCTTTTAAGACTTCTTTTTTCTCAAAACTTTTTCTTAGATTTTTTACGACTAATTTCATATACTTCTCCTTTTCTTAGTTCTATTTGTTATTACTTTGTCAATAGAATAGCATATAATTTAAAATTATTCTACTGTTTAGCTATATATTATAAGAATTTTCTAAATTCTAAAAGAGAACTAACATTTCTGCTAATTCTCTTTTGAAAATAAAAGGGGATGTATTGGCCTTCCATCTCTATTCCTCCTCTTTAATAATGTTTTTACTTCCAAAATATGTTGCTAAGAAATATAATCCATAGATTGCTCCTATAATAATGGCTGTTGCTATGACAGAAGGCAATAATTCTTCTGGTGATGCAAGTACTGCAAGTATTGCTAATATAAATTTAATTCCAAAAATAGAATGTATAATTGCTAAAGCAAGTGGCATCATAAAGAAGATACAAATTTGTCTAAATAATGCTTTATTAATCATTTTTTCATCACAACCAATTTTTCTTAAAATGGTATATCTTTGTTTATTATCAGAACTTTCTGTTAGTTGTTTTAAAGCTAAAATTGCTGAACTTGCAATTAAGAATACAATTCCTAAATAAATTGCTATAAATATAATGATTGTAGCTAATCCTTTACTGGCTTCTGTTAGGGTAATTTTAGATGTTCCATCTAGTAAATATCCTTTTTGTTTTATTGTATCAACAAATTCTGAATTACCATCTCCAATTAATATACTTTCTATTTCCATTTTTTCTTCATCTGTTTTTGCATTATAATTTGCCGCTAAAAAATATTGTTCTGTATATTCTTCTTTTACTTCAAAATTATCTGGTACTAATATAATTCCTCCATTGATATTACTTGATGACATAAATACATAACCTTTTTGACATTCATTATATTTTGCATGATATATTTTTCCATTAATTTCTCTATTAGGATTTCTTTTTAATGCTTCATTTCTTAGAGCTGTCATTTGGTCAAAATCACAAAGTACTATATATTCATCATCATTTAAATGATATTGCTCCTCACCATAAAGTTCTGCTAATCTGTTGTAATCTGAAATTTTAACAATTTCTTCTGGTGTGTCATAACTTAACATGGTAAATTGATTTTTCATTGCTTCATAATACTCTCCTAAACTATCTTCTAGTGTCCAATCTGGTGTTGCATAAATTGGAAATTCTACAATGTCTTTTAATTGATTCATGTCATATCCATTGGTTTCTAATGTATAACGAATTGGTTTTCTGGAATCCTCTCGTTGATCATTTGTATAATATTGTGGTGCATTGGTATATGAATTTATTGAACTTTCTGGCAAATATGCTGTTTTATATAAATTGATATCAACTGGTGTTAATTCTTCTAATTGTGAGTCTAATGCAGATTGTATGGATAAACTTCCTGATAATACACTGATTGTCATAAATAGCATTAGACAAATGATACTCATACTAATGATGTTTGTATTAATTTTGTTATTTAATTGTCTTAATACAAACATGTTTGTTCCTTTTAAATAGACTTTTTTATTAGCTTGTATAATTCGTAATATAAAACCTGATAAAGACCAAAATACACCTATTGTTCCTGCGATTCCCATTAAGATTGGAGGTAATAGTTCATTTGCAGTTCGTAACTCATAAACTCCTGCTGTTACTCTCCAATAAGCATATGCCAATATCCCCGCTGAAAACAAAAACACAAATATAGAAAGGATTGGATTTTTCATTTTTATTTTTTGGTTTTTTCTGACAGCAGTCATTAGGTTAATTAATTTATATCTTGAAATGGTTAGTGTATTAAATACAATGACTGCTAAAAACATAACTGTAAAATAGATACAAGTTTTTATACACGCATCTTTTGAAAATACAAATGTAAATTCACTCATATCTGCTTCAAATAATTTTGCTACTAAAACAGACATAAATTGTGAAGCAAATATCCCTATAAATATTCCAACTGCAAGTGATAAGATTCCTATCAATATTGTTTCTAAAAGAATAATTCCTGATATTTGTCTTCTTCCCATTCCAAGTGTCATATAAATCCCAAATTCTTTTTTCCTTCTATTGACTAGGAAGTTATTAGCATATACAATTAAAAATCCTAATACAATTGCTATAAATACAGAAATCATTCCAAGCATTTCAATCATTAATCTAATGATATCTCTTGTAGATTCTGATACTTGTAACATTGCTTGTTGACTGTCTAAAGAGTTAAACATATAAAAGATAGCTACGCCTAGTACTAAGGTTAAAAAATAGATTGCATAATCTTTAAAACTTTTTTTCATGTTTCTTATAGATAATTTAAATAACATCGTTCAAGTCACCTCCAAGAAGTGTTTGCACCTCGATTATTTTCTCAAAGAATTGTTTTCTAGTATCTTCTCCTTTGATTAATTCATTAAATATTTTACCATCTTTTATAAAGATGATTCTTTCTGCATAACTTGCTGTGAATGCATCATGGGTAACCATTAAGATGGTTGCTCCTAAGTTTTGATTTAGGTGTTCAAATGTTTCTAATAATTGTCTTGCAGATTTTGAGTCTAATGCTCCTGTTGGTTCATCTGCAAGTACCATTTTAGGGTTTGTAACAATGGCTCTTGCTGATGCTACTCTTTGTTTTTGTCCTCCTGATATTTGATAAGGATATTTATTTAAAATCTCTGAAATCTCTAATTTTTCTGCTACCTCTTTTACTTTTTTATCTATTTCACGAGGTTTTACTTTTTGAATGGTTAATGCAAGTGCTATATTTTCATAGGCTGTTAAGGTGTCTAATAAGTTAAAGTCTTGGAATATAAACCCTAATTCTTCTCTTCTAAACTTATTTAGTTTATTACCTTTTAGCTTTGTGATATCTTGGTTATTAATGATAATTTTTCCAGCGGTTACTCTATCTATTGTCGATATACAATTTAAAAGTGTTGTTTTTCCAGAACCAGAGGCTCCCATGATTCCAACAAATTCCCCATCTTCTACATTAAAACTGATTCCATCAATCGCCTTTGTTAAATTTGATTTATTTCCGTAATATTTTTCAATGCTTTTTACTTCTAATACTTTGCTCATGATAAAATTTTCCTCCTTTTTCAACTTTCTAATGATATTATAAGATGCTTCTTACTTCTTTACCATTTATTAATCTTACATTTGTCTTACAGTTTTGTAAGGTAATTGTGTTAACGAAATCAAAGATTTCGACACACTTTATGTGCATAACAATTTTTCTTTCATGATAAGAAAAAAATAACTCTACTAAAGAGCTATTTAAAAATGGTATAACTATTTTTAGGAAAGATAATTCTAACTTCTGTTCCTTCCTCTTTTTCTGCATTCAATTCTATTCCTAAACCTAACTTATCACATAGCTTTTTGCATAAATATAAGCCGATTCCTGTTGATTTCTGCCCCATTCTTCTGCCATTTTCTCCTGTAAATCCTCTTTCAAATACTCTTGTAATTTCTCCTTTTTTAATTCCTATACCATTATCTTTGATATATAAAATGACTTTATCATTTTTTTCTTTTGAGGAAATGATAATTCTTTTATCTTCTTTTTTGGAATATTTAATAGCATTTTGTATAATTTGATTAACTATAAATATTCCCCACTTATTATCTGTATATATTTCTTCTGGTTTCAAATCTGTTAATTCTATGGATACTTTTTCATTAAGTAAGGTGGTTTTATTTTTTAAAATAGCTCCATTAACAATTTCTTTTAAGTTGGTTTTGGTTATAATATAATCTTTTTCTACTGCATTACTTCTAGCATAAAATAGGGCTTGTTCTGTATAGTTTTCTACTTTATCTAATTCTTCTTCTATACTTTTTGTAATCTCATTTTTATTATTCTCTATAATTAATTTACTGGCTGCAATAGGTATTTTAACCTCATGAATCCATAATTCGATATATTCTTTATATTCTTCTTGTATCTTTTTATACTTATTCACATTTTCTAACATGGATTTTCCTGTATCTTGTAGAATTTCTTTTAATATTTTTCCTTCGATAAAATTAGGTGTTTTTATGATTTCTGAGATTAAGTATTTTTCTGTTAATTCTCCCATATGATTCATTAATTCATCATAGTAGTGTTTTTTTCTTTTATATTCTATAAAAATGGCAAGTGCTACAACCAGTATGACAATGCATGCACAATATACTCTTACCAATATTCCAATATGATAGGCAAGTAATAATATTTCTACACTAGCTAAAGCTAAAAATATACCTACTATCAACATCATTTTTTCTTTTATAAAATCTTTAAATTTCATTTTAATAAATACCCTTGTCCTCTCCTAGTTTCAATTCTATTTACTAGTCCTAGTGCATCTAGCTTATCTCTTAATCTTTTGATATTAACACTTAATGTATTGTCATCTATAAATTCTTGGCTTTCCCATAAATAGTCCATGATTTCATCTCTGGATACCACTTTCCCTTTATTGATACTTAAATAGTATAAAATGCTATATTCATTTTTGGTTAATTCTATCTTTTGCTCTTCTTTTTCGATGACTCTTTCTGCTATATTTAAGTAAAAATCATTACAATCTATTTTTTGTATATCTTTTTCTGACTTTTGATTTCTTTTTAATAAGCCATTTATTTTCGCAAGTAATATCTGGATATTATATGGTTTTGTTACATATTGGTCTGCCCCATAATTTAAACTCATTAATTCATCAATTTCATTATCTCTACTCGTTACCATAATAATTGGAACATCTGATGTTTTCCTTAATTCTTTACATACAAATTCTCCATCTGTATATGGTAAATTGATGTCTAGCAATACCAAGTCTGCATTTTCTTGTAATATGTCTTGAATGGTATTTTCAAAGTTTTCTAGGCTTTTTGCTTCAAATCCATTTTTGTTTAAAAATGTTTCTAGTTCACTTCGTATTTTTTTGTCATCTTCTACTATTAATATTTTTTGCATGTTTTTCCCTCCAACATGATTATATCATATTTTTTTGGTTTTTAAATGACATTTTTGTAAGGTAGATAAAACTATATCACATTTTTGTCTAGTTTCCTATTATGTATATATAAAAATAGTAAGTATATTTTTTAATTACTTATACTTACTATAACGTAAAATTTTAATATCTAGTTTCTGCTTTTTTAAATTGCTAAAATTACATTCTTTTTCCTATGTTCTCTATATAAAAAATATTTCAACCTTTGACCTTAATACTATGGATTATACACTTCTAGAAATACAAAATTGGGCGAAAAGAACCTTGGTTAAAAGTAACAGATGGGTTAGACCAGTTGCGAACATTCATATAATCATTTTTGTTATAATAATCACCTCCTCTAACTACACCAGCCTTGTTAGAGTCACTACCAGTTTCTGTTGTCCATTCAAAACAATTTCCCGCCATATCATAAATATTTAATTGTACATCTCTTGATAAACCTGTTCTTTGTAATGATGAACCAAATGATACTCCATATTCAAATGAATAATCAGTTTTTCCATACTTTTGTATAAACAAGGTTGCTGTGTCCCATGCGTAACTATTTATTAAATCACTATTTACATCCGCATATAGATTTTGACATGCTATTGCTGCATTTTGTTGACTTATATTATTCCAAACAGTCTTATTATATTTACTTTCTGCTTTATTGGTATTTGAATTTTTACTTGCCTCAAATCTTGCAATATAGTATCCTCCATTTTCTCTTACACTATTAATAAATGCATTTATATCTTTTGCTGTAGTATTTCCTTTTCCTATAGAAGTTTCTGTCACAGTAAATTCATTATATATTTTTATTTCTCCTCCTAATGTTGTTGGAACCAAATTTGTATTTATCTTTCCATTTCTACTAAATGTATATCTTCCTAATATAATTTCTCCATCAACTGCATTTTGTATGGTTTTTCCATCTTCTCCTAAGATTCCATCGACTGGTATCCATACATATTGGTTTCCGCCTTTTGTATTATTCACATCATCTCCTTCTACATCTGAAATAACAAATCCTTTCTTTATCGTTGTCCCTTTCACACGGTAAAATCCTTCTGGTACAAGGGGTATAATTTCCTCAAAGTCTATGTCAATAATAATATCATATCCATCTACATTAACTGTCGCTGGTAGCAGTTCTATTGTATTTCTATCTGATATGGGAACATTATTATATGTCAGCCCTTCTATTTTCTCTAACTCAGTATTTAACTCTTCTAAATCACTCTTTCCATCTTGCTTTATACTTGCTGTTATTGCTAATTTTACTTGTTCTTCTGCATTGGCTTTTTTGGTTTTTTCACTTGCATTGGTTGCTTTTTCTAAAATTCCATCTTCTCCTGTTAAGGTCGCAATCGTTACACCTGTTAAAATCAATAATATAATAATTGTAATGATTAATGCAATTAGAGTGATGCCATTATTCTTTTTCTTTTTTGTTTTTCTAAATTTATTCATTCCTTAAAATTCCCCTTTTGTTTCTTATTTTTGTTAATTATGTATTCTTTGGTTTTAGGTTTATTTATGATTAGAAATAACTCCATATTCAATACTATTTTATTTTTTGTTTTTTTACCTATATTTCAAAACTCTAAGAAGATTTGATATTTTTTTAAAGCGTTGTTATTTAAGGTTTTCTAACGTTTTTAATCAAAAAATTTTCAAAATATTTTTTATTTTTTTAATATATATTTTCTTTAAAATTTTTTTAAAATTTTCATTGACTTCAACATATTTTATTGCTAAAATTGAAATATAAAAAATCTTCTTAGAGTTTTGAACTCTATGATTTTTATACTTTATCTTAAATTTCAGTTATGCATTTTTCAATAAAAATGCTAGAAAAAGAATCATTATTTTATTAAAAATTTTTAAATATATAAAAATTAAATATATTTTAAGGGGAAACACTTCATGCTTCTCCTTTTACTTTTTCTAACTTATATATTTTTTAAAATAACTAATAATGTTTTTCGATTGTTATTTTGTCTGCTTTATTAAGGTTTCTTATCAAAACTAAAAAATTTCTATCTTGTAACTTTGCATGTTCTTTTGCTAAGTTTAGTCGTTTTCATGAACAATTATGTATATTAAAAGACAGATAAATTCACTTTGATTATCTGTCCTATTAACTGTAATTTATATTACTTTTTATCTTTTTTATGTTTATAATCAGAATATAACATACCTATTACAAATCCAACTGCTAATCCACCTATTGCTAAAAAATATTGTACCATTTAAATTGCCTCCTTTCTGATTTACTATCTTTTGTCACAACTATATAGTAAAAAACAGATAAATTCAAATTAAGCTAAATCTAAAATCAAAAAATTTATTTTTTTACAACTTTCTTAATCCTTATAGTGTACATAATATGTCTCTATATTAAACGAATTTGTTCTTCTTTATTTATAGAAAATTCTTTTATAAAACTATTTTGTTTTGCAGTTGTTATTTTGTCTGTTTTATTCACATTTCCTATCAAAAGTGGAGAATGTTTATCATGTAATTTTGCATTTTCCTGTGCTAAGTCTGGTCTTTTATTTGCATAACAATATTTGCATCCATTTAAACAAGTATCATAAGCACCAATATCTCGACTTGGTATACAATGGCAACCTTTTCTCATTCCTTTTGCCTTTATGTTTTTATATTTCACATGGTTTGCTTTCTCTAAAATTTCTGTTGTTGTACAACCTGATAAATGAATTCCATATTTTTCATAATTTTCATCTGTTCCACAAGTTTGGATATATAAATGATTTTCTTTTGCAATTTTTCCTAATTCTCTTACGATTAAGATTTTATCTTCACTTGTAAATGGGATAATTTCTGGCATATTATACTCTAGCTTTTTATACATTTCAACAAAACTAAAAATACATCTTTGTACATATGGGCTAATTTTTTCCGCCATATAGCGGAATGTTTCAATATGTTTTTGTATAATATAATGTTTTGTCAAAAGTATAGGATCATATCTCCATAATACTTTTTCTTTTCCCACGATTTTTGAAAGTTTAATCAATGTATCGATTGAATCATCAATACTTGGTACATTTGGTTCTACATCTTTTCCATAAGCAGTAATTGTATAATGGCATATAATTCTATATGTTTCATTGATTTCCTTCATGTATTTTAGTATAGGTTTATAGTTTTTAGAACAGAACATAAGAAAATCTACATTTTCTGGTTTTAAGCTTATTTGGGAAACATTATTTTGAAATAATGGGTTTCTGGAATATGCATATCCTTCTTTTATTCGGTTCATTAACCATTCACTATAATAATTTACGATATCTGTTCTTCCTCCGACATTTACTATCATAACTACCTCATTCCTTTACACTCTTTTAATTTGTTCATTTTTTAATTTCTTCGTGATAAAAATAATTGACAACTATTGGCGGTTCATTGATTTCTCTTTTTATTGAGTCATCATTTCTTACATATTCTAAATTCTGTTCCTTACAAAATTCTTGTATCTCTTGGTTTAGATTTTCCCAATACTCTCGTTTACCTTTATTATATATTTCATCATATATCGGATATAGTTTAGAATATTTTTCTTTTATATATTTTAATATGATTGCCTTGTAATCTCCTCTTAAATTCAAATTTTCAAGCCATACAAAATTACAGTAATCTTTTGTTTTCAATATGATACTTTTAATATCCGTTATGCCAGGAAAAATTGGAGAAATAAAACAAGCCGTCCTAACTCCAGCTTCATGAAATTTTTTCATTGCTTCTATTTTTCTTTCAATCGATACGGAATAATCCATTTCTTTTCTAAAATCCTCATCTAAAGTATTGATAGACCAAGATACCCTTGCTTCTGGAAATGTTTTTATTACATCTATATCTCTTAATACTAAATCTGATTTTGTTGCAATACTAATTTTGCAACCACTTCCTTGCATTTCTTCTAGTAACGCTCTAGTTCTTTTATATTTTTCTTCAAGTGGCATATAGGGGTCTGTAACAGAGCCAATAAATAATTCTTTTCCTGCATATTTTTTAGGATTTTTAATTTTTTCCCAATACTTCACATCTACAAACGTTCCCCATTGTTCAGGATGATTTGTAAATCTTTTCATAAATGAAGCATAACAATATTTACACGCATGTGAACATCCAACATAGGGATTAACGGAATAGTCTGATACTGGTAAACTGGATTTTGTTAGTATATTTTTAACTTTTATTTCTTTTATCATCATATTATCAAATTCTACCTTCCAATTTTTCTAATACTTCTTTGAATTTAGAAAGCATTTCTTCTACACTACAATATCCTAATGTACTTGCCATCATTTCTTGTGTTTTATCCTTTCCTAAATCCAAATTATCTATTATTCTTTTTGCTTTTATCGTTAATGATAATTCATTATATTTTACATTGTCTTCTCTTGTATTTTTCTTTACTAATTGTTTTCTTTCTAATATTTTAAGTATATCAATTACTGATGTATGCTTTATTTTTAATATATCTGCAATTTCCTTTTGACATATCTTATTATTAGATTCTTTAATTACTAATAATACTTGTAACTGAGAAAATGTAATATTATAATCTTTTAATTTTTTATTTAAGTCATTTATCAAAATATTTGATATTTGTTTTATAAGTTGTCCAATATTTTCCATTTCTTTCTCCTTTATGTAGGTTCCTACTAATTATATCATATAAAATATTCTAAAACTACTATTTTTATAAAAATATCTAAAAAATTAACAGATTAATCTGTTACATTAATCTGTTTGATATCTCCATTATTATTCAAATTTTTGTATAATAAAATTTCCCAAAACTGTATTTTTGGCAATTCTCTTTGTACTTGGAAGTGTTTCATAATATTCTACTAACTTCACTTTTTTATTTGTCGCCTTTAATATTTGTATCATTTCTTCTTTATTTGAAAAATGGTAATATTTCCCTTCTTTTATTTCATACCCTGTCCCTATTTTAAAAGAAGGTATTTCTATCTTTTAGGCCTTCAAACTTCATGCACACAACCTCCTGGTGTATGTAATCACTAGCAAGTTACACATTTCAATCGCTCCATCTATAGCTTTTACTTTATACCCATTTTCAAGAAAATATTTACTATCTCTCTCTGAAGCACATCCAAAATCTAAGATGTATGCATTACATGGCAAATATTTTAAAAACCTATCATAATTTTCTTGCAAATTTCCAACTTGTGTTTGTTCAAAATATAGTTTTGCATTTTGATTATAATATTCTCATGTATTATATTTTTCGTTCATGGCTTTTCCTCTCTCTGTTATCATTATGACATATATTGGTTAAGAAAACAACATTTTTAAACTATTTTTTACGTTGTAGCTAAACCACGAAAAAACAGTTATTTTTCAAACTGTTTTTAACAAATTCTTTTTATTTTTTTGATTTTTTCATAACCTTATAGATTCCAAATTCTATGGCTAATACAAGAATATAAAATACAAGCCATACACCAAAACTAATCAATTTTACATTTAATGTGTTTACTGTTCCACTTCCATCAACATTTCTAACAAATAAAAATATGCTAACACCTATAAATAATATGAATTGAATAAATTGAAATATTTTCCACTTACTAATATTCATACGACTTCCCCCTTATATACTTAATCCACATAAATATTTCCAGATGTTGTATTTATGTTTAATATGATATCTGATTTTCTATTATTATTTTTTATGTTTGAATTCCCAGATTTTGTACTTGTTTCTACATATATATCATTCTTGTCTTTTATTGTGACACTTCCTGATTTTGTATTAATAGAAGAATTCTCAATTATATTTAAATCATTTACCACTATACTTCCAGAATTTGTTTGCAACTGACAATATTCTTCTATTTTATTAATCTTTATTCCACCAGATGAAGTTTCTGTTTGTATTCTTTTAGCTGATTCTATAACCGCTTTTCCCGACGTTGTATGGATTGTGCCTTCTTCTATTGTTCCAACTTCTACACTTCCAGAAGATGTTTTTGCTGACAATTTATCAAAATTACCTGCTTGTATCTTACCAGAAGTTGCTTGTAATCTAACTTCATGTCCATTTCCAACACGAACATTACCAGATGTACTTTTTAAAATTCCCTTATGGATATTTCCACATTCTATCTTTCCCGATGTTGATTCAAAATCAATAGTATGATTTTCTAAGTTTGTTGCAAAAATATCTCCACTAGCTGTATGTACTTTGAATGTTGCTTCATAGTCATTTGGAACTTGTATCACGATTTCTTCATGACACCAATAAAACATGGCTATCATAAAGATTTTTGTCTTTTCTTTTGTTATAGAAAGTTCTTTTTCATTGATTTCTTCTTTTACTTTTTCATCTTTATCTCCATAGGCTATTACTTTTACTTTATCTGTATCTACTTTTTCAATTTTTACGTTTGATGAAGAGACATCTACATTAATATTATCTACTTCTTCTGGTTGATATTCTTTTTCAAATATTTTTTCCGTATGATCTCCAAATGCGATAAATGAAAGTTTTACCTGATTATCTTTATAGATTATTTCATAAATCATAACATTTACTGATGCTATAATCATCAAAGCCAATATGATTATAAGCATAATTTTTACCCATTTATTTTTCATTTTTTTCTCCTTTCAAATCAAAAATCAATTTTACGATTAATTCTACAAGGGCAAATACTAACCACAAAATCCAAGTAACATGCCATGCCATGGTTATAAAACTAACCACTAAATAAATAATAAGAAAAAGCATAGCAATCATTTCTATGATAATTGCTTCTGTCTTATTTCTTCCATTTACTTCTTTTATATTTTCTTCTAGTTCTTCAATTTCTTCTATGGTTTCATTAATCTCTTCTATGTCTCCTTTTATTCCCTTATCTATTTTCTTTTCTTTTTTAGGATATGCTATGAAAAAATACACTAACATAACAGTTGCAATTGTACATAATGTTGCCCAAATCATAATTGCATGTGCATCTTCATATTGTAAACTTTCTGTCATATATGGTAAGCTAAATGTAGCAATACAATATAAAAAAATACTAATACTTAAAATCATTGCTTTTCTTTTGTTTCTTTTTTCATTATATTGACTTTCTGATTCTCTCCTTCCTTTTTCTTCTGCTTTGTGTCCTGCACCTTCTCCTTTAATTAATTCATCTGGTGTGATTTCAAATATATCACATAATGGTTCTATTTTATTAAAGTCTGGCACACTTTGGTCTGTTTCCCACTTTGATATGGTCTGTCTTGTAACACCAATTTTTTCTGCTAATTGTTCTTGACTCATATTAATACGATTTCTATATTGAAATAATCTTTCTCCTAAAGTCATGTTTGCTTCCTCCTTTTAATTTTCTTTATCAAAATTATACTGTAAATTTTAGTTGCATACCACCAATTTTCCTTTGAAATTTTGTCAACTGTAACGAACATTACTTATGTTTAACACCATTGTACCAAATTGATATATATTTTTCTATAAAACATTGCACTTTGATTTATAAATTTTACAAAAAAATTGATTTGCTATTTTTAACAAACCAATTTTCTAAATTAAAGCTCTTTTTCTATTATTTCTAAATTTGCTGGTCTTTTTATTTTATTTGTGGTTGTTTTTATCAATGGTTCTTCTGAAATAAGGATTCCTCTGATTGCTTTATATTTTGGCATAACACTATTTACTTCTTTGATTTTCTCTGTTAAAACTCTATAAATATCTTCTTCGCTTTCTACTTTATAGGCTTCTTTCATGATTTCTTTGTCAAATATAATTTTTACATGTATTTTTATATTTTCTTTATCATCTGTTTGTTGTTTTCCAAATATAAATGATTCTTTAACACCTTCTATTTTATTAACTAGTCCTTCCATTTCCTCTGGATATATATTTTTACCATTTTTTAAAACAATCACACTTTTCTTTCTTCCACATATGAAAATATATCCATCTTCATCTATTCTGGCTAAATCTCCTGTATGGAACCAGCCATCTTCCATAACCTCTTGTGTTGCTTTTTTATTGTTATAATATCCAAGCATAACATTTGGTCCTTTTACAACAAGTTCGCCTACTCCTTCTTCATCTGCTTCATCAATTCTTGCTTGAACATGAGGAATTGGTCTTCCAATAGAGCCTGTTCTAAAATGTTCATTTGTTTCTATTCCTATAATAGGAGAAGTTTCTGTTAAGCCATATGCTTGACATAGATTGATTCCCCAATTTCTAAAAGTTTCAATTACTTCTTTATCTAAGGCTGCAGCTCCACTAATGAATAATTTTATATGTCCTCCATACATATTATGAATGTCTTGGAAAACTTCTTTTTTTTCTTGCATTGACTTATTTTTATATTTTTGCATCAATTCTTTGGTCTCTTCTACTTTTCCCTTTTTTTCAAGCATTTTCCATATATTTTTATACATAATTTCATAAATAGCTGGAACAAATGCTGCGTATGAGATTTTATATTCGTTTAAGTTCTCTACAATGTGTCTAATTCCATCACAAAAAGACCTCTCTGCTCCCACATATAACGAAACTAGCATACCTACTGTACACTCATATACATGATGCAATGGTAAAAATGATAACATTCTATCACTTGAGTCTACATCTACGACAGATGCAAAATCCATTACATTTGAAATTAAGTTTTTATGAGATAATGCTACAACTTTTGATTTTGAAGTTGTCCCTGAAGTAAATAACATAATTCGCATTTCTTCTGGATTAATTTTTACATCTATATATTCTCTATTTCCAGCATCTACTAGTTCTTTTCCTTTTTCTATCAATTCTTTTTCAGAATATATCCCTTCATCATGAATATCTGCATCCATGGAAATCAAATGTTTTAGCTTGTTTTTTTCACTATATTTTATCTTTTTGATTGTTTCTTCATATTTTCTAGAATAAATTATGGCTTCTACTTCTGATCTTTCAATGACTTCTTCTAATTCATTTGCTGGTAATGACCTGTCCATTGGAACTACAATTCCTACGCCACATGCAACTGATAGATAGGCAAGTTCCCATTCATATCGATTTTCCCCAATGACAGCAATTCTCTTATTTTTTAGTCCTAGATTGATTAGTGCGGTTCCTAAGTAATTTATCATATCTCTTATTTCATTATGTGTAAAAATTTTGTATGTTCCTTTTCCTGTTTTTATTTTATATCCTGGTTTTTCTCCATATAAGTCTCTGGTTTTATTTAACATGTCTTTTAAATCTGTTACTTTTAACACTTTTTTTGCCATTTTTTATTTCCTCCGTATTTTTGCTTCTTTTGATTATGTTTATATTTTTCTTGCCTATACTAGATTAATATAGATATGATAAAATGTCAAATGTTATCGCTGATTTTTATAAAAAATCATAAGAAAAAGAAAGATTTAGTTTTTAATCTAAATCTTTCCCCTTCCTATTTATATTCTTATTATTGAAGTATTTCATATCCTTCTAAATCTGGTTTTTGAATATCCTCATCTGTAACAACATCCATTTTTACATTTCTATCACAGTCTATTTTTATAAATCCTAATGCATTATAATCAACTCTTCTGATAATTAAGCCTGTTTCTTTATCAATATAAAATTTCGTAGAGTCTATTTCAAACCAATCTCTATTCCATACTTTTACTAGTATGGTATCTCTTCCCTCTAGTTGTTTTTCTCCTAAATATTTAAATTCTGTATTAAATACTTCTTCATTTGAAATTAATGAATAATCAAATCCCCTTTGTCCTTCTCTGTTGATTTCAAAATTATCTAAATTGCTCACATTTGCATGTTTCTTTCCATTTAACTCTTCTGTTATACCAATATACTCTCCTGTATTATAATTTGACCAACTATGAATCTTTCCATCAACAACCACTTTTTCAATATTGTCTTTTATGTAAGTTTCTGTTTTGGTTTCATTCAAGCTTCCAAAAATCCATCTAGATTCTGATGTATAATAATAATTTGGGTATTCTTTTCCTTTTTCTAATAATTCAATTACTTCACTTCTTGTCATTGGATTATTTTTATTTAAAAATCCATCAAAATGTATTGCTACATAATATATTACTAATGCAATTATTAATATTGCCATAATGATTCCTATGACTTTTAATACTTTTTTCATAAGCATCCCCTCCTTTTCTTATGTGTCTTGTAATCTCTTAATTCATATATATATTATACCATATTTTTGATTTACAGACAAATTTGTAATCTGTCATGATCATTTTAATGATATATTATGATATTTTAAATATGCTCATAATTTTACTTGTTTTGTAATAGTTGCTCTAATATTCTATCAATATCTGGAAAAATAATATTCTTCATTCCATGCATATATAAGTTCAATACTTTATTCGCTTTATAAATTATTTCTGTTTGCAATTTATTTGACAATCTTATAGCTACTTTATTCTTTGTATATTGACTTTTTACATATTCCTTTGTTACAGGAAACATATTTTGTATTAAAAAAGCACTATATGTATTAGCAACATCTCCAAAAACAATTGTATCGATTGAAGGTCTTTTTCCTAATATTATTTGCTTTTGTATTTTTTTGTTATAAATTTTTTGGTATTTTTCTATTTTGGTACTAACAGGAATAAACCATATAATATCATTATATTTTTTACTTCTAAAACAATAATAACATGGTCTTTTATTTCCGTTTTCTTTATTCTGCATCAATTCTGGGTCATCTATAATTTTGAAAAATACATCTTTTATAAAATAAAAACAACCTATATTTATTTGCATATTCATTTCTCCTTTATATTATTA
>CALXQV010000054.1 GCA_944390535.1 uncultured Clostridia bacterium | reverse complement strand
ATAGGAGAAATAGGAGCATATATAGGAAAAATGAAAAAGGGAGAAACAAGAGGAATACAAGCGAGTGCGAATATAGAAATAGACAATATTTATGATATAGAGATACAAACGAAAAACTAGGAAGTAGAAAGGAATCAACAAGAGCAGTGTAAAATAAAAAGGCACTGCTCTTATTTTTCGGAATTCTCCAAATAGGAATTAAAATTTGACTTTTTCTCTAATTTATAGTAAAATAAAAAAAGTTGTTAGCTATGAAGCTAAAGAATGAGATTTTATTAAATAAATACTTTGTTAAAAAGTGACTAAGAAATGAGATAATAAAAAGTAAAAAATTAGAATGAGAGATTTTTAAAACAAATTTATGAAATGAGAGAATATATGTTTAAGAGAAAAATATATATTCAGATAGTGTGTGCAAAAGGAAGAAAATGAAATACGATAAGAGATAGTTATGTTCATATATTTTGTATAAAAATAATATTAATGATTATTTTAAATTAATATTGTTTTTCGTTTTGCATGTGTAATTTATTTAAAAAATCTCCAATATAAAAACAAAATGTATAAGTTTAGTAAAATTGAGAAAATATAAAATAAGAGAAAGGATGGAGAGGAGATTTTATGGCAGAAGAAAAATTAAAAAATAATGAAAACTTTACAAAAAAAGAAAACATAAAAAAAGAAGGAGGAAGACCAAAGAGACCATATAATAGGAGAAAAAAAGAATTTAATAGTGAAGTTAAAGATACGAAGATTGTTAAAGAGAGAAACAATTTAAAGCAAACAAGTGATGAAAAAAGAGAAGTAAAAGTAGTTAAAACAAGAGGAAGAAGAAAGAAAGAAACAGAAACAATATTTAAAAAATCAAATTTGAAAATTATTCCATTAGGTGGATTACATGAGATAGGAAAGAATATTACAGTTTTTGAATATGAAAATGAAATAATTGTAGTAGATTGTGGATTATCATTTCCAGAAGATGATATGTTGGGTATTGATTTAGTAATACCAGACATTTCATATTTAGAAAAAAATGTAGATAAAGTAAAAGGTTTGATTATTACTCATGGACATGAGGACCATATAGGAGCAGTACCATATTTGTTGAAAAAAATTAACATTCCAATTTATGCTACAAAATTGACAACAGGTTTAATAAAAAATAAGTTAGAAGAGCATAAATTATTAAGAAGTACAGACTTACATGAAATTATGCAAGGGGAAACTATTACGCTAGGGAAGAATTTTAAAATAGAATTTATTAGAAGCTCGCATAGTATTCCAGATTCTGTTATGTTAGCAATTACAACACCTGCTGGAACGGTTTTGCACACAGGTGACTTTAAAGTGGATTACACACCAATTGATGGAAAAATTATGGATTTTGGAAGAATTGCAGAATTAGGAAACCAAGGGATTTTAGCGTTAATGTCAGATAGTACAAATGCAGAGCGAAAAGGATTTACTATGTCTGAAAGTTCTGTTGGTGAAGTATTTGATAAGTTATTTTTGCATTGCACAAAGAGAATTGTTGTGGCAACTTTTGCATCAAATGTGCATAGAGTACAACAAATTGTAAATGCAGCTATTAAATATCATAGAAAGATTGCTGTATGTGGTAGAAGTATGATTAATATGATAGAAACAGCAAGAGAATTAGGATATATTGATTGTCCTGAAAATATATTTATTGATATTGATATGATAGGCAATTATGCAGATGAAAATTTAGTTATCATTACAACTGGAAGCCAAGGTGAACCAATGTCAGCTTTAACCAGAATGGCAGCAGGAGATCACAGAAAAGTCAAAATTACACCAAATGATTTGGTTATCATATCAGCAACACCAATACCAGGAAATGAAAAATTTGTATCAAAAGTTATTGATGACTTAATGCAAATAGGGGCAGAAGTTGTTTATAGTTCTTTAGAAGCAATTCACGTTTCAGGACATGCCTGCCAAGAGGAACAAAAATTAATCATTGCATTAGCAAAACCAAAGTACTTCATACCAGTACATGGAGAATATAGACAATTAATTGCACATAGTGAAACAGCACAAAGTATGGGAATTGATAAGAATCATATTATTATGATGTCAAATGGAAGAATTTTGGAATTAAATGACCATCAGGCAGAATTTACAACAACAGTACCTTGTGGAAGAGTGCTTGTAGATGGACTTGGTGTTGGAGATGTAGGAAGTATTGTGTTAAGAGATAGACAACATTTATCACAAGATGGATTAATTATTATTGTATTAACAATGGATTCTGCAACAGGAGAGGTAGTAGCTGGACCAGATGTGATTTCAAGAGGGTTTGTATATGTAAGAGAATCTGAAAATCTAATGGATGACGTGAAATCTGTTGTAAGACATGAAATTAAAAAATGCGAAGAAAGAGGTATTAGAGATTGGGGAACAATTAAATCTACAACTAGAGAAAACTTAAGAGATTATATTTTTATGAAGACAAAAAGAAATCCAATGATTATACCAATTATTATGGAAATATAATAGAAAGTGAGCATATCGTTTGGTATGCTCACTTTTTAAGAAAGAAATAAAAATAAATATTTCAAATAAAAAAAGAGCCCCGAAGGGCAAAACAATTATTAGGAAAGACGGTCTATAATCCAGCAAATTACGAAAGCCCAAAATAAAAACTTAAGAACCTCTCCTATCCCAACTTGATTAATTATGGTGATAATAATAGCAGTAGCACAGACTGCTAATACTGAATAAAAAAGATATTTCATATTAAAATCTCCTTTATTATGAAACAACACCAATAGGTAACAAGAAAAATATAACACATGAAAGCTGGAAAGTAAAGATAAAATATGATAACTTTGAATATCCGAATACTATATGGCAAACACTAATAATAGAGGTGTTTGTGTGAAAGAAGAAGAAATTATTCAAAAGTGGAAGGAAGGATTAAGTAAAAATAAGCTAGCAGAAATGTATCGAAGAGAATTTAATCAACAGATACGAATCATAAGAAGTAATGTAAGGCATAGACATGATGGTGAATTTATTACCAATTATGAAAGTTTAGCACATATAGAACGAGTAATATATACATTTTTGAAAAATGGGGCGACTTGAATTGATAAATGTGAAAAAAATTATAAAAACTGTTGACATCTTCTGGTAATCATTATATAATATATGAGCATGAATTGAGCGATGAAGCTGAATGTGGCTACATCCTTACGGAAAACGAGGGTGGAGGGAACTTCAGTGGAGTATGTCATGGCAAAGACCAGGCGGTAAGTTTTTAAAATTTAAGCACTTATCCCAGAATTATCATGCATATTTTGGGTTTTTTTATAGGTAATATTCAAAACACCTGAGTGCGTTTTAACTT
>CALXQV010000053.1 GCA_944390535.1 uncultured Clostridia bacterium | reverse complement strand
AGGTAAAAATGATAGAATTTGAAAAGCCAAATATTGAATGTCTAGAGGTAGATGATACAAATAATTATGCAAAATTTGTATGTGAACCATTAGAGAGAGGTTATGGAGTAACAATAGGAAACTCTTTAAGAAGGATATTACTTTCATCACTTCCAGGATGTGCAATAACAAGTGCTAAAATTGATGGAGTACTTCATGAATTTTCAACAGTTCCAAATGTTGTAGAAGATGTACCAGAAATTATAGTTAACTTAAAAAATGTTAGATTAAAATTTTCTGAAAATGAAGAAAAAGTATTAAGAATAGACCATAAAGGTGAAGGAGAAGTATTAGCAGCAGATATTATTACTGATGGAACAGTAGAAATCTTAAATCCAGAATTACATATTGCCACTGTTTCAGAAGGTGGAAGCTTAACAATAGAAATGACTGCTGATAGAGGAAGAGGATACAACTCATCTGAAAAAAATAAAAAACCAAATCAAGATATATCTGTACTTCCAATAGATTCTATCTATACACCAGTAAAAAAAGTTAATTACCAAGTAGAAAATACAAGAGTAGGTCAAATGGTTGATTATGACAAGTTAGTTATAGAAGTATGGACAGACGGTAGTTTAAAAGCACATGAAGCATTAAGTTTAGCTGCTAAAGTAATGACTGGACATTTAGAATTGTTCATAGATTTATCAGAAGCAACTAAAAATACACAAGTAATGATTGAAAAAGAAGAATCAAAGAAAGAGAAAGTGCTAGAAATGTCAATAGAGGAATTAGAATTATCAGTAAGATCATTCAATTGCTTAAAAAGAGCAGGTATAGCTACTGTAGAAGACTTAATTAATAAAACAGAAACAGATATGATGAAAGTTCGTAATTTAGGAAAGAAATCTTTTGATGAAGTAACAGCAAAACTACATTCATTAGGATTAGATTTTGCAAAAGAAGACGAATAAAAAGGAAAAGGAAGGTGAAAAAAATTGGCTACAAATAGAAAATTGGGGAAACCAACAGATATAAGAATGGCAATGCTAAAAACATTAACAACAGACTTAATAATGCATGGAAAAGTTGAAACAACACTAGCAAGAGCAAAAGAAGTAAAATCAATTGCTGACAGCATTATCTCACTAGCAATAAAAGAAAAAGACAACTACGAAGAAGTTGAAGTAAAAGTTGTTAAAGCTAAACTAGATTCTAAAGGTAACAAAGTTACAGAATTAGTAAAAAGCAAAAATGACAAAGAATATTTAAAAGTTGTTAAAGAAGAAACAACTGAAAAAAGACAAAAAGACATGCCATCAAGATTAAATGCAAGAAGAAAAATAATGAGAAAAATAAATAAAGTAACAGATAGTGAAGGTAAAAATGTAGATTTACCAGCAAAACTATTTAATGAAATTGCTCCAAAATATGCAGGTAAAAATGTAGGTGGATATACAAGAATAGTAAGAGTAGGTCCAAGAAGAGGAGACGGAGCAGAAGTTGCTATATTACAATTAATATAAAAATAAAAAATTAATCCTAGTCCAGTAAAATGGAAAGGATTATTTTTTTGTTAAATAGAGAAAATCAAGTTTTCCTATTCAAGAACGTCGCTTTGCTCTAATGGTTGCACACAATTTTACTAACGTAAAATTGGCGCACGGACAAGGTGTTATATAATATAAATAAAAAATAAGTCATCACATAAATTATGCACCAAAAAATTATAATAACATACAATAAACCATAGGAGGCAATCATATGGAATTTATATTAAATACAATATTTTGGACATTAGCCTTATATGGTTTATATGAAATTATAAAAAACATTATATACATAAATACATATACAAAATTTAAAAGTAAAGGAATATATTTAATCATAGGAGTAAAAGATCAAGAAGAGGTCATAGAAGGATTTTTAAGGTCAACATTATTTAAGATATTATATGGACGAGAAGAATATTTTAGAAATATAATTGTAGCAGATTTAGAATCAAAAGATAAGACAAAAGAGATATCAAAGAAATTATCGAAAGAATATGAATGTTTAAAAGTACTAAGTTGGAAAGAAACAAGAGATTTAATGGATAATATAGATGAAAGTTAAAAAATAATTTTGGTAGTGAAGTTAAAAATTATGGTTACGGTTTAATAGTGTATACCTAAAATATATTGAATAATAGAAAAATATTTTATCTCAACATGATAAAAAAATATTGCGCATAATGATTTATTATGTTATATATGATATATAAGTGGTTATAAAAAGGGGATAAAATATGAATACAAAAACAATGAATGAAATTTTTGGATATGCACTTTTTGGAATAGGAGTATCCAAGATTATATTAGTGATTTTAGTTTTAATGCAAGTAAATATGAATATGAATGCTATATTTAATGGGGGATATTTTAATAATTATGATTATTCAACATTTTCTGCAATAATTGGATTATTACAACTTATACTAGCAGCTGGTTCAATTATAATGATATTTGTAAATATAATAAAGCAACCAGAAGTAATACCAGGATATTTATGGGGATTAGGAGCTTTATTAATAGAGCTTATAGCACCTTCAATATTGATGATATTTGCGATATTTGTTGAATGTGGTATGTATATGAAAGCAGGAGCAAAAATTAGAAATAAGAATATATATACAAAAGAAGAACATAAAACAAGTAAAAAAAAGACAAAGAATACAGAATGGTTTTATGGTGGACAAAATGAGCAGCCTACAAAAGAGAATAATCAAGAACAAAAAAGAAAAGCAAAATTAGAGAAAGAACTTTATGAATGGAAACAATTATTAGATTCTGGAGAAATTGATGAAGAAATATATAAACAGGAAACAGATAGGCTTATTGAAAAAGAAAGAAGAAGAAGTGAAAGAAGAAAAAAATGAATAACAGCTTGCAAAGCCTAAAAAACATTATAAAAACACTTGATTTTTCTGGAAAAACATGGTACAATAATTACCGTATTAAACACATAAAGTGAGCTTTGAAGGATGTGCCAATTATTAATAATTGGTCCTAATGAGCAAAGAACTTTATGGAAGAAAATAACAAAAAAGGGAGGAATTAAAAATGGCAGTAGTTGCAATGAAACAATTACTTGAAGCAGGTGTTCACTTTGGACATCAAACAAGAAGATGGGATCCAAAAATGGCTGAATACATATTCCAAGCTAGAAACGGAATTCACATCATCGATTTACAAAAAACTTCTAAAAAACTTGATGAAGCATATAGCTTCTTAAAAGAACAAGTAGAGGATGGAAAAACAGTTCTATTTGTAGGAACTAAAAAACAAGCTCAAGACTGTATAAAGGAAGCAGCTTTAAAATGTGGAATGTTCTATGTTAATCAAAGATGGTTAGGAGGAATGTTAACTAACTTTGATACAATTAAAAAGAGAATTCAAAGATTAAAAGATTTAGAAGCTATGGAACAAGATGGTACATTTGAAGTATTACCTAAAAAAGAAGTTATTCTTTTAAAGAAAGAAATGGACAAACTAGAAAGAAACTTAGGTGGAATTAAAGATATGGAAGAATTACCAGGAGTTATATTCTTAGTTGATCCTAAAAAAGAAAGAATAGCAATATTAGAAGCTAATAAATTAAATATACCTGTAATAGGATTAGTTGACACAAACTGTAATCCTGAAGAATTAGATTACCCAATTCCAGGTAATGATGATGCTATAAGAGCTGTTAAATTAATAGCTGATGTTATGGCAAATGCAGTTATAGAAGGTAAACAAGGAGAAAGCTTTGATCCAATAGATGAAGAGCAAAAAGAAGAAAGTGAAGAAGCTACAAGTATAGAAGAAGTTGTTGAAAAAGAAGAAGAAAATAAAGAAGAAAAAGAATAATATATAGATATTATATTTATATAAAAATAAAAGAAGAGTAGAGCTTTTCTGCTCTACTCTTTTAAATTATAAAGGAGGAATTTAGAATGGTAACAGCTAGCTTAGTAAAAGAGTTAAGAGAAAAAACAGGTGCAGGAATGATGGACTGCAAAAAAGTTTTAACAGAGACAGATGGAGATATGGAAAAAGCAATTGAGTTATTAAGAGAAAGAGGAATTGCAAAAGCAGCTAAAAAATCTGGAAGAATAGCAGCAGAAGGTTTAGTTGAAGCATATATTTCAGAAGATGGAAAAGTAGGAGCTATTGTAGAAGTAAATTCTGAAACAGACTTTGTTGCTAAAAATGAAGAATTCAAAACGTTTGTTATGAACGTAGCAAAACAAGTTGTAGAAAAAGATCCAAAAGATGTAGAAGAATTATTAAACCAAGAAGCTACATTTGAAGCTGGAAAAACAGTAAATGAAGCACTAGTAGGAAAAATTGCTACAATTGGTGAAAATTTAAGTATTAGAAGATTTGCAAGATTTGAATCAAAAGGATTATTAGAATCATATATTCATGGTGATGGAAAAATTGCTGTTTTAATCAACATGTCAAAAGGTGCTAAAGAAGTAGCAAAAGACTTATGCATGCAAATTGCAGCAGCTAGACCAGAATATTTAAATGAACAAGCAGTTCCAGCAGAAAGAGTAGAAAAAGAAAAAGAAATTTTAAAAGTACAAACAATGAATGAAGGTAAACCAGAAGCAATTGCAGAAAAAATCGTACAAGGAAGAATTGGAAAATTCTTTGAAGAAATTTGCTTAGTTAACCAAGTGTTTGTAAAAGATTCAAGTATGAAAGTATCTGAATTATTAAAACAAAAAGATGCAGAAGTAGTAGAATTTGCAAGATTTGAAAAAGGTGAAGGAATTGAGAAAAAAGAAGAAAATTTTGCAGAAGAAGTTATGAATCAATTAAAATAAGAATTAATCGAAAAGAGCAGGAGATAAAATTCTGTTCTTTTTTTGATTAATAAACATGCCTCATTTTAGGAGGTAAAATATATGACGAGTGCGATAATTCATATTAGCGGTATAGAAATAATATATAGGATATTGCAGATGATTTTTATAAAAACAATCTTCTACCATTTACAAGCTAAAAAACAATATAGTAAAACGTAAAGATAAAAATGATTACATTCTTTTCTTTAGCAAAATAAAAAAACAAGTCAATATTTCATAAAAAATTAATAAATTTCTTAAAAATACTGTATTTTTTCGAAATATATGATAGAATATCTCTGATAAAATAAATTAAGGAGAGTGGAAAAATTGTCAGGGGCAAAATATAAAAGAGTACTATTAAAGCTAAGTGGAGAAGCATTAGCAGGAGAACAAAAAACAGGAGTAGACGCAAAAACAGTAGGAAATATATGTGATAAGATAAAAGAAGTTGTAGATATGGGGGTACAAGTAGCTATTGTTGTTGGAGGCGGAAATTTTTGGAGAGGAAGAAATGGACATCAAATGGAACAAACAACAGCAGACTACATGGGAATGTTAGCAACAGCAATGAATGGTTTAGCGTTGCAAGATGCATTAGAAGCAAGAGGGCTTCATTCAAGAGTACAAACAGCCATTGAAATGAGGGAAATTGCAGAACCATTTATTCAAAGAAAAGCAGAAAAGCATTTAGAAAGAGGAAGAATTGTTATATTTGCTTGTGGTACAGGACATCCATACTTTACAACAGATACAGCAGCAGTTTTAAGAGCAACAGAGATTAAAGCAGATATTATCCTTTTAGGAAAAGCAATTGATGCAGTATATTCAGCAGATCCAAAAATACAACCAGATGCAATTAAATTTGAGGAAATATCATATTTAGATGTGCTAAATAAAGATTTAAAAGTAATGGATTCAACAGCAACTGCTATGTGTAGAGACAACAACATACCATTATTGGTATTTGGAATAGCAGACCCAGAAAATATAGTAAAAGCAGTTAAGGGAGAAAAAATAGGAACCATTGTTTCATAAGATAAAATGTTTATTTAAGAGGAAAAATGAAAGAAAATAAAAATATGTATGAAAGAAGCTATTTTTTAGATATGAAAAGTAGCCAAAAAGATTATGAAAAACAAGAGAAAAAACAGCAAAAGAAGAAAAGTTATATAACAAGCCAAATAATCAATATGTCAATACTCATTGGTATAGTATTGATAATTCTAATAGGTATAGTATTTTTCTATAAACCGAATAGAATTGATTATTTAGAAGATATAAAAAAGACATTTACATATGGAATGATAACCATATTAGGCATTATCACAACATTAATCATATCTTTTAATATATTCATAAAAGATAAAAAAATGTTAAGTAATTTATTAAAAATATTACTATTTTTCAATATTGTTTGCCTGATTATATTTTTCTATATAGAAGCTGTTTTAGACAACAACTATCATAATGAAGAAAATTTTGGAAATATTTATGATACAAAAATAGAAAATAAGACAGATACAGAATATATAGACATTTGGAAAACATTTTTAAAACAAGAAATTCAAACAAAGACAGAAAAAGAAGTATTTATAGAAGAAAATATGACACAGTTTCAATATTTTAAAATACGAGTATATTTGATATTTATTCTCTATGTTGTTACGATGATGGCAAATACATATCTAATATCAAAGATAGACAAAGGGATTAAAGGAAGAGAAATATTAGAAAAAAATGATAAGATTTTATTAAAAAATAAAACCAATTTAGAAAGGGAGAGATAATTATGGATTATGAAAATTTAAAAGAAAGAATGGAAAAAACAATTAATAATTTTACTGAAAAATTAGCAGAAGTAAGGGCAGGAAGAGCAAACCCTGCGATATTAAATAAAGTAAAAATAGATTACTATGGAACGCCAACACCAATTAATCAAGTAGCTGGTGTATCTGTTCCAGAGGCTAGATTAATCGTGATACAACCATGGGATGTAAGTATTTTAAAAGAAATCGAAAAAGCAATTTTAGCTTCAGATATTGGAATCAATCCAAATAATGATGGAAAAGTCATAAGACTAGCTTTTCCTGAATTAAATGAAGAGAGAAGAAAAGAATTAGTAAAAGATATTAAGAAAATGGCAGAAGAAGCAAAAGTAGCAATTAGAGCTGTTAGAAGAGATGGAATTGAAGAAGCAAAAACAGAACAAAAAGAAGGAAATATGACAGAAGATGAATTAAAAAATGCAGAAAATGAGATACAAAAATTAACAGACCAACATGTAGAAGAAATTGATGAGATTTTAAGCAAGAAGGAAAAGGAAATCATGAGTGTATAAAGAAGCTTATATTGGAAGAAAGGTCAAATAAAAGTATGGAGTTTCAAAAAAAATTAAAACAATATCAAGAAATAATCAATAGTGAGTTAGAAAAATATATAGAAACCAAAAAATGTCCAGAAGACATATTAAATTGTTCGATGAAATATAGTCTCATGGCTGGAGGGAAAAGATTAAGACCGATTCTAGTAATAGCAACATATGAAATTTTTAAAGAAAATATAGAAGAATGTATTCCATTTGCAGTAGCCATTGAAATGGTACATAATTCTTCTTTAATTCATGATGATTTACCAGGAATTGATAATGATGATTTTAGACATGGAAAATTAACAAATCATAAACAATTTAATGAGGCAACAGCCATATTAGCTGGAGATAGATTATTAAATAATGCCTATGTGGTAATTAGTAAAAATTTAGAACATTCTAAAAGTGAAGAATTGGTTAAAAAAATAAAAATATTTAAAGAATTCTCTGAAGAGGTAGATAAAATGCTTATAGGAGAATTCGTTGATACAGAAGTTGAAGGAAAACAGATTTCAGAAGAACTCTTAGAATATATTCATAGACATAAAACAGGAGCTTTGCTAACTTTATGTGTTAGAATGGGGGCAATGTTAGCAGATGCTTCTCAAGAGGATTTAAATAGATTAACTTCTTATTCCGAAAAAATAGGATTAGCATACCAAATAAAAGATGATATTTTATCAGAAGAAGGAAATGAAGAAATATTAGGAAAACCTGTAGGAAATGATAAGAAATTAGGTAAGTGCACATATGTTTCAAAATATGGATTATCAGGGGCGAAAGAAAAATTAGAGAAATTAACAAAAGAAGCAATAGAAGAAGTACAAATATATGGTAAAAAAGCAGAATTCTTAATAGAATTGGCAAAATTCATAAAAGAACGTAACAAATAAGAGGGAGAATACTATGTTTGATAAAAAATGTATGCCTAGACATATTGCAATTATCATGGATGGAAATAGAAGATGGGCAAAGGCACAAGGAAAACCTGTTAGTTTTGGACACAAAGCAGGAGCGAGAACTGTAGAAAAGATTGTTAGATATGCGAATAAAATTGGTTTAGAATATATAACAGTATATGCTTTTTCAACAGAGAACTGGAAAAGGGCTGAAGAAGAGGTAAAAGCATTAATGGTACTTTTACAGACATATCTAGAAGATTATGCAAAAAGAGCGGATACAGAAAATATTCGTGTAAAAATCTTAGGGGACATATCTGCATTAGCACCAGGAATACAAAAAAGTATAAATAATTGTATGGAAAGAACAAAAGACAATACAGGTGTTACATTTAATATTGCTTTAAACTATGGAGGTCGAGATGAGCTTGTAAAAGCAGTAAAAAATATAGCACAAGAAGTAAAAGAGGGAAAGATTGACATAGAAAATATTTCAGAAGATATGATTTCAAATTACTTATATACAAAAGACGAACCAGATCCAGATTTATTAATAAGAACAAGTGGAGAAATGAGGTTAAGTAATTTTTTACCATGGCAGTTGGTATACAGTGAGTTTTTATTTATAGATAAAAATTGGCCAGATTTTACAGAAGAAGATTTGGATAAAGCAATTATAGAATATGAAAACAGAACTAGAAAATTTGGAGCAAACTAAAAACAAAAAGATGAAAAAAGAAAAGGAGTCATTATGGATATAAAAAGGATCACATCAAGCTTATTGGGATTTCCATTAGTATTAATTGTATTACTCATTGGAAATGTTTATGTAGTAGATATTGCTTTAGCAGTTATTGCTATATTAGCAATGGATGAATATTTTAATGCAATTTCAAAAATTGCAAAACCTGTAAGATGGATAGGATATTTAAGTTGCATCAGTATAGCATTAATCCATGTTATACCAGAAACATATCTATCACCAATGACGGTTTTAGTAATACCAATATTATTGTTAATATTATTTATTCAAGTTATTGTTACAGAAATGAAAACTAATTTTAAGGATATAGCATATACCCTTTTTGGAATTTTATATGTTGTTATGTTACTTATGTTTTTTGCAAAAATAAACGCTATGCAAAATGGAAATATTTTGATTTGGTATGTTATATTTGCCGCATGGGGAACAGACATATTTGCATATTTTATTGGAAAATTCTTTGGAAAACACAAATTTAGTAAAATTAGTCCCAATAAATCCATAGAAGGTTGCATAGCAGGAACAATAGGAAGCATACTAGTAATACTAGGGTATACATATATGGTTAATACTTTTTTAGGAATGCATTTTTCTTATGGTGCAATAGCACTGATTGGATTACTACTAAGTGTAATAGGGCAAGTAGGAGATTTTGCAGCTTCTAGCATAAAACGATATGTAGATATCAAAGATTATAGCAATCTAATTCCAGGTCATGGTGGAATGTTAGATAGAATAGATAGTTTGATATTTTTAGCACCTTTTGCATATGTAATGCTTATGTTTATATAGGAGAAATTTTGCTTCAAAATGATAGTTTATGAGTTTTGATGTATATATAAGGAGGAAGATGTTGATAACATTTATTATATCAGCGATAAAAATTATTATATTATTAGGTTTTTTAATATTGATACATGAACTTGGTCACTTTTTAGTGGCCAAACTTTGTAAGGTAAAAGTAAATGAATTTTCCATTGGGTTTGGACCAGGAGTTTGGAGTAAACAAGGAAAAGAGACGAAATATTCCTTAAGGGCAATTCCTTTACGGTGGATATGTGAGTATGGAAGGGGAAGATGAAAGGTCAGAAGATGATAGGTCATTTTCTAAAGCAAGTATTCCAAAGAGAATTGCGATATGTGCCGCGGGAGCCATTGTCAATATTATATTTGCCGTAGTTGTTTATTTCATTGTTATGGCTACATCAGGTGTGTATATTTCAAATGTTATTGATTCTACAATTTCTGGATATGCAGCAGAACAAGCAGGAATCCAAAGTGGAGATGCTATTATAGAATTAGATGGGCAAAAAGTAAACAATAAATATGATTTAAACAAAGTGATGGAAGAGGCTAATGGAGAAGAGGTTCCTGTAAAAGTAGAAAGAAATGGAGAAATCCTGGAATTTAATATAAAACCAACAGAAGTACAATCAAAAGTTACAGGAATGTATCTAGATGATAAATGCAAAGTAATCATGGTAGATAAAGGAAGTAGTAGTGAAAAACAAGGTATACAAGCAAATGATGTGATTATAAAAATCAATAGTGAGGAAACAAATGGAGATACGAATAAACTGATAGAAACATTGCAACAAGAGGGAACAGGAACAATTTTGTTAACTCTCCAAAGAGGAAAAGCAGAAATTAATATAGAATTTACACCTGATTATGTTTCTACCTATTATTTAGGGGTTAATATGAAACTAGCACCAGATACTTTCTTAAATAGATGTTATTATGGGATTGTTGAAACAAAAACATTTGTATTTTCAATTATAGATAATGTAAAACAGCTATTTACAGGAAGAGTTGGTATAGACCAGATGACAGGACCAATTGGAATAGGAGAAATGGTTTCGCAAACAAATGGATTTAAAGAATTTATCTATTTAATGGCTTTAATATCCATCTCTTTAGGAATAACAAATTTATTACCAATTCCAGCATTGGATGGAGGAAAAATCTTAATTTTAATTATAGAAGCAATTAGAAGAAAACCAATGAAACAAGAAAATGAAATTAACATACAATTATTAGGTTTTTCTATATTAATTGCCTTATCAATTTATGTTTCTTATAATGATATATTGAGACTATTCTAGTAATTTGTTTAAAAAACTGTGTAGATGTAAAGAGTGATATCTTATACAACTACACAGTTTTTTTGAAGAAAAGACATATAAAGATGTAAAAAAATGTCAGTCTAAGAAAATATAGGCAAATTGTTGACTAAAAAAAATGCTAATGATATAATGATACTGTCAAAAAGTATACAAAATTGTAAAAAGATAACCAATAAAGAAAAACTAAGGAATTTAAGGAGAAAAACGATGAAAAAAATAAGAATTATAAAATTTATTTCAGTTGTATTAATTTTAACAATACTCGCATATAGTTTATTAACATTGTTTAATAATAAAACTTATGCGGTTTCACAATGGATTAGTTCAGATATAGATGGAATTGATGAATCAGTATACCCAGGATTTAAACAAAAAATAAAAAGTTTACAAGCACAATACCCTAATTGGACATTTAAAGTATTATATACAGATTTAAACTGGTATGATGTTATTGCAAATGAATATGTAGGACATAATTCTGGGCCTAGAAATATGATACAAGCAACAACCAATTATCAGGGACAATGGATTTGTCCAATTTGTTCATATACCAATAGCTCATGGAGATGTGCATCACAAGCAGCTATTCAATATATGATGGATCCAAGAAATTCATTAAATGCATCGGATATATTTCAATTTGAAGAATTAACAATAAATGGTTGTGACATAAATGCTATTAATGCAATGATTAGTGGTACATTTTTACAAGGACATGGCAATGAAATTGCAAATTCAGCAAATGCTACAAATATTAATCCATATTATATTATTGCTAGACTAATTCAAGAACAAGGAAGAAATGGTTCTGCAACATCTTCAGGAGCAAGTGGATATTATAACCCATTTAACATAGGAGCAACTGGAAATTCAGATGCAGAAGAAATTCAAAATGCAATTAATTATGCTAAAAATCAAGGATGGAACACATTAGAAAAAGCAATTACTGGTGGGGTTAATTTTATAGCAAAAGATTATATCAATCAAGGACAAAACACATTATATTTACAAAAGTTTGATGTTGAGAATAAGTATAATGGACTATATTGGCATCAATATATGCAAAATTTGATGGCAGCACAAAGTGAAGGAAATACATTAAGAAAAACATATGTAGATATAAATTCAGTTGGATCAGCACATACATTTGTTATACCATTATATAAAAATATGCCTAGTACAGCATGTAACAGACCAGATGGTAGTAGCAATGCTACAGTATCAGGAGATATTGTAAAAGTCAATGCAAATGGTGGATTAAATATGAGAAATGCACCAAATGGATCTGTTATAGGAGCAGTATCTAGTGGTGAAATTGTTACAAGAATTGAAAAAGCAACATCAAAAGTAGCAGGAACTTATTGGGACAAGATAAGAAGATCAAATGGTGAAGAAGGATATGTTGCTAGAGAAACTTATGATAATGAACTAGAATATAAATTATACTTGTTACCACTAGGAGAGGATGGAAATCATTCAGGAGATAGTGGAAATACAGGCAACACAAATAATGGGAATTCAGGAAGTACAGATAATACAGGAGGAAATGATAATACATCAAGTTATAAATTAGGTGATGTTAATAATGATGGAAATATAACAGCAAGTGACTATGTTTTAATTAAAAATTATATCATGGGAACAACTACATTTAATGATACCGCTAAAAGTGCAGCAGATGTGAACAGAGATGGGAACATTAGTGCAAGTGACTATGTGTTAGTTAAAAATTACATTATGGGAGTTATTAATGCTTTTTAAGAAGTAAATATTAGTGATTTCCTAAAAGAAATAGGAGGAACATATGAAAAGTAATTATAAAAGTATATTATGTGCTATATTAGTTTTATTAGTGATAATGATATTTTCTCCAAAATCACAAGCAGCAAGTTTAGTGATTAATTTCTCAAAATCAACAGCAAATGTAGGAGATACTGTAACAGTAACTGTTACAGGAAATGGAGTGTCAGGAAAAGTAAACTTAAGTGTGTCAGGTAATGCTGTATTATCACAAAATAGTGTTTTTGTTGATAATGGTTCAGCAAGTGTAAATCTTACAGTTAATGGAACAGGCTCAATAAGAGTTACTGCAACAGCAGCAGATATGGCAGATTCTTCTACAGCTGAGGTTTATACAGGATCAACAGGGGGAACAATTACGGTAGCTAATACATCATCAGGAGGTTCTTCATCAGGAGGTACATCATCTACTGGAAATACATCAGGAGGAAGTACAACATCAAATGAAAAATCAAGTAATGCAAATTTAAGTAATCTAGGAATTAGACCAAATGACTTTTCAGGATTTACACCCAATACGACAACATACAAGGTTACTGTTCCAGAAGAGGTAGAAAGTGTAGAAGTATATGCAACAGCTACTCATTCAAAAGCAACGATAGCAGGGACAGGAAATAAGGCACTTGAATATGGAGAAAATGCATTAAATGTTGTTGTTACAGCAGAAGATGGAACAACAAAGACATATACAATAAATGTAACAAGAGAAGGAGAAGAAGAAGCAGAGGAAGAAACAGAAATTATCAATGGATTGTCTAATATTTCAATAAGCGGTTTACAATTAACACCTTCTTTTAAAGCAGACGTATATGAATACAAAGTAAACTATATTGGAAAAGATACATCATTAGATATACAAACAGTTGCCACAGATCCTAATTATACAGTAGAAATATTAGGTAATGAAGAATTAAAAGAGGGAGAAAATACGATTACAATTTTGGTCACAGATGTGGAAGGTAATAATGTAGCAACATATCAACTAACAGTTAATAAGTCCCTTGTAGACAAAGAAGCTTTGGCAAAAGAAGAGGAAGAAAAACAAAAACAAGAACAAAGAAAAATCTTTTTAATAGCAGGTGGAATTATTGTTGTTATACTTGTTATAATAGTTATCATTGTAATAAAACGTAGAAGAAATAGAGCCTATGCTGAAGAATTTTCAGGTGTTCCATTTGCAGGAATAAATGGCGAAGATGATTATTATGAGGACGATTATTATGAGAATAATCAGGATGAATTTGATGAGTATGGTGATGAACCCGTGAATGAACAAAGTGGTTTCTTAGGAGAGGAGAATACTATAGAGGAAGATTTAACACCAACTGAAGAAACTAGTGAAGAGAGCAATCAAGAAATGAGTAATCAGCTTGAATTTGATGATAGTCAAGAAAAAAGAGAAAAAGAAAGAGCCAAAAGAGATTTCTTAGAAGGATATAATGTGGATTATGTAGATGAGTATCAAGAACATAGACCTTCAAGAGGAAAGAGAAAAGGAAAGAGATTTAAATAGAAGATAATAGAAGATACCTATATAAGGGTATTTTCTATTTCTTTGTTTGTATAAATAGTAGCATAAAATTTGTCGTAAAATTAATTGTAAAGTCAGCAAAATTAATTGTAAAGTCAGCAAAATACATTGAAAAAGATAAATAGAATATGATATAATAATAAACATGAATAGAAGAAATGGAGAAAAATTTATCAATAATTTAATAAGTACTTTTAAGGAAAAGTTAAAGTATATTCCTAAGAAAGTAAAAATAATTAGTGTGTTAATTATTGTTTTTATGGTCATTTGTTGTGTAGTCTTTATATACATTAAGGAAAACCAAAAACAAAAATATGTTATATATGAAGGGGATAATTTAAATGAAAGTAAATATCCAGGATATAAGGGACTGCTAGATGAACTGATAGAAAAACACCCTAATTGGACATTTACACTATTTTATACAAAATTAGATTGGGAAGAAGTTATCAATAATGAAGGACATAAAGATAATACACAATATCCAACAAATTTAATTCCAGATTCTTCAGACTATCCTGAAGATTGGAAATGCGAAGTAGACAGAGATAGAACATTTGATAATGGAACATGGTTGTGTGCTTCTAACAAAGCGATAAAATATCAGATGGATCCTAGGAATATATTAAATGATGAAAACATATTTCAATTTGCAGAATTAAGATATGTAGACGATGCGCAAACAAAAGAAGGAATTTATGAAATAACAGAAGGTTCTTTTTTAGAAGGAAGTAGTATTTCAGAGGCATTGATACAGGCAGGGAAAAATGCAAACCTTGATCCGTATTTTATTGCATCTAGGTTAATTCAGGAACAAGGAAGAAAAGGAACTGTACTATCAAGAGGCTATGAATATAATAATACAATTGTATATAATCCATTTAATATTTATGCGAAAGGAAACTCACAAGAAGAGATTATTCAAAATGCAGCACAATATGCGTATGGACAAGGATGGGATAGTTTAGAAAAAGCATTAATCGGTGGTGTAGAATTCTTAAAGGAAGGTTATATTAATGTAGGACAAAATACTTTATATTTGCAAAAGTTCGATGTTGTAAATCAGGATAAAAGCTTATATACCCATCAGTATATGCAAAACCTATTAGCACCACAATCGGAAGCTAGTAATATGAAAGATATTTATGAAATTTCAGGTACAGTTAATGAAGCACTAAATTTTGTTGTTCCATTATATGAAAATATGCCAGAACAAATATCTGAAAAATAAAGAATTTAAATATTGTACAGGAAGAATTGACATCATGAAAAATATAAGATAAAATTTGTCTTGTACAATATAGTTATGCCACTATAGCTCAGTTGGTAGAGCAACGGATTCGTAACCCGTAGGTCAGCAGTTCGATTCTGCTTAGTGGCTCCATTAAGTAAAATCGTCGCACCAGACGAAAATATTGATAAATCAACTGTAAAGGTTGGTTTTTTTGTCGCCTTTATCTTGAAAAGGGAGGGATGGTGTGGTATGATTAGAATTGTAAAAAAGAAAAACAAAATGCGAGAAGAATTACTCTCTAAAATTGAATGGGCTTGTAGTTTGAACTCTATAAAACTTGAACAAATAAGGATATATGAAGGTTGTTTAAGGATTATAGAACATACAAACTTGGCGTATGTAGAACCACATAGAGTGATTATTAAAGATGAGTTATATCTATTCTTTAATGAACATGATTACTTTTATGTGGGAGATTTAAGGTATAAATACCCTTTATCTCAATTAAAAGACTACATATCAAAAGCTACTTAAAATTTTAGAGTTTTTTTATGCTTAAATTTCTTAAAGTAGCTTTCCATT
>CALXQV010000052.1 GCA_944390535.1 uncultured Clostridia bacterium | reverse complement strand
AAGAATCATATGTTTTTGCTAATGTGGAATTTGGTGTATAAGGTGAATTTAAGTCATAGTCTGGATAACAAGCCATTCCTAATATATCACCAGTTTGTGGGTTCATGACAATAACATTTCCGCCATCTTCACATTCATATTTTTCAACAGCTTGTTCTAAATATTTTTCGATTGTAGTTTGTATTTTAAAATCAATGGTAAGTGTGATATCACTACCGTTTTCAGCAGAGATATATGTTTCTTCTGCATTTGGAATTTCCTTTTGACTACTATCTTGTGAACTAACAATTTTTCCAGGAGTACCAGTTAAAACGGAATCCCATTTAGATTCAATTCCACTTAGGCCTTGGTTATCACTTCCGCAAAACCCAATGACACTAGAGGCAAAATCACCATATGGGTAATATCTTTTGGTATCTTCATCTATGTTAATTCCAGTAGATATATCGTTTTCTTCCATCCAAGCTTTTAATTCATCTACTTTATCTTGTTCGACTTTTTTGATGATTGTTTCTACTTGTGATTGACTGTTCACTTTTTCAAGCGTTTCATTATAATCTAACGCAAATATATCAGAAAGGCCTTTTGCAATAGTTTCTTTTAAAGTTTTTGTTTCTTCATCATTATCTCCTACAATTCTATTGGGATTAATTGTTATGGTATCTACTTGTGCACTAATGGCTAATGCTTGTCCAGTAGAATCATAAATATTTCCTCTTTTAGGACTAAGAATTTGATTAATGGCTTGTTGTTGATAAGCCATTTCAGTTAAATAAGCACCATCAACAAATTGTAAATAGCCAAGTCTTCCTAAAAGCAAAATAAAAATAATGATAATGACAATAAATATATTACGTAATTTTAGTGTATAAATAAAATTTTTAGAATTAAATTGTCGATTTAAGCGAATGACATTATTGCTCTTATTTTTATCTGTTTTTGCTAATGGTTTTTTATTTCCATTTTTCTTTTTTATATCTTTTTTCTTTGTATCCATAGCTTCGCCTCTTTTGTTTAAAATTTGCAAGTATATTGTATCTTAAAAAAAGATAAAAAGCAATAAAGACACAGAAATTTTACAATATGCAGAAGGATCTATTACAGTCCAATATCTAATGGTAAAGTATATAGTATATTTTTCGTTATCCCAACACTTTACATACTCTAATCAAATCAGCGCCCACGGGACTGTTGCTGATTTAATAAGAGTATGTAGTGTGTCGGTCCCCACGAAACCCACTCTAAATATACTATATACTTTACCATTAGATATTGGACTGTGAAACCGTATTTTATCCTCAAAAATCATGTAAAATATTGAAAAATGCATAGATTTACACTATAATATATAATGTAAAAAATGAAAGGAAATAAAAAGATGAGTCATATTTTAGAAGATACCCAATTTATTATGAAGAAATACAAAATAAAAGCGAATAAAGCATTAGGACAAAATTTTTTGATTAATCAAAATGTAGTAGATGCTATTGTGGATAGTAGCAATATATCCAAACAAGATTTAGTAATTGAAATTGGACCTGGACTAGGAACTTTAACAAAAGAATTATTAGAAAAGGCAGGAAAAGTTATTTGTATTGAATTAGATAAAAAAATGATAAATATCCTAACAGATAGATTTTCTTTATATGATAATTTTGAAGTTATTCATGGAGATGTATTACAAATTAGATTAAACAAAATCATAAAAGAAGAAAAAGAATTAAGAGGTTTTCAATCTGCTAAAATCGTAGCAAATTTGCCATATTATATTACAACACCAATTATTATGAAATTACTAGAGGAACGACTAGATTTAGAAACAATTACTGTAATGATACAAAAAGAAGTAGCAGATCGATTAATTGCTATTCCAGGAGATAAAGAAACAGGTGCTATTACATATTCTGTATATTATTATGCAACAACAGAAGGCGTATTAGAAGTATCAAGGGATTCTTTTATACCAGAACCAGAAGTTACCTCAAAAGTTATCAAATTAACATTAAGAAAAGAACCACCAGTAGAAGTAAAAAGTAAAGGTGTGATGTTTAAAATTATCAAAAGTGCATTTATGCAAAGAAGAAAAACATTATTAAATGCATTAACAAATACAAAAGTTTTTATGAGTAAGGAAGAAGGAATACAAATTTTAAAAGAATTACATTTAGACGAAAATGTAAGAGCAGAAAAATTAACTTTAGAAAATTTTGCTGAAATAACGAATAAAATACTAGTAGATGAATAAGATACTGGGAATTAAGATAGTTAAAATAGATGTAGGAAGTAGATAAAAATAACGAAGGGATGTTTTTTACATGATAAAATAGAGAAAATACAAAATTGGAGGAAACATGGAAAAAAGAGACTTAGTAGATAAAAACAGAAAGTTGGTTGGCGAAATATCCACAACTGGAAGCAAAATACAAGAGGAAAAATATATACAAATAGTGCTTATCTGTATCGAAAATCATAAACACGAATTTTTAATACAGAAAAGAGCAAAAAAGAAAGATGGTAAATGGGCGTTAACAGGTGGACATATTATTTCAGGTGAAGAAAGTGTAAAAGCAGTTTTAAGAGAAACAGAAGAAGAATTAGGATTAGAGTTAGAAGAAAATGAAGTAGAATTGGTATTTTCCAAAAAAGCATATGATTGTTTTGTAGATGTATACTATACAAAACAAGAAGTAGAACTAACAACCTTAAAATTAGAGCCAAAAGAAGTTGAAAATGTAGCATGGATAAATCTAGAAGCGATACTAGAGCTAAAAGAAAAAGAAACTTTTTTAGATTGTCATTACGAATGTTTACAAGAGTGCCTATATTTTCTAAAAAAAATAAGAGAAGGAGAAGAAAAATGTATAAACTAGTAGCAATAGATTTGGATGGAACATTGGTAACAGATGAAAAAGAATTAACCAAAAAAACAATAGAAGTGATTAAACAAGTATCAAAAAAAGGTGTTAAAGTTATGATTTCAAGTGGAAGATCATTTTATCGATTAGAAAAATATATTGATGCATTAGATTTACGAAAAAAAAATCAATGTACGATTTGTTTTAATGGAGGAATGATTATAGAAAATACAACGAAAGAAACATTGTATTCAAAAAATCTAGATGGACAAGAAGTAGAAGAATTAATTCAATTAGGAAAAACATTAGGTTTGCCAATTATGGTATATGCTAGAGATATGCAATATGTAGAAAAAATACCAGAAGTTGTTCAAAAAAACAAAAAAAATCTAAAAGGAATGCATTTAAAAGTTGTGAATTTTAAAGAACTAGATTTTACAAAAGAACAGAACTATATTTATAAAATATGTTTTATTGATAAACCAGAGGTGATTATAGAAAAAAGAAAACAAATTCCCGAAGAATTGTTAGAAAAATATGAGATGACCAGTAGTATTCCTGAGTATTTAGAAATTGTGAAAAAAGGGATTAAGAAATCAGAAGCCATAAAATTTGTTATGCAAAAGTATGATATAAAACAAGAAGAGGTTATGACAATTGGTGATGGAGAAAATGATGTGGAGATGTTACATTTTGCAGGTCTAGGGATAGCAATGGGAAATGCAAATGATTATGTGAAAAGTTTTGCAAATGATATAACAACTTCAAATCATCAAGATGGAGTAGCTAACGCGATTGAAAAATATATCTTGAAAGGGGAAGTAGATGAATAGAGAAAAATGGATTTATACTCATAATAGCTTAGGTGCTGCTGTATATATAAGCAAAGAGACAGGAGAACCGTATGATGCTGAAGGATACGATTATAACGGATATGATAGACAAGGGTATGATAGACAAGGATATGATTTTAATCGGATATGGTAGGGATGGATATGACAAAAACGGTTGGAATCGATTGGGAAAAAATAAAGAAACAAAAACCTTCTTTGACAAAGATGGGTATGATAAAAATGGATTTGATGAAAAAGGTTTTGATAACCAAGGGATACATAGAGATACTAAGGAAAAAGTAGATTGCAGAGGATATGGTAAAGATGGTTTTAATGAAAAAGGCTTAAACAAAGACGGATTTAATAGAGAGGGATTTAATGTTCGTACAAATTCTTTTTATGATATTCATGGGTATGATATAAATGGTTGGAACAAGCATGGAAAAAATAAAGAAACTCACTCTATGTATGATGCAAATGGATATACTAAACAGGGATTTTCCAGAAAGAAAAAAGAATTGGGCGGAAAAAGACTTCATAAAGCAACTGGGATGATATATGATGAAGAAGGATTTGATTCGAATGGATATGATAAAGATGGTTATAAAAGAAATGGATTCAATGATGAGGGGTATGATAGAGAAGGATTTAACGAAGAAGGATTCAATATAGAGGGGATAAATAGAGAAGGAAAATCAAAAGAAGATATAGCAAAAGAAAAAGAGAAAATTAGAGAAAAAAATGAAAAGCAAAGAAGAAAGAATTATTTAGGATTAATTGACAAAGCTAAAAAACTTGCTAAAGGAGAAATGACACTAGAAGAATATGTTATGAAATCAACAACTAGCATAGAAGATTTGATTACATTTGCTAAAAAACAGCATTTGCCAGCAGAAATAGTTAAGGAACTTTATAAGTATAAAGAAGAGTACAGAGCATATACAACACCATTTAAGAAAAAAGCATATTTAGCCTCAACAATTCTTGTAATAAATGGAAAAGAAGTCAAACCCACAGAGCAGGATGTAGAAACTTGTATAAGATATTTAAAAGAAAATAGTGCTTTAATATGTAATAAAACGGTTAAAGATACAATAAGAAAATATTTAAAAGGAGAACTCAAAATTACAATAGGTAAAGCAGAGGAATTAGAATTTTCAGAAGATCAGATGTCTCAACACTCAGAAGAGAGTAAAGAACATGAGGAAACAAAATTAGAAGATATAATGATAGAACAATTAAAAAGAAGAGTAGAAGAAAATGGAAAAACGATTGCAGATAATGAAGCTATTATAACAAAAAAGACATTAGACAGCCAAGCTGCAATAAAACAAGCACTAATAGCAAGAATTCTCAAACAACAAGAAATAATATCTGAACAACTAGCTGAAATAGCCAAACTAAATAGTCAGGAGAGATATTAATGAATAATAATAAAATGATTCAATATACTGAAAATTTTATAACTAAAATAAAAAAATTATTAAAAAAGTTTTATAAAAAACAAAAAATTCATATAGAAGAATCCAAAAGCATAATAAAACCAAAAACACATGAGTTGACAAATAAATTTTATAATGAAATAACAGTCGATACTAAAGTTTTTGGAAAACAAGATTTCTTAAAAGAAATAGAAGGAAATGAAAAAGCCTTAAGTATGTTATCAGTAGATAGATTAAAGAAAATCGAGAATTATTATGATAATATTATCAAGCAAAATGAATTAAAAATAAAAAAATTAAAAGGACTAATAAAATGAGTGGTAAAAAAAGTATAAGTATTATGAAATAAAAGTAAGTATAAGAAATACACATCCACCAGTATGGAGAAGATTACAAATACCATCAGGAATAACATTTCATGAATTAAATGCAATTATACAATTAGCATTTGATTGGTGTGGATATCATATGTATGATTTTGAAATAGAAGCAACTTTACATGAACAGGGAATATTTATAGAACTACCAAATCCAGACAATGATTATTGGCATGAAAGTAAAAACTCGACAAAAGAGAAAATTGATAAATATTTTGAAGAATATAAAACAATGAAATATACATATGACTTTGGAGATAATTGGATTCATGATATAAAAATAGAAAAAGTGTTAGAAAAAGATATAAAACTGGTAAATCCTGTTTGCACTAAAGCTAAAATGGCTAACTTACCAGAAGACTGTGGAGGGACATGGGGGTATGAAGAGTTGCTAGATATATTAGCAGATTAAAAACATCCAAGATATAAAGAAATGAAAGAATGGGTAAAAAATGGATATTCTGCATGGTATGATGACAGAACATATGTAGATTTAGAGGAAATAAATATGAGGATAGAAAATTATAAAGAACATGCAAAATTTTTATTAGGAGATTAGAAAATGTAGTAACAAATAAAAGAACTAACTATTTAACAAAAGAAGGATTGGAAAAGCAAAAGAATTAATGAAACGTATAATATAGAAGGAAGTTGAGTGATAAAAATAAAGCAAGTACGCATAAAAAAGAAACAGTACTTGCTTTTTGGTAGTGTTTTGACAAATCAATTTAAAAATACATACATTATTTCTGATATAATACAAAAAAATGCAGACAAAATGTACGAACAAATTTTCATAAAAATATTGAAAAAATTTTAAAATTGTGATATAAGTAGACCAAATAAAATATATTTTTGGTTGTTCAAAAAATTTGAATAACTGAATGAAAAGAGGTAGCAATGGAACAAAATAGTGAATTAAAATTATTTGAAGATAAAAAAGATTAGAGCAAAATGGAATGATGAACAAGAAAAATGGTATTTTTCAGTAGTAGATGTTGTTGCTGTTTTGACAGATAGTGAATATCAAAAAGCAAGAAATTATTGGAAATGGATGAAAAATAAGCTGAATGAAGAAGGTAGTGAACTGGTTAGTGATACTAACCAGTTGAAAATGAAAGCATTTGATGGAAAGTTGCGAGATACAGATGTAATGACAACCGAGCAAATTTTAAGACTCATACAATCAATACCATCTAAAAAAGTCGAGCCTTTTAAACTATGGTTGGCAGAAGTAGGAAAAGAAAGAATAGATGAAGCATATGACCCAGAAATAGCAATAAATAGAGCATTAGATATATACAGAAAAAAAGGATATTCAGAAGAATGGATAAATCAAAGATTAAAAACTATTGACATAAGAAAAGAATTTACGGATGAATTAAAAGAAAAAGGAATAAAAGATGGGAAAGATTTTGCCATATTAACAAACATTTTAATACAAACTTGGACTGGTTATTCTGTTAAAGAGTATAAAAATTTAAAAGGATTAAAGAAAGAAAATTTACGTGACAATATGACAAATATGGAGCTTGTTTTAAATATGCTTGCAGAAACATCTTCTACTGAAATATCAAAAAGTAAAAATCAGAAAGGTTTTAAAGAGGCAGAAGATTCAGTAAAAAAGGGAGGAAATATTGCAAGAATAGCAAAAGAACAGTTAGAAAAAGAAACAAGTAAAAAAGTTATATCTGATAAAAATGCTAAAGAGATAAGAAAACTAAATTCTAGTGAAGGATAGAAACCTGTATCATTTAAAGTTTATATATAAAATAAAAATAAAAGTCTATTTGTTTAATAAAGTTCTAAAATTTCAGTAGAATATTGAAATTTTAGAACTTTTATTTTTTATAGGTACACCTTTTATGTAAAGAAAACATAAAATATAACAAAAACATAAAAGGAGGAGAAAACATGTCTAGCTACATAATACAAGGAGGGAATAAGCTAGAGGGAATAGTAAAAATATCTGGTTCCAAAAATTCTAGTTTACCAATTATAGCAGCAACCATATTAAATGGTGGAGAAACGACTTTATATAATGTACCCAATATACATGATACACAAATGATGTTTGAAATTTTAAAGAAAATAGGAGGAAAAGTAACCAAAAAGAAGAATAAAGTCATTATTAATACAAAAGATATCCATAAATATGAAATTCCAGAAGACTTAATGAGACAAATGCGTTCTTCTGTTATTTTTGCGGGAAGTTTATTAGGAAAGTATAGGAAATGTACATTATCTTATCCAGGTGGATGTGATATTGGAACAAGACCAATAGATTTACATTTAAAAGCATTTGAAAAATTAGGAATAAATATTGATAAAAACTATGGAAAAATAGCATGCAGTTGTGATAAAATAAATGGGGAAAAAATCGATTTTGAATTTCCAAGTGTAGGAGCAACTGAAAATGCGATATTGGCAAGCTGTTTAGGAGAAGGAACCACCATTATTACAAATGCTGCAAGAGAGCCAGAAATTATTGACTTACAAAATTTCTTAAATAAAATGGGAGCAAAAGTAAAGGGAGCAGGTTCTAATAAAATTGAAGTTGTAGGTGTCAAAAAGTTAAAAGATGTAAGTTATAACATTATGCCAGATAGAATTGAAACAGGAACATTTCTATGTATGGCAGCAATGACAAATGGAAATTTGATTTTGGAAAATATAAATCATACACATATTGTACCAATTGTCAATAAATTAGAAGAATGTGGATGCAAGATTGATGTTCAAGCAAATACCTTAGAAATCAATGCACCAAAACGATTAAAAGCAACAGACATCAAAACAATGCCATATCCTGGATTTCCAACAGATATGCAATCTATATTTGCAACAGCTTTAACAATTGCAAAAGGAACTTCTGTAATTGTAGAAAATATATTCGAAAATAGATATAAATACACACAAGAATTAATTCGCATGGGAGCAAAAATCACAATAGAAGGTAGAACTGCGATTATAAAAGGTGTTAGAAGATTATATAATGCCAATGTTAAGGCAACAGACTTAAGAGGGGGTGCGGCATTGGTTATGGCAGCATTATCCACAAAAGGAGAATCAAAAGTGGAAAATATAGAATATATTTTAAGAGGATATGACAATTTTGAAAATAAAATACAAAATATCCAAGGAAATATCATAAGACATATAGATTATAAAGAGTAAAGGAAACAGGGCATGAAGGAAATCAACAAAGAAAAGGAAATCATGCCCTGAATTTATACAAGGGAAAAAGGAGGTATCAAATTGTCAAAAAAGCAAAAAGTAAAAAATGAACAAGAAGTCAATTTATATTATTTCAATAATGGACAAGAACAGGAAGAAACAATTGATGATATCATGAAAAGAAAAAAAGCAAAGGAAAGAGAAAAAAGAATAGAGCAAAGAAATAAAGAAACATTTGACGAAACATTTGATTTTGATACAGAAACAGTTATCGGGATGACAAATAAAAATAAAATTAAACAAGAGGAGCAAAAGAAAAAAGAATTCATTCAACAACAAAGAAAGAGAAATCGATTGATAAAAAGAATAAAAAGAATTGGAAAAGCAGTTATATTCTTAGGAATTTTTGTAGGAGCAATTGTATTTGCAACTTGTTCTCCAATCTTTAATATAGCGAATATAGAAGTATTAAATAATAATAGGGTTTCTAGCGAAACAGTAATTAGTTTGTCAGGAATTCAGACAAATGAAAATATATTTCGATTTATAGCAACAAAAGTAAGTAATCAAATTAAACAAAATGCCTATATAGAAGATGTAAAGATAAAAAGAGTACTACCTAATAAAGTACAATTTGAAATTACAGAAAGAGAACCAGATTTTTGTATACCTGTTTTAGGTGAATTTGCATATATAAACACGCAAGGATATATATTAGAAATTGCACAAAACGAATTAAATTTACCAATTATATATGGAATACAAACAGCTGAGGAAAATATTACAGTAGGAAATAGAATTCAAGAAGAAGATTTAGTATCATTAGAAACAGTATTAAAAATCATGAATGTAATGAAAGATGCAGAAGTATTAGACAAAGTCACAAGTATTGACATCAGTAATAAAAGTGATTATAGTATATATATGCAAGAAGAGAAAAAAACAATTTATATAGGAGATGGAGCAAATCTAAGTAATAAAATGTTATATGTGAAAGCAATATTGGAAAAAGAGAAAGATGTAGCGGGAGAAATTTTTGCAAATGGAGATTTAAACAGTAACTTCAAAGTATATTTTAGAGAAAATGTAAAAGATATATAGATAGAAGAGGTGAAAATATGCCAAATAAAAAGCTAATTAGTATCATTTTAGGATTTATGTGTTTTGCATTAACATTAGGAATTGTTGTGCAAGTAAAAACTATTCAAAACACAAATTCTACAATGGGGCAGAACCAAGAAGCCAATCAATTAAGAGATGAAATATTACGATATAAAGAACGATATGATAATCGATTTGCAGAATTAGAAGATGCAGAAAAAGAATTGGAAAAGCAAAGACAAGAAGCAACACAAAATAATTCAGAATTAGAACAAGCACAACAACAAATTACAGAAGGAAATAAATTAACAGGAATGACAGAAGTAACAGGACCAGGGGTAATCATTACATTAACAGACGGAAAAGGAATTTCTACATCTACATTAAATCCAAGTCAACTAGTCGTACACGATTTAGATGTGTTAAGTGTTGTCAATGAATTAATTAACGCAGGAGCAGAAGCAATATCTATTAATGACCAAAGGTGGGTATTAACAACTGCCATTTCTTGTAGGGGAAATACAATTGATATTAATGGAGAACGAATAGGAGCACCATTTATAATCAAAGCAATTGGACTTCCTGAATATTTAGCAGGATTGGAAAGAGTAGGTGGATATTTAGAATTAATGAAAGGACAAGGAGTAGGTGTTAATTTGGAAAGGTCAAATACGGTTACCATTCCAAAATATTCTGGTGTTATTAATTTTGAATATTTACAAAATATAGAATGAACTTTAGGGACAGTCCTTAAAGTTCATAGAGAGTATTTTTAAAATTTATAGAGAGTATTTCTAAAATTCATAGAGGGATGAACTTTAAGGACTGTCCCTAAAGTTCATGAGAAAGGAATGAGAGAAAACATGAAAAAAGGTAAAATTGCTATGACGATTACAATAGGAATTGCCTGTTTTGCATTAGTAACAGTTATGATGATGCAATTTAAAGTAGTAAATGAGACAGATATCACAGCAATTGAAGATATGCAAGAAGCAGAATTAAAAACAGAATTAGCAAATTGGAAAACAAGATATGAAGAAATTGATGCACAATACCAAGAGGTTACAGGAAGGATTGAAGAATACAAAAATGATGAACAATCTAATAATGAAGCAAGCCAACTAGTACAAGAAGAATTAGAACAAACGAATACATTGTTAGGTCTAACAGATGTACATGGAGAAGGAATTATTATTACTTTAAAAAGTGGAAAAGATATGGCAACAATTACATCAGATGATTTATTGGTTATGGTAAATGCATTAAAATTTGCAGGAGCAGAAGCAATATCTATTAATGACGAAAGAATTGTCAATACAACAGATATTGTATATATATCAGCAGGCTCTTTTATAAAAGTAAATGGGCAGAGAATATTAGAACCTTATGTTATAAAAGTAATAGGAAATCAATCTCATATGGAAAGTGCAGTAACAGGAACAGGTGGAAAAGTAGAAGAATTGCAAACACTAGGACATACTGTAACCATTGAAAAAGATAAAGATATAACCATAGGAAGATATAATGGAGAGATTGAAACAAAATATATAAAGTAGGGAGGAAAGAAAATGATATTTATTGCAATTTTAATAGGATGCATTTTAGGAGCAATATTAGGTTTAAATGCACCAATCATTTCTTATACATATTCAAGCTATTTAGCAATTGCTATTATTGCAGCATTGGATTCTGTTTTTGGAGGAATCGCATCAGTTATTAATAAAAATTTTGATTTGAAAATATTTATTTCTGGTTTTTTTGGAAATGCCATATTGGCAATATTGTTAACAATATTAGGGCAAAAGTTAAATGTTGATATATATTTAGCAGCTATTGTCGTATTTGTTTGGAGAATGTTTATGAATTTAGGAACCATTAGAAGATATTATGTAGAAAAATGGTCAAATATAATAAAAGAAAAGACAGTAAAAAAAGAAAAAGATAAAAAAGAAGCTTAACTTTGTTATTTATAAGGAATGTCTTAAAAGAGTAGAGTGTTTATATAAAACATATTATAAAATAAATAAGAGTTTGTCTTAAAATCAAGAAGAAAATTTGAGCAAATAAAATATGTTAAGATTGACTCTTATTTAAATGCGAAAATTCTATAAAAATGAGATTAGAACATAAAATATAACAGAGAAAAAGCATTTTTTAAGTGTTACAACATTGTTGCAAAAATATTACAAAAATATTACAATTACTATTGACATTTTTTTTAAAATGTAATATATATACACTTAGAAAAAATATACTAATAAATGGAGGAATTAACTTGGCAATCGGTGATATCATAGTAGGTATTGACAT
>CALXQV010000051.1 GCA_944390535.1 uncultured Clostridia bacterium | reverse complement strand
AAGAAGCAATAAAAAATTACTTATATGGAGTATTTGATTCAATAATATTAAGAGATGTAGTAGAAAGATTAAAAATTAGAGATACAGCTTTATTTAATTTGATTTTACAATATATCATAGATACAATTGGTAGAGAATTTTCAGCAGAGAATATTATAAACTTTTTAAAAAATGAAGGAAGAGATGTATCGACATTGACGATATATTCTTATTTAGATGCACTTTGCAAAGCTTTATTAATTAGAAAAGTTTATAGATATGATGTACATGGAAGAGCTGTTTTAAAAACCTTAAATAAATATTATGTAACAGATTTAGGAATAGCTCAAATCAAAAATAATAAAACAGAAATGGATAAATCTTATGCTATAGAGAACATTGTTTATAACGAATTGTTAATAAAAGGATATGATGTATATACGGGAAAAACGAAAAAGGGAGAAATAGACTTTGTTGCTACAAAATCAGATAAAAAAATATATGTACAAGTAGCATTTAGTATACCAAATGAAGATACAAAAAATAGAGAGTTTGGGGCTTATAATGTTATCAATGATAATTACCCAAAGTATGTTATCACATTAGATAAATTAACATATGAAGTGAATGGAATTAAACATGTAAATTTGATAGATTTTCTTTTAGATGACAATTTTTAATATAAATAAAGGTGTGGCGACTAAATACACCAAGGAGGTGGTGTGGCAGCACCTGTAGGGGGACAGATATTTAGCGAAATATTACCATACTTAGAAGTAAATAAAGAAATATTAGAAGAAGAGGAAGAAGAAATAATCAATCAAATACAAGTACCAGATGTTATGGGAAAAACCTTAGAAGAAGCAAAACAGATGTTAAAAGAAAACAATCTAGAAATGTATCTAGAAAATGAAGAAGTAGATATGGAAACCACCTATGTAAAAAACCAAATTCCAAGTTCAGGTATAACGGTAAATGAACAAAGTAAAGTAATTGTAGAATATTAAAAAAACATAAAAACTCTATACAAAAAATCATTTTCGTTATATAATATGAAGGATTAAATGGAATAATTTGCAAAATTTAAGTATTCATAATCGAAAGGATTGAAAAAAATGGAAATAAAACAATTATTAGTAGGATTAGAAAATTTAAAAGTAAGAGGAGACCTAAGTGTTGAAATATCTGGAATTGAAAGCAATTCAAAAAATGTAAAAAATGGATATTTATTTGTTGCAATACAAGGGTTTTCAACAGATGGGCACCAATATGTGGAAAACGCCATAGAAAATGGTGCAGTAGCCATCATGATACAAGAGGGATGTAATTTAAAAGGAATCAATATACCAAAGAACATAGTAGTGGTTATGGTAAAAGACACAAGAGAAGGGCTAGCTGTTGTATCAGATAATTTTTATGGTCATCCATCAAAAAAATTCAAATTAATAGGTGTTACAGGAACAAAAGGAAAAACAACCACAACATTTATGATAAAAGAAATATTTGAAAAAGCAGGAAAAAAAGTAGGATTAGTGGGAACAATTGCAACATATGTGAATGGGAAAAAAGTAAAAGATAGTGATAGAACAACACCAGAAAGTTTAGAATTACAACAGATATTTGCCGAAATGGTAAAACAAGGGGTAGAAGTTGTTGTTATGGAAGTGTCATCACAAAGTTTAAAATTAAATAGAGTACAAGGATGTGATTTTGATATTGTTGTATTTACAAACTTTTCAGAAGATCATATTAGTCCAAAAGAACATCCAGATATGGAAGATTACTTCCAATCAAAATTAAAGCTATTTAAAATGTGTAAAACAGGAATTACAAATGCAGACGATTTATATGGAGCAAAAATGCCAAGACTATTTCCAGATAGTAATATTACAACCTATGGAATTGACAATTATGCGAATTTATTAGCCAAAGATATAACGATTACAAATTCATATGTAGATTTTAAAGTAAAATTAAAAGATAAAAATGAAAGAGTAAAAACAGGAATACCTGGAAGGTTTAGTGTATATAATTCATTAGCAGCGATTTGCGTTGCACAAAAATTTGGAATTGCACCTGAACACATAAAAGAAGCATTATCAGAAGTCAGAGTGCCAGGAAGATCTGAATTGGTAGATAATAAAAGAGAAATCCCAATTATGATCGATTATGCACATTCTCCAGAAAGTTTAGAAAATATTTTGCAAGCAACCAAAAGTTATACAAGAGGAAAAGTCATATCTGTCTTTGGTTGTGGAGGAGATAGAGATGCTGGTAAAAGACCAATTATGGGAGAAATATCAGGAAGAATTGCGGATTTTACTATTATTACGTCTGATAATCCAAGGACAGAAGAGCCTCAAAAGATAGTAGAGCAAATAGAAGAGGGAATGAAAAAAACAAATGGAAAATATGTAACAATTGTGGATAGAACAGAAGCGATAAAAGAAGCAATCAAAATGGCGACAAAACGTGATATTGTTATTTTAGCAGGAAAGGGACATGAACCATATCAAGAAATTAATGGAGAAAAATATCCATTTGATGAAAGAATGATTGTTAGAGAAATCATAGACGAATTGGAAGAACAAACAAAAAGAAAGAAAAAATAAAACAAAAGAAAGGTCGGATTAAATTGATATTTGAGGCAAAAGCGTTGATAATCGCATTTGTTGTATCGATTATCATGGGATTTATCATCATACCAATATTGAAAAAGAGAAAAGTAGGGCAGATCGAAAGAGATGATGGGCCACAATCACATTTAAAAAAACAAGGAACGCCAACAATGGGAGGCATCATTATCATTATAACCATGATTTTGATAGTGATGGGAACTTATGGATATTTATTAGTAAATGGAGAAAAAGAACTAGCCAATAAATTATTACCAATATTATTATTGACAATTGGATTTGGTTTAATTGGTTTCATTGATGATTTTAAAAAATTAGTATTAAAAAATACAGAAGGACTAAAACCAAGTTATAAAATGATAGGACTGCTTATCATTTCAGTAGCCTATGTTGTATATTTAGTATATGGATTAAAAATCGAAACACAAACATATATACCAATCATAAAAACATATATTGATATGCCTGTGTTTGTATATATACCATTTGCCATTATTGTCATATTAGGTGCTACAAATGCTGTGAATCTAACAGATGGAATTGATGGCTTATCTTCTAGTGTTTGTGCGATTATTATTACTTGTCTAGCAATTATAGGGATTCGTTTACAATTATATGAAGTATCTATATTTGCAAGTATAGTAATAGGTGCAGTTCTAGGATTTTTAATGTTTAATATTCATCCAGCTAGAGTGTTTATGGGAGACACTGGATCTCTTATGCTAGGGGGCGTTATATCAGGATTAGCATTATATTTAGAGATGCCATTATTATTATTGGTTATTGCATTAATACCAGTATTAGAAACAATATCAGTTATGATACAAGTAGTTTATTTTAAAAAGACAGGAAAACGATTTTTCAAAATGGCACCACTACATCATCATTTTGAATTATCTGGATGGAAAGAAAACAAAGTGGTGGTCATATTTAGTGTAGTAACATTCGTATTATGTATGATTGGACTAAAGATAATATGAGAAAAAAGCATGCATAACGAAATCGAAGATTTCTATGCATAAATGTGAATTTATATATGTTTTTTCTTAGGAAAGGAATGATAAAAGGAATGGCAAAAAAGAAAGGTAAGAGTTTTTCAAGCTTTCTAAAAAACCCAATAGATTTTACATTATTGATAACGATATTATTATTGTTATCAATAGGACTCATTATGGTACTTTCAGCAAGTTCACCATCTGCACTTTCTGAAAGTGGAAATAGCTATGCATATTTTTTTAGGCAAGCAATCTTTGCAGTAGCAGGCTTATTTATGATGTGGGTAATTTCTAATATTGATTATCGATTTTATCAAAAATATGCTAAATTAGCATACATTATTGCTTTTCTATTGTTATTAGCTGTACTACTTGTTGGTAGAGAAGTCAACGGTGCAAAAAGGTGGATATATTTTACAGAATCACTTTCATTTCAACCATCTGAAATTGTAAAATTATTAGTGATATTATTTTATGCAGGAATATTAGTAAAAAATAGAGACGAATTAAATACATATGGAAAAGGATTTATAAAACATATTGTCATGATAGCACCAATTATTCTATTGTTGTTGATACAACCACATTTTAGCGCATCAATTGTTATCATTGGAATTGTAGCTATCATGATGATAATTGCAGGATGTAAATTTTGGCATTTTCTTGCTTCAGGATTGGTAGTTGGTGTACCAGGAATTATTGCATTAATTCTTTTAGAGCCATATAGATTGCAAAGAGTTATCACTTTTTTAAATCCTTGGAGTGATCCAACAGGAGATGGTTGGCAAGTAATCCAAAGTTTATATGCTATTGGATCAGGGGGATTATTTGGAGCAGGACTAGGAGAAAGTAAGCAAAAATATTTGTATATTCCAGAGCCACACAATGATTTTATTTTTTCAATATTAGGTGAAGAATTAGGATTTATCGGCTGTGCGATTGTTATCATATTATTTGGAATATTTATATGGAGAGGAATTCTAATTGCTATGAAATCTCCAGATATGTTTGGAAGTTTAATTGCCATTGGAATTACAGCACAAATTGCAATTCAAGTAATTATCAATATTGCGGTTGTTACTTCATCAATGCCAGCAACAGGAATGCCATTACCATTTTTTAGTTATGGAGGAACATCTTTATTTATATTACTCTGTGAAATGGGAATCCTCTTAAACATTTCAAAAGCAGGAGCTAAAAAAGAATAAAAAGGGATTTTGGGGACGGACTCATTTTTCCCTTTTTCATTAAATTTGAAGTTTGATAAAAAGTTATACAAAAAGAAAATCAGTCCGTTTCCAAAATCTTTCATTAGGAAAGGAATGAAAAAAATGAAAGTAGTGATTGCAGCAGCAGGGACAGCAGGGCATATTAATCCAGGATTAGCCATAGCAAAAAAAATACAAGAAGAACAAAAAGATTCTAAAATTATTTTTATTGGAACAACAAGGGGATTAGAAAATGATTTAGTTCCAAGAGCAGGATATGAATTAAGAACAATTGATGCATATGGTTTAAGTAAAAAAATATCAATAGAAAATTTAAAGAAAATGATAAAAACCTTAAAAGGATTTGGAGAAGCGAGAAAAATATTGAAGGAGATTCAGCCAGATGTTGTGATAGGAACAGGAGGATATATTTGTGGAGCAACCATATCAGCAGCACATCGACTAAAGATTCCAACAGTATTGCATGAAAGTAATGCTTTTCCAGGAAAAGCGGTAAAAATGTTAGCAAAAAAAGCAGATACGATATTGGTATCTTTTGAAGATGCAATCAGTAGAATAAAACACGCTAAAAATATTGTATATACGGGGACACCTGTAAAAATAAAAAAACAACCATATACAGAAGAACAAAAAGAAGAAAAGATAGAGAAAATAGGGCTAAAAAAAGGAATACCTATTGCCTTAATCTTTGGAGGGAGCCAAGGTGCAAGAAAGATTAATCATGCAATCATGAAAATTATAAAAGAAGGATTGAATGAAAATTATCAAATGATTTGGGCAACAGGACCTAAACAATATGATATCGTAAAAGAAGAATTAGAAGATATGCATAAAAATATGAATCACATAAAAAATATGAAAATTCTTCCATATATATATAATATGGAAGAAATCATGAACATTGTGGATGTGATTGTAGCAAGAAGTGGCGCAATGACAATTACAGAAATTGCAAATTTAGGAAAACCATCTATACTAGTACCATTACCTAATGTTAGTCATGATCACCAATTATATAATGCAAAAGTATTGCAAAATGTAGGGGCAGCAGATATTATATTAGATAATGAATTGACAGGTGAAAAGCTAAATTCTAACATAGAAAATATTGTAGCTGATAAAGACAAGTGTAAACGTATGGGGGAAAAAGCATTAACAGTTGCAACAAACGATGTTGAGAATAAAATATATACACAAATTGTAGAAACAATAAAAACGAAAAGTAAATGAGAGGAAAAAGAATGATTAGAAGTATTCAATTTAAGATAATTGTTGTATTTTTTTTAATAGGTATTATTGTCATTACAGGACTAGGTATTGTCTATATACAATCCATTAATCGTCTAGAAATTGGTCTTAGTAATCAAGAAATTGGAAATATAGGAGAGCTAGCACAATTTATTGAACAAATGCGTAATACCAATATTACGGCATTAGTTGTAGCAGGAATCGTATTTTTAATAAGTGGTATATTGATTGCGATGGTTCTATCAAAATTTGTTATATATCCAATTAATAAATTAATAAAAAGTGCAGAGAAAATAACAGAAGAAGAAAAGAAGAAAGATAAAATGAACCATGATGAAAAAGAAGAAGTGAAAAAAAATAAGAATAAAAAAGACATGGTGAATATAGAAAATGTATTAGGAGTTATGACAACAGAACTAAAGGAAAAATTAAGTGAGGTTTCTACACAAAAAAATCAAATAGAAACGATTCTTTTACATATGACAGATGGAATTATTGCATTTAATATGAAAGGAGAAATTATCTTAATTAATCCAGCGGCAAAAAAATTTTTAAGTATTGGACCAGAAGATATTACATTTGATGATATTTTTGAAAAATTCAAATTAGGAATTAACATGGAAAAAATTATTTATTTAGAAAATTGGACTTCAACAGAACAAAGAATTCAAGTAGAAGATAAATATATGAATGTATTTTTCGCACCTTTTAAAAATGAAACAGATAGACCAAATGGTGTAATAGCGGTTATTCAAGATATAACAGAACATGTAAAATTGGATAACATGCAAAAAGAATTTGTGGCAGATGTGTCACATGAATTAAAAACACCAATCACTTCAATTATGGGATATGCAGATACTTTGTTAGAGGGAGAATATGATAAAGAAACACAGGACAAGTTTTTAAATGTGATTGCATCAGAAGCACGTAGAATGGCAAGACTAGTTACAGATTTACTAACATTATCAAGATATGATAATAATAAAAATAGGGTTAAAAAAGTATCGTTTGACTTAGGGGAATTGGTAAAAAAATGTCAAGATAAATTGGCTATAGAAATCAAAAAGAAACATCATACAGTAAATTCTTTTGTGACAGCAGATGTTCCGCCAGTTTATGCAGATAAAGATGATATTGAAAGAGTGATTTTAAATATTTTAACAAACAGTATAAAATATACACCAGAAGGTGGAGAAATCAAAATTTATGTAGGATTTGTATATAATGATGCATATATAAAGGTTTTTGATAATGGAATGGGAATACCAGAGGAAGATTTATCTAGAATTTTTGAAAGATTTTATCGAGTAGATAAAGCACGTACAAGAGAAATGGGAGGAACTGGTCTAGGACTTTCTATTGCAAAGGAAATACTGGATAAAAATGGAGGAAGTATTGATATAAAAAGTACAGTAGGGCAAGGGACAGAAGTGGTTATTAGAATTCCAACGAAAAACTAATATGAACGTGGGTTGCTCCAATCGCACTCACATGTGTTCGTTTGGTCGCTTACGCAGTATTTCAAAATACTATATAATAAAATTAAGACTGAACTGTAACAAGAATAAAAAGATAAAATTGATAAAATAATCGTTTGGATTGAAAAATACAAAAATATGGGGTATAATAAATAAGATTTCAAAATATAAAGGAGAGAGAAAATTGAATCCAAAGACAAAAGAAATATTAGAATGGGTCTATTGTATTATTATTGCAATTGTGCTAGCATTATTATTTAGATATTTTATAGGAACACCAACCATTGTTCAACAAGTTTCTATGTATCCAACATTAGAACAAGATCAAAGATTGTGGTTAAATCGATGGTCAAGAACAACGAAAACATTACCAGAAAGAGGAGAAATTATCACATTTGAAGCACCAACAAAAAAATCGTATACAAGTTCAGAAATCGATATCAATAATCCAGTAGCACAATATGAAAATGAACCAACCAATCTATTTGGTAAATTTGTAAAATATGTATTAGAAATTGGAAAAGATAGTTATATAAAAAGAGTGATAGGACTTCCTGGAGAACATGTAGAAATTAAGGAAGGAAAGGTTTACATCAATGGAAAAGAATTAGAAGAACCATATTTGCAAAGTGGATTGGTTACAGATGTAGAAGGAACAGGTTTTTCAGATTTTATTGTTCCAGAAAATACAGTATTTGCAATGGGAGATAATAGAACCCATAGCACAGATTGTAGAGTATTTGGTTGTATACCATTAGAAAAGATAGAAAGCGTTGTAGCGATAAGAATATGGCCATTAAATAAATGGGGACATGTAGAGTAGAAAATGGAGATGAAAAGTCTCTATTTTTTTGCTCATTATTAAATTTGTTTAAGAAGATAGATATCTTTTATTGAAAAATCAGTTGTTTTAGTATATAATAATAGCGGTTAAGAAAAAGGAGCGAAATCATTGATGTTTGATGAGATTATTGGTAATGAGCAAATAAAAGAAGCATTAAAAAAAGTCGTAATGGAAAATAAAGCATCTCATAGCTATATGTTTGTAGGGATAGAAGGTATCGGAAAACAAATGATAGCGAAACGTTTTGCCCAAATGTTATTATGTACAAATGAACACCAAACAGGTTGTCATGAATGTAAATCTTGTATTGAATTTATATCAAACAATCATCCAGACTTTTTATATATAGAACCAGATGGAAACAGTATAAAAATTGAACAGATTCGCTACTTGCAAAGAAAGATACAAGAAAAGCCTATTATATCAGATAAAAAAGTATATATCATTAATGATGCTGATAAAATGACAACAGAAGCACAAAACTGTCTATTGAAAACATTAGAAGAACCGCCAGAGTATAGTACAATCATATTAATAGGAAGTAATGAAAATGCTTTTTTAAATACGATAAAATCGAGATGTATGAAAATAGCATTTCAACCAATTGAAACAAAAGAAATAAAACAATATATGGAACAGACATATAACATGACAAATATGACTCAAAACATGTTAGAAGCTTTTCAAGGCAGTATAGGAAAAGCGATTATATTAAAAGACAAAAAAGAACAATATGAAAAGATTGAAATGTTGTTAGACAATTTAGATAAAAAAAATATAATCGATATATTAAAACTAAGTGAAGATATCTATCAATCAAAAGAAGAAATTATCAATATACTAGATTATATAAATATAAGTTTATTAAAACTAGCAAAGAGAAATATAAAATATATTAATTGTATTGAGATAGTAGAAAATACTAAAAAACGATTGAATCAAAATGCAAATTATGATATGAGTATAGATAACATGATATTGAATATGTGGGAGGAAGTAAATTGAAGGATATTGTAGGGGTAAGGTTTAAAAAATTAGGAAAAATCTATTTCTTTAATCCAAAAAGATGGAGATTAAAAAAAGGAGATAAGGTGATTGTAGAAACAGCACAAGGAGAAGAATTTGGAGAAGTCATGATTCCTAATAGAGCAGTTCCAGAAGATAAAATTGTAGAACCTTTAAAAATTGTTATCCGAATTGCAAATGGAAAAGATTATAGACGTTATGAAGAATGTAGAGACTTAGAAAAAAAGGCATTTGAAGTTTGCAAAAAGAAAATAAAAGAACATAAATTAGAAATGACATTAACAGATGTAGAGGTAAAATTTGATAATAGTAAAATCTTATTCTATTTTACAGCAGACGGAAGAATTGACTTTAGAGAATTGGTAAAAGATTTAGCAGCTATATATAAAACAAGAATCGAATTAAGACAAATTGGTGTTAGAGATGAAGTTAGAAAAATTGGTGGAAATGGTGTATGTGGAAGAGAACTATGTTGTTGCACATTTTTAAATGATTTTGAAGCAGTATCTATAAAAATGGCAAAAGAACAAAATATTTCTTTAAATCCTTCGAAAATATCTGGAAATTGTGGAAGATTAATGTGTTGTCTGAAATACGAAAATGATGTTTATGAAGAGAAATTAAAAAAATTACCACATATTGGTGCAATTGTAAAAACAGAAGAGGGAGAAGGAGAAGTAGATTCTATTGAAACCTTAAAAGAAAGAATAAGAGTCAAAATCAAAGATGGAGATACATATATTTATAGAAGATATGATGTAAAAGATATCCAAGTAATTAAAGATGCTGAAAAAGAAAAATTAGATGAAGAAGAGATAGCACATCAAAAGGAATTAGAAGAATTGGAAAAATTAGAAAAAGAAGAAGAAGGCATGAGAGAAGAATAATTGGTGAGAAAATGATAAAAGAAGCAATAAATGAAGAATAAACCATAGAAACAATAGAGAAACAAGAAATTAAAGGAGGTGAATAGGAATGGCATATAAAATAACAGATAAATGTATATCATGTGGAGCTTGTGCTGCGGAATGTCCAGTTCAATGTATATCACAAGGAGATGACAAATTTGTAATTGACCAAGCTGCTTGTATCAGTTGTGGTACTTGTGCAGGTGTTTGTCCAGTAGAAGCACCAGAAGAAGAATAAGAAAAAAGGGGATTTTGGGGACGGACTCAATTTTCCCTTTTTAGTTAATAAAGGAGGAAAAGAGATACCTAGAAGAGAAAGAAGATTAAATATATCCCCATATTATCATGTCTTAGTACAAGGGATAAATAAATTAAATATATTTGATACGAATATGGAAAAAAATACGTATCTAAAGTATTTAACAGAAGAAAAGGACAAATATGATATAAAAATTTTGGCTTATGTAATAATGGATAATCATGTACATTTATTAATATATAATAAAAAAGTAAACAATATTTCAAGATTGATGCAAATTGTTAATACGAAATATGCAAAATTTTATAATAATGAACATGAAAGAGTAGGTTATGTATACAGGGATAGATTCAAAAGTAAGCCAATTCTTAATAGAATATACTTATATAATGTTCTTGCATATATCCATTTTAACCCAATTGAAGCAGGAATCAGTCAACGATTATGTGAATATAGTTTTTCTTCATATAATGACTATCTATACCATCGAAAATCAAAAGAAGAAATAGAATTATTATTTAATCAGGAGGATTATCAATCAATATATAATTTAATTCATGAAAAATATTATAAAAAATTGTTATTAAAATCAGCAAATTCCCCAGAAAAGATATTAAAAAAATATATACACGGAAAAGAGCTAAAAGAGATAAAAAGAGATAAGGAATTGATAGCAAAAATAGCTATTGAACTAAAGGAAAAATGTCAATTAAATAATTCTGAAATTACTAAAATATTATCTATAGGTAAGAATAGAATAAGTCAATTAAAAAAAGAAGGTTATATAAAAAAGGAGAAATGAAATATGGAAACGTTAATAGTTGCAGGAGGAGAAATTTGTATAGAAATATTAAAAAAAGTTGTAAAGAAAAATACAAAACAAAACATTGTTGCTGTAGATAAAGGATTAGAGTCATTACATCAATTAAAAATTATACCAAATCATATAGTGGGAGACTTTGATTCTGTTTCTCCTCAAATTTTAGCGTTTTATAAAAAGCAATCGCAAATCGTTTTCCACAAGTACAATGCTGAAAAAGATAATACAGATACAGATATCGCTTTAAAGCTAGCAATTCAATTAAAAAGTTCTAAGATTACAATGATAGGGGCATTGGGGAAAAGAATGGATCATGCAATTGCCAATATTCACATATTAAAAGATGCTTTAGAAGCTAAGATTCCTTGTCAAATGATAGATGAATATAATCGAATTTATTTAATAGATACACTTACTGCAATAAAAAAGGAAGAAACTTATGGTAAATACATATCCTTAATTCCTTTGACAAGTGTAGTGGAAGGAATTACTTTAACAGGATTTAAATATCCTCTAGATGATTATAGCTTATCAATTGGAACAAGTTTAGGCATTAGTAATGAAATTGTAGATGATATAGCACATATCGAAATAAGAAAGGGAATCTTAATGGTAATAGAAAGCAGAGATTAAAAAAGTGGGGGATTATCAGAATAGAAAAAAGGGAATTTTGAGTCCGTCCCCAAAATCCCTTTTTGTTTTATTTGTTTCTATTTGTGATTTCTTCTAAATCTAATAATTCTTGCCATCTTTCATCAACAATTCTTTGGAAATCTTCTATCATCCACTCATTACCAGGTTTGAACATATGTCTAAATCTTTTTTGTGGTTTTAAGAATTCTTCAATTGGTAATTTTTTGGCAGGTTTATATGAAATATGATATACACCATCAACAACTTCATATAAAGGCCAATAGCATGTTTCAACAGCAAGTTTATTAATTTTCATTAAATCTTCTGTTGGATATCCCCAACCTCTAGGACATGGTGCTAATACATTTAAAAATGCTGGTCCTTCAGTATATATGGCTTTTTCAGCTTTTTCATATAAATCTTTGAAATTCATGTAAGCAATGGTTTGACCAACATAAGGAATGTGATGTCCAACCATGATTTTACTTAAATCTTTTCTACATTGTGTTTTTCCTGGAATAACGGTTCCAGCAGGCGAAGTAGTTGTGTCTGCATATTTTGGTGTTGCAGAAGAACGTTGAATACCTGTATTCATGTATGCACCATTATCATAACATACATAAACCATATCATGTCCTCTTTCCATAGCACCTGATAAAGATTGTAATCCTATATCATAAGTTCCACCATCTCCACCAAAAGCAATGAATTTTGTATCACCATCAGCAGGTAGTTTTCCTTGTTTTTTCATAGAAACATAAGCAGCTTCTGCTCCTGCAAGAGTAGCACCAGCACATTCAAATGCAGTATGAATGAAAGAATCTGTCCAAGCAGTATAGGGATATATAAAAGTAGAAACTTCCATACAACCAGTTGCAGTAGCAACAACAGCATGGTCTTCTGGTTTTAAAGCTCTCATAATATGTCTTGCAACAGGAGGAGCACCACAACCAGCACACATTCTATGACCTGAAGTAAATCTTGAAGGTTTATTTGCAACGATTTCTTTTAAATTATAAGGCATTATTTGTCACCTTCCTTTCTTAATCCTAAATAACGATAAGGATTATCTATTTTACCTGTTTTTACAACTTCTGATAAATCTGTATAAACACTTTCTATATCATCAGCTTTTGTATCTCTACCACCAATACCATACACATAGTTCACGGCAGGTACATGAATATTGTTTACATACATAGCAGATGTTACATCTTCAAATAAAGCACCACCAGCAGCATTTAAAGAATCAGCTTTGTCTAATATGGCAATTGCTTTTAAATGTGATAAAGCATTTGCAATTTCATCTACTGGGAATGGCCTAAATACACGAAGTTTTAATAAACCTGCTTTTATACCTTGATTTCTTAATTTATCAACAACAAATTTTGTTGTACCAGCAGTAGAGTTCATACAAACAATAGCAATTTCTGCATCATCTAATTTATATTCTTCAAAAAGACTGTATTTTCTACCAGTCATTTTTTCAAAATCTTTTGCAACATCTAAAATAACTTGTTTTGCATTTTTCATAGCTTCTGCTTGTGTAGCTTTATGTTCAAATAGATAAGCTTGCAAATCTAATGGACCAACTGCAATTGGCTCGTTTTTATTTAATAAATAATGGTCTGGTTTATATGTTCCAACAAATTCTTTTACTTTATCATCTTCAAGTAATTCTATATTTTCAATAGAATGAGAAGTAATAAATCCATCTTGACATACCATTAATGGAAGCATAACATTTTTGTTTTCTGCGATTTTATGTGCCATTAAAAGGTTATCATAAGCTTCTTGGTTGTTTTCTGAAAATAACATAATCCAACCAGCATCTCTAGCACCCATAGCATCTGAATGGTCATTGTGAATGTTTAAAGGTCCTGATACAGCTCTGTTTACCAAAGACATAACAATTGGTAAACGTAAACTAGAAGCGATATATATCATTTCCCACATTAAAGACAATCCATTTGCAGAAGTAGCTGTCATTGCTCTTGATCCAGCAGCTTCTGCCCCAATACAAGCACTCATAGCACTATGTTCACTTTCAACAGCAACAAATTCTGTATCAACAAGCCCATTATCAACAAATGTTGAAAAGTATTGTGGGATTTCTGTTGAAGGTGTAATAGGGAAGGCTGCGACAACATCTGGATTGATTTGTTTCATAGCAGTTGAGGCTGCTTCATTACCACTTAATCTTTCTCTAATACTCATATTATTGAGCTCCCTCCTCTCTCATTTCAATAGCACCGAAAGGGCATACTTTGGCACAAACACCACAACCTTTACAGTAATCATAATTGAAATCTTTTCTTTTTAAATCTTCTTTTCCTACTGGAATAGCATCTTCAGGACAAACAGGGAAGCATAGCCCACATTGTTTACATTTGTCAGATAAAAATACAGGATAAGAACTTCTCCAGTCGCCTGTTTTAAATTCTTTTGCATTTCCAGCTGTATAAATATCACCACCAGGAGTTAATTTCTCCATAGGGGTATTCGCATTTATATCTGTCATCATTAAATCCTCCTTATTGAATTTTTTTAACTTCTTTTAAAGCCATTTCTAAAGCTTTCATATTTCCATCTATTACCTCAGGTTTTTTAGCAAATTTATGTTTAAAAGAACCTTTCATATCTTCTAATAATTCATCATCAGTCATAATCTTACTTACTTTTACAATTGCAGCCAACATAGGGGTATTTGGAAAATACTTTCCTAAAGCTTCTTCTGAAACTTTTCTAGCATCAATTGTATAAATTTCACCAGAATATCCTTTTAATGCTTTTTTTAGATATTCATCAGACTTTGTTGTGTTAATAACAATTGCACCTGTTTCTTTTAGACCAGAAGTAACAGCTACTGACTCTAAAAGGGTGTCATCGACAACTACCACATAGTCAGGTTCATAAATATTACTATGAATTGTGATAGGTGTTTGACTAATTCTGTTATAAGCCGTAATAGGGGCACCCATTCTTTCAGGACCATATTCAGGAAATCCTTGAATATATTTACCTGTATTAAAAGCTGCGTCAGCTAATAATAAAGATGCTGTTTTGGCACCTTGGCCACCTCTACCATGCCATCTAATTTCTATCATGTTATCCATTCTCAAATTGCCTCCTTTTATTAAAATTTTACGACTTTAGTATATGCCTAAATGCTCTTAATGTCAATACGGGACATGCCAAAATGGACAAAAATTGGTCAAAAGGGACAGACCTGCTGGGAGGACTAGACATATATAATATAAAAAATGAGTCGATTTTGCGTATCTAAATTTGAGGTTAGAAACTGCCAAAAAAATATGAGGAATGTTCATTTTTAATGAAAGAGTCTCATATTTTTTTGTGCAAGTTCTACGAAAAATTTAGCTTATACAAAATCGTGAATGACTTTATATTATATATGTCTAGTCCTCCCAGCAGGTCTGTCCCTTTTGACCAATTTTTGTCCATTTTGGCATGTCCCCGATAAAGATTTTTTGAGAAATTACTTGTATAATAGAAATAAGTATGATATAAATATAAGTATGAAAATAAAGCTAAGGAAGAAAGGCGGCGTTTTTGTGGAAGAAGAAATGGATAGAGATCAAAAAACAATTTTAATTGTTGATGATGAGCAACCAATAAGAGAAATATTGGTATATAATTTAAAAAAGGAAGGATATAATGTTATTGAAGCAAGTGATGGTGTAACAGCATTAAACATTGCTTTAGAACAATACCCTGATTTAATCTTATTAGACATTATGCTTCCAAAAATGGATGGATTATCAGTATGTAAAAGAATAAAAAATTCATATAATGTACCGATTTTAATGTTAACAGCAAAAGATAGTGAAATTGACAAAATATTAGGATTAGAGTTAGGTGCAGATGACTATATTACAAAACCATTTAGTGTAAGAGAATTGATTGCAAGAGTGAAAGCCAATTTAAGAAAAGTAGAAAATCTTTCAATATCTAGAATGGATAATGATAATACAAAAAAGAAAGACAATAAAATTATTGTCAATGACTTAGAGCTAGATTTAGATAAATTTGAAGTGAAAATTAGAGGAGAAATTATAGATTTAACTGTAAGAGAGTTTGAGGTTATTAAATTTTTAGCATCTCAACCAGGACAAGTGGTTACAAGAGAAACCTTGTTAGAAAAAGTTTGGGGATATGAATATTATGGAGATATTAGAACTGTTGATGTAACAGTAAGAAGAATCAGAGAAAAAATAGAAAAAGATACATCAACACCAAAAATTTTGATAACGAAAAGAGGCGTTGGATATTATATAGCTTCTAAGTAAGAACGTATTTTTATACATAGTAAAAGAAGTTAAGAAAACTTGGAAGTATCCATGTTTTCTTTTTTAATGAGGTAATTAGAATAAAAGAAGGGAATAAATAAAAAATGGAGAGAACAAAAACAAGAAAAATCATGGTAGGAAATGTACAAATTGGAGGACAAAATAAAGTTGTTATCCAGTCAATGTGTAATACAAAAACAAAAGATGTGAAATCAACTGTAAAACAAATATTAGATTTAGAAAAAGCAGGATGTGAAATCATAAGAGTAGCGGCTTTAGATATGGAAGATGCGAAAGCAATAAAAGAAATCAAAAAGCAAATTCATAATCCGATTGTTGCAGACATACATTTTGATTATAAAATTGCATTAGAGGCTATAAAAGCAGGCGTGGATAAAGTCAGAATTAATCCTGGAAATATTGGAAGTGAAGAAAAAGTAAAAGCAGTCGTAGACAAATGTAAAGAACATCATATTCCGATTAGAATTGGTGTCAATGCAGGTTCTTTAGAAAAAGATTTATTAGAAAAATACGGAAAACCAACAGCAAAGGCAATGGTTGAAAGTGCAAGAAGGCATATAGAAATATTAGAAAAGCTAGATTTTAAAGATTATCTAATTTCCTTAAAAGCATCTAATTTAGACTTATGCATAGAAAGCTATGAGGAAGCATCTAAAGCGTTTGATTGTCCACTACATTTAGGAATTACAGAAAGTGGAACAGAATTTAGTGGAACTGTAAAATCTAGTATTGGATTAGGATATATGTTAAGAAATGGGATAGGAGATACCATGAGAGTTTCTCTTTCAGATGACCCAGTAAAAGAAATCAAAGTAGCAAAAGAAATATTAAAAGATTGCAATTTATATCATAAAGTACCAACATTAGTAGCTTGTCCTACTTGTGGGAGAACACAGATAGATTTAATCCCTATTGCTAAAGAAGTAGAGGCGTTTTTGAGTACGATAGAATCTGATATCACAGTTGCAGTGATGGGATGTGCTGTAAATGGACCAGGAGAAGCAAGGGAAGCAGATATTGGTATAGCAGGTGGTGTGAAAGAAGGCCTATTATTTAAAAAAGGGGAAATTATAAAAAAAGTACCACAAGAAAACATTGTAGAAGTGTTAAAAGAAGAGATTTTAGAGATGGTAAAATAAGAAGATGGGTATTTACAAAATTTTTTAGTGAAGAATCATATAAATGAGGAGAGATAAAAATATGGAAATCATATTAGGAAAAACAGCAGGTTTTTGTTATGGGGTGAAAAGAGCAGTAGATGGGGCAAAGAAAGAATTGGAAAAAAAAGAAATGGTGTACGGATTAGGAGAAATTGTACATAATCAAAATGTTATTGAAGAATTAGAGACTTTAGGAATGCAATTTATTAAAGATATAAAAGATGCTAAAGGAAAGACTATTATTCGAGCACATGGCATACCAAAAGAAACATATAAAATAGCGCAAGAAAAACATATAGAATTAATCGATTATACTTGTCCAAAAGTATTAAAGATTCATCAAATTGCAGAAGAATATGCTAATAAAGGTTATTATATGTTTCTTTTAGGAAGTAAAAAACATCCAGAAATTATAGGAACACTTAGCTATTGTGGAGAAAATACATATGTTATTGAAAAAGAAGAAGATACCATAAAAGCTTTAGAAAGCCTTAAAAAGTCAGAACTAAAAAAAGTATTAGTGATTTCACAAACAACATATAGTCTAGAAAAATTTTATATGATAGAAGAAATCATTAAAAATGAAATACCAAGAGACATAGAAGTAGTTGTAAAAAATACGATATGTCAAGCGACAGCAATCAGACAAAAAGAAACAGAAGAATTGGCAAAAAAGGTGGATTGCATGATTGTTATTGGTGGAAAAAATAGTTCTAACACTAAAAAATTATATGAAGTTGCAAGCCAATATTGCAAAATTGTTTTATTAATAGAAAATGAGGCAGAATTAGAACTTGACAAAATGAAACCTACTGATAAAGTGGGGATTATGGCTGGGGCGTCAACTCCAGGAGAGAGCATTGTAAAGGTAATGGCTGTGTTAAAAGAGCGATTTTCTTAGTATCAGCGTGTAAATAGTATAAGATGTTTGTCGAATTTTGCGATGAAAAATATAAAAAAGGGGAGAGAACTTGTTGACAAGTTCTTTTTTTGACGCTATACTAAGTAAAATTATATAATTTTTATCCAATAGAAATTTCTATCTATTTTTTATTCAAGTATTTTAAAAGATATAAAGCAAATTTAACAAAATTTCAATCTATAAAAATTCAAAACTTTAAATAAAAAATACATAAAAGGAGGTTTTATTTTAGTGCACTAAAAGGATGTATATGAATCGAAAATTCATCTCAAAAAGTAATTTTGTACTAAGGAGAGTCTTAAATACAGAAGAAAATATAGACATATTAAAAGAATTTATAGAAGTAATGTTAAATATACAAATAAAAGAAGCAAAAATTAATCCTTATTTAGAAAAAATGAAAAATCATTTACCAGCAGAAGAAAATTTTGGTATTGCAGATTTAAGAATAAAAACAACTGAAAATGAAGAACGAAATATTGGAATACAGATTATTGATGGAGAGCATATTTTAACAAAAATGTTGTTATATTATGCACAAATTCACGGAAATCAGCTAGACTACGAAGAAGATAGGGAAATCGCAAAAACAAACACCATTAATATATTGGATTTTGTAATGAATAAAGATTTGGAATATCATAGTAGAATGATTGTTGCAGAAGAAGCTATGAGCAATATTATCAATGATTATCTAGAAATTCATATTTTGCAATTGCCCAAATTTGAAATAGAAAAAGCAGATGATATATCCTTAAAACAAGCATGGATAAGCTATTTGAAAGGAGAATATACACAGAAAGCAATTAGCAAAAGTGAGAAGATTAGTAAATTAGACAGATTACTTGAAAAATATTGGAGAGAGGAGGTAATGGAATAGAAATAAAGCATGCATAGAAATCTTTGGTTTCATTATGCATGCTTTACTTTAATGGGCTTCTGTTAAAGTTGGTTTTAAATTAACACTAATAATAGTTCCTTCTGGTACAAGTTCACCAGCGGCATAGTCTTGTGTTGTAACAATTCCTGAACCAGTAACACTAATGTTTAAGTTTTTAGATTTTAATGCATTAGTAGCTTGAGATAGGTTCATGTTGGATAAATCAGGAACACTAACAGAGGTTGCGACTGTATCTCCTTCACCATACAACATAATGATGGAATTAGCAGATAATTTTGCACCTGGTTTTGGATTTTGGTCAGCAACTAATGTTGCATTTTCATCTCCAGAAGAAATGATTTTGCAATTAAATCCAGCATCAGTAAGTGCTTTTTTGGCTTCTGTAAGTGTTTTATTTCTAACATCAGGAACAGTAATTAAATTTTCAGAACGATTATCTTCTTCTATGCTATCAGATGGAACACCTAAATATGGCAATATTTCAGATAACATTTGAGAAACAATAGGAGCAGCAACTTGACCACCTTGATAACCATATTTTCCATTTTGAGGGTCGTATAAAGTAAGTAATATAACAACTTGTGTATCTTCAATAGGTGAAATAGCAACAAAGGAAGAAACATACCCATCATCTTTGTTAGCTTCTGTTGGTTCAGATGTTCCAGATTTTCCACCAATAGAATATCCTGAAACTTGAACATTTTTTCCTGTTCCTTTTAAAACAACAGATTGCATCATAGATTTTACTTGTTCTGCGGTTGACTTAGACAAAACTTGTCTTACTTGTGTAGGTTGTGTTTCAGTAACAGCACCAGTTTCTGTATTTGTAATAGATTTAATAATATTTGGTTTCATTAAAATACCATCATTGGCAACACAAGAGATTGCTGTTATCATTTGAAGAGGCGTTACCTGAAATCTTTGACCAAATGCATATGTGGCAAGTTCAACAGGACCGACTGCATCCAAATCATGAAAAATGCTAGTTTGTTCGCCATATAATCCAGAATTGGTGGTTTCAAATAACCCAAATGCTTGATAATATTTATATAAGGTAGAAGCACCAATTCTTTGTGCTAATTGAATAAATGCAGGATTACAAGAATGTTCTAAAGCTTGTGTTAAAGTTTGAGAACCATGAGGATTGGCCTTGTTCCAACAATCAATTTCTCTATCTTCAACAATTTGAGAGCCAGAACAGAAGAAATCACCTGATTTGTTAGGTGTGGTAATTCCTTCTTCTAAAGCCACACTAGAAGTGATGATTTTGAAAGTAGAACCTGGTTCATAACTTTCTGAAACAGATTTGTTAGACCACATTTTATATAAAGCTTCACTTTTTTCTTCAGTAGATAACGAATCATAGGTTTCAGCTAAAGTAGAATTTGGTGTATAAGGTGAGTTTAAGTCATAATCTGGATAAGAAGCCATTCCTAGAATGTCTCCAGTTTGAGGATTCATGACAATAACATTTCCACCATCTTCACATTCATATTTTTCTACAGCTTGTTCTAAGTATTTTTCAAGAATAGATTGAACATTTAAATCTATTGTAAGTGAAATATCACTACCATTTTCTGCTGATATATATGTTTCTTCTGCATTAGGTATTTCTTTTTGACTACTATCTTGAGAACTAACTATTTTTCCAGGAGTACCAGTTAAAACAGAATCCCATTTAGATTCAATTCCACTTAAACCTTGGTTATCAGAACCACAAAAACCAATAACACTAGAAG
>CALXQV010000050.1 GCA_944390535.1 uncultured Clostridia bacterium | reverse complement strand
CCATCTACATTTACTGTTGCTGGTAATTTTTTTATTCTATTCATATTTGACATCGGTTTATCATTATATAATATTCCTTCTATATTTCTTAATTCATTATTTAAATCTTTCAGAATAATCTTTCCTTCTTCTCCTATGCTTGCTACTACTGCTAAATTTACTTGTTCTTCTGCATTAGCTTTCCTTGTTTCCTCACTTGCCTCACTTGCTTTTGATAATATTCCATTTTCCCCTGTTAAAGTTGCAATTGTCACTCCTGCTAAAATTAATAGCACAATGATAGTTATAACTAATGCAATTAATGTAATTCCTTTATTTCTCTTTATCACTTGGCTCCCTACTTTTTTCATCTTTTGCAACACTCCTTTTCATTTTTTCTATTTTTACTTGAATTTAGATACTCTAAGAATTTACTATATTTATAAAAGTACTGATATTTTAGGCGTTTGAGTTTTTTTGTCACCTAAAAATATACTCAAGATTTAAAATCTCCTGCTCATTTTTTTGAAGAATTTTTTTAGATATTTTCATTGACTTTACAATATTTTATTGCTAGAATATGATATATAAAAAAATGTTCTTAGAGTATCTAAATGTAGGAATTTTCTATATTTCTATTATTAATTTCTATTTTTTAGTTTGCATTTTCGTATATTTATTATCTTTTAGTTTTAGTAAACCATTTTCTTAACTTGTAAAAAAACATTTTTCCTTTTATCTATTTTTTATCTCTACTTTTTTCTATTGTTTGCTAATAAAATAATATTTATAAAAAATCCCTTAATCCCCTTGAATTTATTTTTTATTTAGTATAATATATAAAAGTAATAAAAGAGATTTACATAGGAGGATATAGAATGCCAAGAAAAACAAAAGATACAAATGAAAAAACAAATGTAGCTAAATCAACAAAAGATGCACAAAAAAACGTAACAAAAACCACAAAATCTACTACAAAAGCAAAACTAGAGACAAAAGAAGTAACAAAAAAAGTTTCTGCTACTTCTAAAAATAGTGCTACTAAAAAAACAAATACAAAAAAGAAGTCTGCTACAACATCAAATACCAAAAAAGCAACTGCAAAGAAAACAACAACATCAAAAAGAAAAAGTAGCACAACAAAAAAGCCCAAAGTAGATATTGTAGAATATTATGATTTACCATATCGATATGACCAAACAATTGTAAAAGTATTGGCTCAAACCCCTAACAATTTATTTATTTATTGGGATATCTCTGATAAAGATAAAGAAAGTTATAAAAAACAATATGGAGAAAACTTTTTTGAAACAACAAAACCTGTTTTAATCATTCATAATCTTACAATGAATTATAGTTTTGAAATTGATATTAATGATTTTGCAAATAGCTGGTATCTTCATGTAAATGATGCTAAATGTGATTATAAAATAGAATTAGGTAGACGCCCAATGATGAAAGAAAACCAAAATATTGGTACAGATTATATTTATATCACGAACTCAAATGATATTGAAGCACCAAATGACCATATTTTATTTAACAAAGAACAAAAAATGGTATATTTTAGAAATGTAAAGACTGGTATCCAAACAGAAAAACCAATTTTAGCAAACATTTCCTTCATTCGAAATATGGGTAAAATATATAATATATATGACATGTATAAAGCAATGTATCAAAATGAAAATATTGAAGAAATTTATGATGTATCCAATCCTTCTTCAGGTAATCCATCATCAGGCAGTCTTTCTTCAAAATTCAAATAATATTGAGACACTTTGTGGTTGCAATTTAAAAGTGTCTCATTCGTTTATTATTAAAACAAAAATATATACTATGAACATAAAAAGGAGAATTTCAATGCAAGAGAAAAAAGGATATGTTAGTTTTGTTCTTCATGCACATCTTCCATTTATCCATCATCCTGAAAGTGATGACTATTTAGAAGAATCTTGGTTATATGAAGCAATATCTGAAACATACATACCATTATTAACAAATTTTCAAAAACTAGTAGATGAAGGTGTTAAATTTAGAATTACTATGTCTATGACACCTCCTCTACTTTCTATGTTAGATAATAAATTATTACAAAGAAAATATATTCGTTATTTAAAACAAATGATTGAATTATCTGGAAAAGAAATCAAAAGAACAGCTGGTGATGAGCGTTTAAATCAATTAGCACATTACTATTATGATAGATATTCTAATGATTTACATTTATTTAAAGATGTGTATAGCTGTAATCTAATTCAAGCTTTTAAACATTTTCAAGATATTGGTGTATTAGAAATTATTACTTGTGGAGCAACACATGGTTATTTTCCAATCCTATATGTCAATGAAAAAACTATAAAAGCTCAAATTGCTGTTGGTGTCCAGACATATGAAAGATATTTTGGAAGAAAACCTCGTGGTATTTGGCTTCCTGAATGTGGATATGTACCAGAAGCTGATAAATACTTAAAAGAATTTGGCATTGACTATATTATTACAGAAACACATGGTATTTTATATGCAGACCCTACACCTTTATATGGTACTTTTGCCCCTATTGTTTCTCCTGAAGGTGTTGTTGCTTTTGGTAGAGATATTGAATCTTCAAGACAAGTATGGAGTTCTATTAATGGCTATCCAGGAGATTTTAATTATAGAGAATTTTATCGTGACATTGGTTATGAGGCTGATTATGAATATATTAAACCATATATCGCCCATAATGGTGTCAGAGTTCATACAGGCATCAAATATTATAGGATTACAGGAAAAACAGAATTGAAAGATTATTATAATGTGCAATGGGCAAAAGATTCTGCTGAAAAACAAGCTGGTCATTTCTTTGATTCTAGAAATACTCAAATTGAAAATCTTTCTCAATATACAGAAAATCCACCAATTATTTTGTGTCCTTATGATGCTGAATTATACGGCCATTGGTGGTATGAAGGGCCTTACTGGTTATATGTGTTATTTAAAAAAATCTATTATGATGATTGTAATTTTGAATTAATTACACCATCTGAATATATTGATAAATATCCTAATATGCAGGTTGCTTCTCCTTGTCGTTCTAGTTGGGGCGCTAATGGATATAGTGAAGTATGGTTAAATCAAACAAATGATTACGCTCATAGGCATCTTCATGTTGCTGGTGATAGAATGTGTGAACTTGCTCATTTATATCCAAATAGTAAAGGACTAAGAAAAAAAGCATTAACTCAATGTGCTAGAGAATTATTGTTAGCACAAAGCAGTGATTGGTTATTTATTATTACAAATGGAACAATGGTAGATTATGCCAAAAAAAGAATTAAAGATCATATCGGTCGATTTACAAAATTATATTATCAGATAAAAGAAAATACCATTGATGAAGATTTCTTAAAAGATATCTCAAAAAAAGATTGTGTCTTTCCAGACATTGATTATATGATTTATTATTAAAAGGGAATTTGGGGACGGCCTCATTTTTCCCTTTTTTATTATTCACTTAATTCCTTTCTTAACATATAATAATGTATAAGTTTTTTTAGTTTGGTAGATACTAGTTTTATGAGAAAGGGGTATTTTTGTATATGAAATCTTTATGTATAAAAACAAATAATTCTAAAATACTAGATTATCTACTAAATGAATTAAAATATTCTGAAATAAAACATATCTGTTATTCTGAAAATCAATTTAAAAGTTACAAAAATATTATCATACATTATATCTCTGACAATGATTACCCTTATTTTTTTTCTAAAATCAGTCACCTTTTATCTTTTTTGATAATCGATGAATTTGAAGATATTCTTATGAAAAGAATGATTGATAAACATTATTTTTATTTTGATGCTCTTGAAAGAAATAAAATTTTAAAAAATTGTTATAACATTTTATCTGATGAATATTATGCATGGTTTGATAAAAAATTTGATGCTTTATATAATGCACTATATTCTTTTATTTCTGATAATAAAACGCTAGTATTAGATGGTTTTATTAATTTTAGATTACAAAACTATCAATCTATCCTAGATGATATTGTAGCTGAAAGTGTCAATAATTACATTATTGAAAAAGAGTATTTAGAATTTATTTCTTTATTAAAATTGTATATTAATTCTCAAAAGAATAATTCTAATATCATTCATTTGATTTATAAAGATTCCGAATCTATTTTACTAGATGAAAATAAGAATTTAATTTTAAATTCTGAAGAAATTTTTAATGCTAAATATTTAAGTGATATATCTTTTTCTTCAAATGATTATACCCTAAATTCACTTTTAAACTTACTTCCTAAGAAAATCTATATTCATTTGATTGATAGCCAAACCGATGAATTTATTAATACTTTACAATTAATTTTTGAAAATCGCGTTTCTATCTGTTTAAATTGTGAACTCTGTAATTTGTATCGCTATCACAAAAAAACACTTACTAAGAAATAAAAACAAATACTATAAAAGTAATATTAAAGTAGTATGCACCTAAAATATTAAATATATATTTAATATTTATAGGTGCATTTCCTCTATAGTATTTTTAGATACTATCCATTGATAATTGAATTTAAATAATTTATTTGTTCTTGCAATCCTGGTAATAAAGCATTTATTAAATCATCACTACCTTGTATTTTCCATTCTCCATTTTGTTTTACTAACTGTATTATTGTTGTCACTGTTTTTGTTTCGATCTCTTCATTTTTTAATTGCTCTTTTAATTTATTATTTTGTTCTTCCTCCGTAAAAGACGCTCCATTAAACGCAATTTTTAATGCTTCTTTTGTATAATTAGTAATAATTTGATTAAAGTCTTTATTGGTAATTTCAACTTCTACATTGGCTGTTTCTTTTTCTTTTGCAATATTTAAAATTTTCCATGACAATTTATCAAAAAATAAACTTTGTGTTTCTTCATCAAACTCAGAATTTTGTAACATTTCTGATTTGTTTACAATTTCTTCATAATTAACATATTTATTAACACTTTGAAAATCGGCATTTTTTAAGCTATTTAACATTCCCTCAACCGTTTTTTCTGGTGTTGATGGTAGTAATAATAATGCTGTTACAATAGCTAATACAATCAATAGTAATACTATTCCACCAACCCAATAGCCAACTTTTTTATTTCCTTTTTCCTTTGTTTCTTTTTTATCCTTAACTTGTTTCTTTTCTTTTTGGATATCTATTTTTTTCATTTCCGTTTCTTTTTTTAGGTCTTTTCCTGTTACTTTGCTAAATTTTGGTTCTTCTGTCATATCTTTTTTTGCTTCTTTTACTTGTGTTGCTTTTCCTGTTTTTTCTACCTTTTCTACTTTTTTAGTCTTATCTACTTTTTCTTCTTTATCCATAGAAACCCCTCTTTTCTTATTTTTGTATCTACAAGGATTATATCTTAAGAAAAAGTTTTTTTCAACCATTTTTCTACAATTTCTGATTTTTTATATCCATTCTAACATTCAATATTTAAACTCGTTTCATTTAAAATTTATGTCTAACTTTTAACTACACTGCTTGATTAATTCCTGTTGCTACAATTTTACTCATATTTTCAATCAATCCATCAATCTCCTTTGGTGTCACAATCAAATTGTAATCTTGTGGAACTAATGCCTCTTTGATTTCTTCGTAATTATCTTCTTCTTTTAGTTGGTTTAGATAATCATTTGATTTTGCCTCATCTTGTAGTTTTGTGATAAACAAATCTAGTGAATCGTTTACTAAAACTGCTGTTTCAACTACAGTTGGGATTCCAATAGCAACGACTGGAATACCTAAAGTATTTTGGCTTATCTCTTTTCTTGTATTCCCTACACCTGCACCTGGTACAATCCCAGTATCAGATATTTGTACTGTACTATTAATTCTTTCTATACTTCTAGAAGCCAAAGCATCAATTACTATCAATAATTTAGGATGTGTATTTTCCACAATTCCCTTTAAAATTTCCACAGTCTCTATCCCAGTTGTTCCTAGTACACCTGGTGAAATAGCACTCACATTTCTAGCACCTTCTTTTACATATTGTGGTAAATACTTAATCATATGTCTTGTTACTTCTATATCATTAATCACTTTTGGCCCTAATGCATCTGGTGTCACATAAATATTTCCAAGCCCTACCACCAATATTTCCCCATTTTTATCTACATGGCTATCTACAATTTTTCTTAATTCATTTGATACCGTATCTGCTGACTTTTGAATCTCCTCTTCACCTGCAATTTTTAAATTTTTAATATCAATGGTAACATATACCCCTTTCGGTTTACCAATTGCTTTTTCCCCTTCTTCATTCGTTATTTTCACTCTATCTACTTTTATATTTTCATCTACTTGTTCTTCTTCACTTTCTATACCATTAATTTCATTTTCTAGTTTATTAGCTGTTCTATAAATTTCTCTTCTTTCCGCTGCTAAATCTGTTCTAAAATTAAACATACACTCAACTCCTTGAACTTAAGGGACAGTCTTTAAAGTTCACTTTCCCATTTTCTATTATTTTTTGTTTTTTATAGTATTTGTAAAAACTTTATTTTTATTCTGTATTTTTATTTAAATTTTTACAACTTAACATGTTTTTATTATTTTGCTTTTTTGACAAAAAAATTTTTAGGTGTACTTATTTGAAAGCACACCTTTTTATACATATAAAATTTAAAATACAACATTCTTTTTGAACTTTAAAGACTGTCCCTTAAGTTCATTTAATTTTTCTCTAAATATTTCTTCAAGAACTTTCCTGTATAACTTTTCTCATTTAAACAAACTTGTTCTGGTGTTCCAACGCTAACTACTTCACCACCATTATCTCCTCCTTCTGGGCCTAAATCGATGATATGATCACAAGTTTTAATTAAGTCTAAATTATGTTCAATCACAATAATGGTATTTCCTGTATCCACTAATCTTTGTAAAATATCGACTAATTTATGAACATCGGCAATATGAAGTCCTGTTGTTGGTTCATCTAAGATGTATAAAGTTTTTCCAGTTGCTTTTTTAGACAATTCTGTTGCTAATTTTACTCTTTGTGCTTCTCCTCCTGATAAAGTGGTTGATGGCTGTCCTAATTTAATATAACTTAAGCCTACATCATATAAGGTTTGAATTTTTTGTTTGATTCTTGGTATTTTATCAAAAAATTCTAAAGCTTCTTCTACTGTCATATCTAATACATCTGCAATCGTTTTTCCTTTATATTTTACCTCTAATGTCTCTCGATTATATCTCTTTCCTTTACACACTTCACAAGGTACATAAATATCTGGTAAGAAATGCATTTCAATTTTATGCACACCATCCCCATTACAACTTTCACATCTTCCACCTTGCACATTAAAACTAAATCTTCCCTTTTGATATCCTCTTAATTTTGCCTCTTCTGTTTCTGCAAAGATATCTCTAATTAAATCAAATACACCTGTATATGTTGCAGGATTTGAACGTGGCGTTCTTCCAATTGGTGATTGGTCTATATTAATAATTTTATCAATCTGTTGAATTCCTTTAACACTTTTACATTTTCCAGGCTTTTCATTAGAACCATTTAATTCTTTTGCAATGGTTTTATATAGTACTTCATTCACTAATGTAGATTTTCCTGAACCAGATACACCTGTCACACAAGTAAATACACCTAATGGAAATTTGACACTAACATTTTTTAAGTTATTCTCTGTCGCCCCTTGTACCTCAATCACTTTTGACTTTGTATGTTTTCTTCTCTTTTTAGGAACAGGAATACTTAGTCTTCCACTTAAATATTTACCTGTAATGGATTTTTCTACTTGTTTAATTTCTTCTGCCGTTCCCTGTGCCATGACTTGTCCACCATGTGTTCCCGCTCCTGGTCCAATATCAATCACTTGATCTGCTGCATACATCGTATCTTCATCATGCTCTACAACAAGTAGTGTATTTCCTAAATCCCTCAATTTTTTTAATGTTGCTAATAATCTATCATTATCTCTTTGATGTAGTCCAATACTTGGTTCATCTAAAATATATAAGACACCAGTTAATCCTGAACCAATTTGTGTTGCTAAACGAATTCTTTGTGCTTCTCCACCAGACAAAGTTCCTGCACTTCTTGATAAGGTTAAATATTCTAATCCTACATCAATTAAAAATTGTAATCTTTGATGAATTTCTTTTAAGATTAAGTCTGAAATCATGGCTTCTGTTTTATTTAATTGTAGATTATCTAAATAGTCTTTTATTTGATTAATAGACATAGCTGTTAATTCATTGATATTTTTATCTCCAATTTTAATAGATAAAATTTCTGGTTTTAATCTTGCACCATGACATGCATAACATGGTGAGTTACTCATATACATTTCATAAAAATCACGCATACCTTGTGATTTTGTTTCATTATGACGTCTATCTAATGTAGGAAGTACCCCTTCAAATGGTGCTGTAAATTTTCTAATTCCAGCTGGAGATGCATATTCAAAATCAATTTCTTCATCTCCTGTACCATACAAGATTTTCTCCATAAAGCTTCTTGGTAATTCTTTGATTTTTTTCCCTTTTATATCAATCCCATAATGGTTTCCAATACTCTCAAAATACATTTTTGCCATGGTATCACCTTTTTTCATGGTACTTGAACCAAAAGCTTTTACCCCATCATATAATGTTTTATTTTTATCTGGAATAATTAAGTCTTCATCCATTTTCATTAAATATCCAATACCTGTACAAGTTGGACAAGCCCCCATTGGGTTATTAAATGAAAACATTCTAGGTGTTAATTCTGGAAAACTAAATCCACAATCTGGACACGCATAATTGCAACTATATAATTTTTCTTTTTTTCCTACAATATCAATTAACACTAATTGATTTGCATGTTTTAAAGCTACTTCTACTGACTCTGTTAATCTGCTAATAATTTCTGGTTTTATCACCAATCTATCGACAACTAGTTCAATGTTATGTTTTTTCTTTCTATCTAAATCAATATCATCAGAAAGTTCATACATTTCTCCATCAATTCTAACTCTGACAAATCCTTCTTTTTGATATTCTTCTAATTGTTTGGTATATTCTCCTTTTCTTCCTCTTACAACTGGTGCTAATACTTGAATTCTAGTTCCTTCCTCTAATTCCATAATATTATCTATAATTTGGTCTATGGTTTGTTTTTCTATTTTTTTGCCACAATTGGGACAATATGGTACACCGATTCTTGCATATAGTAAACGGATATAGTCATAGATTTCTGTAACTGTTCCTACGGTAGAACGAGGATTTTTAGAGGTTGTTTTTTGGTCTATGGAAATAGCTGGTGATAACCCTTCTATACTTTCTACATCTGGTTTTTCCATTAAGCCTAAAAATTGTCTTGCATAAGATGACAAACTTTCTACATATCTTCTTTGTCCTTCTGCATATAACGTATCAAAAGCTAAACTAGATTTTCCTGAACCTGATAGCCCTGTAATAACGACTAATTTATCTCTTGGTATTTCTAAATTTATATTTTTTAAATTATGTTCCTTTGCTCCTTTTATGATAATTTTGTCATTCATGAACCTTCCCCCCATAATTGCTATTTCAACTCACAGTCACATTATACTATATTTTTCAAACAAAAACAAGGGTTTGGTTTACTTTGTTATAAGAAATTTATTTTCCCTTCTTTCATCTCTATCACTTTTTGACAATTTTCAAGCATATTTAGTCTATGAGCAATCATAATGGTAATCCTTCCTTTACTTACCTTTTTTATAGCATTTTTAACCAATTCTTCATTTTTCCAACTTAAATTAGCTGTTACCTCATCTAATATAATGATATCTGGTTTCATAGCCATAATTCTAGCAAAATTAATCATTTGTTTTTCACCTGCTGAAAGTAAGTCTGTTTCTTCATAAATATTGCTGTTATATCCTTTTGGTAATGTCATAATTTTATCATGTAATTTTAAGTCTTTAAAAATCCCCATAATTTCTTCTTTACTTATCTGTTTGTTCACATATCGTATATTGTCGATGATAGTATTAGGTACAATTTGAACTTCTTGCATAATATAGCCAATTTTATGCCTAATTGATGAAATACTATATTTTCTATAATCTTTTCCATTGATAAGAATTTCTCCTTTTTGTGGTTCATATAACCTGGTTAATAGATTGGTAATCGTGGTTTTTCCTGCGCCTGTTTTTCCAATAATTGCCATTTTCTCATTTTCTTTTATCTCTAAAGAAACATCTTTTATATTTTTCTTCTCCTTGTTATAGGAAAAATATACATGTTCAAATGCAATACTTGTTATTTTTTCTTTTATCACTTCTCCTGCCTCTAAATCCTCTTCTTCTGTTTTTTCTAATAAATCTAAAATATTATTATAAGCAAAAAAGCTCTCCTTAACATCTGTTAAATGTCTGATAAACCAATCAAATTCAAATGCAAGGTCAGAGGTATAGCTTGTCATAATCATAATTTGTGCATAAGTCATAACACCTTGGATGACTTCTAGACCTCCCAAGTAGATAATGATAATAGTAGAAAATGAAGTTATAAAAGTGAATACTGTATTATAGGCACTAACAATTTTTTCTAATTTAATGTTTGCCATATTATACGCTTTTAATTTTTCTTCTAATATGTACATTCTTTGCTTTACAATTCCCAATAATTTGATACTTAAAAAATTCTGTATTCCTTCATTAATGGTTGTATAAATACTTGTATTCAAGCTTCTAATTTCGGAAATTCTAGTCATTGTTTTTCTATTAAACCATACTGTCACTAAAAATCCAAGAATATATAGTCCTAAAATCATACATCCTATTTCTACATTTGTCCATATTAAAAAAACAATAATGATTCCAAATCGAGCCAGTCCCATTACCAACATTTCTACTAATCGAATAGGAAATAATTCTCCTGAATTTTGTGTGTCTTCTTGTAAGAATTGTAAAACCAAACCTGATTCATTTTGATCAAAAAATGTTGCTTTTACTCTTTGGAGTTTTTCAAATATAGCATTTCTTAAATCATGTTTAATCCATCTAGATAAAATAGAACGCATTTCACAGTGTTTCAAAATCATATAGCATTGCCCCAACAATATCCCCATATATACACATACCCAAAGTAATAAACCTTGTATATTTTGTTTTGGTATTTCAACATCTAATATTTGTTCCACAATACGAGGAATGGTCATAATTTCTATCACTGCTGTTATAATAATTAACGTACATAAGGCGATAAATTTCTTATGATAACCTGTATGTTGATACATTTTCTTTAATTGTTTTAACGTCTCTTTCATACCACTTCTCCCTTTGGTTCTATTTGCTCTATTGTTGATGTTTTATTGGTTATTTTGATACATTTATCTACATAGTTCTTAATTTCTGGTTTATGTGTAATAAATAACATGGTTGTTTCTGGATAATGCAAACTTAGATTTTTAAGAATTTGTTGACTTGTTTTCGCATCTAATTTACTAAATGCATTATCAAATATCATAATTGGTTTCTTTCTAATCAAAGCTCTTGCAAGGAGAATCCTTTGTTTCTGTCCTCCTGAAAGCTTAACACCTTTTTCACCTATTATGGTTTGATATCCTTGTTCTAATTGAGATATATCTTTATCAAACGCAACTTCTTTTATAATCTGTTGTAACTCTTTCTGCGTTTTCTTTTCTCCTAACAATACATTTTCTGCTATTGTACCAATAAAGACATCGCCCTCTCCTGAAATATATTCCACATATTCTCTAATATTTGATTTATCCAACTGCTTAGCATTATGATAATGAAAATATATATCTCCTTTTATATCTAAAAATCCCAGAATGGCTTTTGCTATCATACTTTTTCCAGCTCCATTTTCTCCCATGATAGCGATTTTTTCTCCTTTTTTAACACGAAAGTTTAAATTACGTAAAATTTCTTTTTCCGATATATGTATAGAAACATTATGAAAAAGAATCTCTCCTTCTAAGTTATAGTGATAATTCTTTTCTGTTTCTTCTTTTAAATTCATTAATGCTTTTATTTTTTTCTTTACGACAAAAAAAGTATCTACTACCTCTAAATTTTCTCCAAAAGAATATAAACAACCTAATATTTTATCTGATAATAAGATAAGGGCAGTTAATGCTCCTAAGGTCATATTTCCATGGATAATAGAAATTCCTCCTAATAAATAACATATCGGATTTTTTAAATAGGTAATATGTTCATTCACGATATCATAAAATAAAACAAACTTTATAAATTTTACATCTTCTTTTGTATAGTCTTGATTTAATTTTTTATATTGCTGAATTTCTCTTTTTTGTCGGTTATATATACGTACAAATTTGAAATTTTGTATATTTTGAATTGTTGTTCCTAATAATTTTCTTTTTTTAGAAATCAAGGTTTCTAACCTTTTTGTCATATTTTTATAATACCATAAAGCAAATAATAGCATGATACTAATGGTAAATACTAAGAATATCGTTATAGATACATTTAATGCAACTCCTTGTGTTACAATAAAAATGGTTAACGATACAATATCTAATATGACATTAAATTGTACTTTAAAAAAATTGCTATATTCTTTCGCATCTTCGTTCACTCTTTGCAACATTTCTATCTTACTATAAGAATAATAACTATCATATTCTAAATTTAATATATGTTTATATAATGTTTCTTTTAAATTGCTACTAATTTTCAATGTGAATTTTGTTGTCATTTTTTCTCTAATATAATTTGCTAAACCTAAGGTTAATCTAATCCCTATAAGAATACCACATAAAATCATTAAACTTTTCATGATATCTATTTCTATCATTGGTTTTATCCATTCTGGGATTTCTTGTACATTATGAAATAAGACACCATCTATGGCATAACGAATATACATAGCAATTTGCAAGTTACAAAATGAAACAAATATGCTAAATAAGATTAATAGCAATATATATTTGGTTACCCCTTTAAAAACTTTCATTTTTTCTTTCCTTTATTATATAAAATACCTTTATTAGACTATACATCTAATAAAGGTATGTAACTTTATTTTTTTGATATCAAAATTATTAACTTATCGAACAGCTATACAAATCTCACAACAATTTGGATAATAGATTTCTATCTGTGGATATTCTAAAATTTCTGTATATTCTGAATGAGGTAACCAGTTAAAATAGATATTTTGATATACTTTTACTATATCTTTTTGTTTATGATTTTTTACCATAAAACATGCCCATTTTGCTTTAGGAATGGTTATGGTTATAAAATCTTTTCTAGGCGTTTTTCCTACTAAATAATAATTTTGGGCTTTTGGACCTTCACCATTTTTATATACATCTTCATAAATACCATAATATAGTGCTTTTCCTTTGTGATGTTTTATCAGAAAGTCCATTGTTCCATCTCTTTTGGCTTTTGCATATAAAGCTTGTATAGATTTACTATCTGCTTGTGCTGTTCTTTTTGTCATTTTTCCATAAAATGTTTGTTCCTCTTTTTCTTCTATTCTATAACTTAATCTCTCTATACTTTTTATCGCAGAATGGAACTCTAATTTAGGATATACTATCATTCGTTGTTTACGTTTTCTAAAATTTGCTGGAGATTCTCCATACATCTTTTTAAAAGCATTAGAGAATGAAACTGGTGAATCATAATGATACTGCATAGCAATATCAATAATTTTATGGTCTGTTTTTCTTAGTTCTTCAGCAGCTTTGCTTAATCTTCTTTTTCTAATATATTCTGTGATAGTAATCCCTGTTAAAAAAGTAAAGATTCTTTGCATGGTATATGTAGAAGTTCCTAATATTTTTGCTAATTGCTGATAATCTATTTCATTTTTTAAATTGTTTTCTATTTCTTCTATTAATTTATTTAATTCTTTATAGCTATCCATTTTCACTCCTATCCTTACAATTACTTGTATTATATCATTTAAAATAAAAAAAATAAACATAAATATTTCTATTCATGCTTATTTTTTGTATATTATAATAGGATTGTCTAATTCGTTTGGTTGTTTTCTAACCTTATTTCATTTTCTATAATCGTCATAATAATTTGTACTGTTTTTTCCAAATCATTATTTTTTAATACATAATCATATAAATCAATTCTAGATTCTTCATAATCAAAACGATTTAAACGTAAAATAATTTCTTGTGGACTTGGCTTGTCTATTCTATTTTCTAATCTGTGTTTCAATTCTTCTTTAGAAACTCTTAAAAAGATTGTAACAACTTTTGTATCATGTCCTAACAATTCTTTTAAGTGTTCTGTTCCATTTACATCTATATCTTTTACTATAATTTTTCCACTTTTTATTTTATCATTTAATAATTTTCTAGAAGTTCCATAATATTGATTATGATGAATGTCATATTCATAAAATTCTTCTTTTTCTATCATTTTTTCAAATTCTTCTCTAGAAATAAAATGGTAAGTTTCTCCTTCTACATCTCCTTCTCGAATGGCTCTTGAAGTATATGAAGGAAGAGATTCTACATTTTCCATTCGTTTTATAAGTTCTTTTTTTATTGTATCTTTTCCTGCACCTGCTACCCCAGATAATATGACTAACATTCTACTGCGACCTTCCCTTCTGCAATTTCAATAGCTGCTATTGTTACTGGTGATTCTTCTTTGGTTTCTACCAAAGGTGCTACACCAGAAGCAATTTGTCTTGCTCTTCTAGCTGTTGCAATCACTAATTCATATCGATTATTTGCTTTTGTAAGTAAATCTGAAACACTAGGTTTTACTATCATTTTTCAATTCATTCCTTTCTCTTAGTTATTTCGCTAGTTGTATAGCGATTTATTATCATTTTGAAATTTTAATTTTCTTCTTGTGAAATATCTTTGTCAATTCTTCCTCCAACTGTTTCTGGTTGCACAGCTGACAAAATAACATGTCCTGAATCCATAATTAAGACAGCCCTTGTTCTTCTTCCATAAGTTGCATCTACTGCTGTTTTATTGTCTTTTGCTTCTTGAATTAGTCTTTTAATTGGTGCTGATTCTGGGCTTACAATTGCTACAATTCTTTCTGCTGAAACAATATTTCCAAATCCAATATTTACTAATTGCATAAAATCATTCCCTTCTTATTCTATATTTTGTACCTGTTCTCGTATATTTTCTATCTGTGTTTTTATATGTATCACTTCATTGGTTATTTCTAAATGGTTAGCTTTTGAGCCTATTGTATTTGTTTCTCTATTCATTTCTTGGATCATAAAATCTAGTTTTTTTCCAACGGCATCTTGTGACTGTAATAAATCATTAAATTGTGATATATGGCTATCTAACCTTGTTACCTCTTCTTCTATCGAACATTTATCTGCATAAATAACAACCTCTTGTGCTAATCTTGCCTGATCAATTTCTTGTTCTTGTAATAAATCTTTTATTCTTGTATTTAATTTTACTACATAATCTTGAATAAGTCCAGTAGAAAGTGAAGATATTTTTTGAACTTTTTCTTTTATCTCTCCTATTCTATTCTGTAAATCTTCTGCAATCTTATTTCCCTCGGTTTTTCTCATCTCTACCAAACTGTCGATTGCTTTATTGGTTACTTCTAATAATTCATTTTTGATGGTTTCATCATCTTGGTTATTTTGAATGGTTAATACATCTGGTAACTTAGAAATTTCTGTTACTGGAATTTCTGCTAAAATCCCTTCTGATTGTGCTAAATTTTTTAATTCTTGAATATACATTCTTGCAATTTCTGTATTAATTTTGATATCTCTGCCTTCTAAAGAATGATTATTAAATGTAATGAATACATCTATTTTTCCCCTTGATAGTTTTGTTGAAACTGCTTTTTTTATTTCTTCTTCTAAATAACTTAAACTTCTAGGCATTTTTATAGAAATATCTAAATATCTATGATTTACACTTTTTATTTCTACTTGATATTCTCTTAAATTTTGGGACATATTGGCTTTCCCATATCCTGTCATACTTTTAATCATCTTTTACTACCTCTTCTTTTTTCTTTCTTCCTCTTTTTGTTTTTGGCTTTGCTTCTTTTTTTACTTCTTCTGTTACTTGTTCTTCTTTCTTTTCTTCTACTTTAGACCTGTTTTTACTATCCTTTTCTTTTTGGGTTGTCTCTTTTTTTGTTTTTGATTTCCTTTTTGCTTGAGAAGTTTTTGTTTTCGTTTCTTCTTGTTTTTCCTTATTTTCTCTCTCTGGTTGTTTTGTTTCCTTCTTTTTAGCTTTCTTTGTTTTGGTTTCTGTTTCTTTTTTGGTATTCTCTTTTTTCGTCGTTTTTTCAGGAGATTTCTTATTCCTTGTTCTTCCTCTTTTTGATTTTGGTTTTGGTTCTTCTTTTTGTTCTTTCTTTTTACTGGTATTGTTTTCTTCTTGTTTCTTTTCTTCCATTGGTTCTTGCTTTCTTTTTTTGGCTTCTTTTATAACTGGTTCATCTTTGACAATTTCTGATATATCACTAAGACTTTTCAAATATTGTATTCTTGCTTTTGTGTAAATGACAGTTGATTTTAATACATAATAAATTGCAAATGCATATGAAGAAGTTACTAAATACGTTCTAAAGTCAAGCTGATAAACTGTAATCACATGGTAAATGAATAAAGCATGAATAGCTAATATTAACAATTCTATCGCTGTTATGGTCAATGTACCACTATCTTTTTTATAAGCTATTTCTAGCATAACAATAGTTGCTAGCAAGAAAATCCCACCAATCGCCTTCGTTATCATTTCCATTTGACCTAATGGCAATTTGGTATATATCATATTACATGAAATGAAATATAGCATAACCACAATTGCTAAGATTAAATTTTTAAATATTTTTTTTAATATCTCTTGTGAAACTTCTTTGGGAACTTTTTTCTTTCCCATTTCTCGCTTTAATATTGTATCTATTTCTTCTACTTCTGTTTGTTCTTGCTTTTTTTCTAATATTTCCTCTGTTATATTTTGTTCATTCTCTTTCTTTTTACCTTGTATTTTATCTTGTTTCACATCTTCCTTTTTAACTTTTGTTTTTTCTTTTTTCATTTTTTGCTTTCTTTCCTTTCTTTCCTTTCTCATACATAAACCTGATTTAAATTTTTTATCCAATTGATTTTTTTCAATTCATTTTAACTATCTAATTCATACATAATAATACTTAACATATGTAGAGCAACTGTTTCTGTTCTTAAAATTCTGTTTCCTAAAGTGATGATTTGGGCATGATTTTCTTTTAATTTTTCTATCTCTTCTTCTTCAATTCCACCTTCTGGTCCTATCACGATTGCTAGTTTTATTGGTTTATGTTTAACTTGTTTTATTGTTTTTAGTTCTTGTTTTAATGTATGAACTGTTTCCTTTTCATATGCTACGAATACTCTATCATATTCTTTTATCTGTTCACACAATGCTTTTATATTGGTTACTGGCTGAATCACTGGAATTCTATCTCTTCCAGATTGCTTTGCAGCTCCTTCTGCTATTTTTTGCCATCTTTGTATTTTCTTTGTTTTATCTTTTTCCTGTAACTTAACCACACATCTCTTCATCTCTAATGGAATCAGATCATATACACCTAATTCTACTGATTTTTGAATCACCCATTCCATTTTATCTGCTTTAGGTAAACCTTGAAAAATACTAATTTGTACTTGAGATTCCACATTAGATACTTTTTCTTCTAGGATATAGCAATCAATATGTTTCTCGTCTATTTGTTCTATTTTGCAATGATAATTCTTAGAAGTCTCCCTATCACATACATCTATTGTATCGCCAGTTTTTGCTCTTAGTACATTTTTTATATGGTTGACATCTTCATTTTCTATCTTAATTTTATCTCCTTGAATTTGACTTGTTTTCACAAAAAATTTAGGCATCTATCTTCTCCTTTTAATTTTTCTATATCTGGTTTTATCTTTGCTATCCTACAGAAATTTTTATTATCAGAAGTATTGTATCACACAAATTATCTTTTTTCTAGTGATTTTATGCATTTATCCAAACAGAAACAGATTTTGCTTTTACTGTAAAAATTCCATATCCTTCTTCATCTATAACTATTTCTTCTTCACAATTTCCAATTGCATCTATGAACTTTTCTCCTGCCCATTTTGTTCCTATATACATTTTTTTCTCTGTATCAAATTGATTAGAAATTAATATTGCCATTCCTGACTTTATATGTTCTTCATCTCCTTCTCTTGTCCAACCAATACAATTCGGATTATCAAAATACTCATATTGATTTCCATATGCTTTTTCTTTTCTTAATTCAATTAATAGCTTCAATTTTTCCACAGGTTCTATCTGATTATGTTTAATCCCATAGATATCTCCCCAAAACACACAAGGATATCCTTCATCTCTTAGCAAAACTAAAGCATATGCTGGTAATTTAAACCATTCTTCGATAAAACTTTCCAAACTTTGTCCTGGTTGTGTATCATGATTTTCTACGAAAGTTACGGCTTTACTTGGATTTTCTTTTACAAGTGTATGGTCTAAGATTTTTGTCAAATCATAATTTTCATCTTTTGAGGCATTGTATAAGTTATAATGTAAAGGTACATCAAATAAAGAAATTTGTCCTTCTGTTTCTGAAATATATCTATGTAATTTAGAAATATCTCCACTCCAATACTCTCCAACAGCAAACAATTCATCTTTTGTTTGTTCTCTTAATGTTTTTATCCACTCTCTATAAAAATCGGCATCAATATGTTTTACAGCATCTAAACGAAAACCATCTACTTTTGTTAATTCTAAATACCATTTTCCCCAATTTAAGCACTCTTGCACAACTTCTGGATTTTTAAAATCCAAATCCGCACCCATTAAATAGTCATAGTTTCCAAACTCTTCGTCAACTGCTCCACTCCAACTTTTATTTTTAAAACGAAAAATTGCATGTTCTTTACTATTTTCATCATAATCGATTCCATCAAAATGCGTCCAATTCCACTTAAAATCTGAATATTTATGTTTCCTTCCTGGAAACGTAAATTTAGTAGCTACTCTTACCACTTGGTTATTCTCAACTAATGTATTGTGATTTCCCCAGTCTACTTGTTCTGCTGGAATGGTTTGTAATAAATCTGCTCCCATTTTATGATTTAGCACAATATCTGCATAGGTTTCCATTCCTGCTTGTTTTAATATCATAATACAATTTAAGTATTCATCCTTAGCACCATATTTCGTTTTTATGGTTCCTTTTTGGTCAAATTCCCCTAAATCATACAAGTCATATACACCATATCCTACTTCATCTTTTCCACCAATCCCTTTGTATGCTGGTGGAAGCCACATAGCAGTTATTCCCATATCTGCTAGCTCTTCTGCTTTATTGGCCAATAAATTCCACCAATTTTGATTGGTTTCTAAGTACCATTCAAATGCTTGCAATATAACGCCATTTATTTTCTTCATTATTTTTTCCTGCTTTCTTGAACTTAAGGGACAGTCCTTAAAGTTCTCGTTTTTATCTATATGATTATCATCTTTTTATTACTTTTATGAACTTTAAGGACTGTCCCTTAAGTTCATTTGCATTATATCATTTATATAAAATAATTACTAGATTAAATGGAAAAATAGGATTTTCTCCTCGATTTTCATTTGACAGATATTTTTTTCTTTTATATAATACTTTTTTGAAAGGATGCGATTTTAGTGAGTTATATATATGAAAGAACAATTAATTATTATGAAACAGATAAAATGGGAGTAGTTCACCATTCTAATTATATTCGTTTTTTAGAAGAAGCTAGATGTTATTGTTTAGAAAAAGCAGGTATGCCTTTTGATAAATTTGAGGAAAATGGTATTACAATTCCTGTTTTAGAAGTAAAGTGTAAATACAAACAGCATATTACTTTTGCTGATACCATTTTGATTAACGTTATTATAAAAGAATTTAATGGCGTTCGCTTAACCATTGGTTATGAAGTAAAAGATAAAAAAACAGGTAATGATGTTATTATTGCTGAAACTAAACATTGCTTTACAACTAAAAATTTAAAACCCATTAATTTAAAAAAACATTACAAAGCATTTAGTGATAAGTTCGAAGCTTTACTTTCTTTATCATAAATATATATACATATTTTCAATGCAAAAAATACCAAGAAGTGTTTTGACTTTTTGGTATTTTTAATTATCTTATTTCTTTTCGCTATGCTATTTACTAATCTTATGCATATTGCTACTACTGTTTTCTCCTTCACATGCTTCAATTTTGATATTAGGTCCTAGAGAGACTACAGGGCGAAGACAAAAGGCAGGACTCTTTGCAGAATTGCTAGAATCAAAAAGATTACGTCCACTAAAATTAGCACCGCTCACATAGTGCAATCCAAAAGATGCAACAGAGGAGTTACAAACAACATCGCGGGAAGCCAGCCAATATTGTGTTCCTGTATTAAATAACATATCTCTTATGACACTACTATTTCCATTACAGTCTTTAAAATAGCTTGCTGAAATATTTGTAAGGCTGTAAAATGTTTGTGTTACAGTTATACTACTTGCCTTGCTTGATGTTTCTGTTGTTGGACTTGTGTATCCAATATCACTTACCTTTATTCCACTTGTTTTTACTTCTGTTGTATCTATTCCACTTCCTTTTTCCTTTGTATATAGATTTGGGTAATATGCATAATTTCCTGTATATGTTTTGGTTTTTCCATATTGTACTCCATTAACTGTATACGCATCTCTTGCCGCAATCCCTGTTTCATTCATTTGGTCTTCTATATCTTCTACATTAATACTTCTTGCTGTTATTCCTAATGTACTGTTACTATACAATTCTTTACATATATCATTTAATAGATACACTGAATTATTATATCCTAGTGCTCCTTGGAAATATATGGTTTGGTCTGTTGAGGCAATATCTCCTATTAAATCAACGGTTCCGTTTTCATGGATATTTAAAACTCTCCATTTCATTCCGCTTTTTTGGTTTACTGTTTGATTACTTGTGTATCCACTTTGCGTTGCTAATAGACTATACCCTGTTGTTTTTTGGTCATAGGTATAATTTACATAGTCTCCTACTTTAATTCCTTCTCTGCTTACAACTTCTCCTTCTCCTATACTTCCATTTTTATTAATTGTATAACTGTATTTTCCTTCTACTGTTACAGTTAATGGATAACTACTATCTGTTATTTCTTCTGGTACTCCACTTATATTCTCTATTTTGTTTAAGTTGTCTTTTAATACCTCGTTTTCTAGCTCTCCATTTGTTCCTTTTCTTCCCATTACTGCTATTTTTATTTCTTCTTCTGCATTTTTTTCTTCTGTTTTATTGCCTGCTTCTGTTGCTTTTGATAAAATTCCATTTTCTCCCACTAATGTTGCTATTGTTACCCCTGCTAGGATTAACAATACGATAATCGTTATAACTAATGCAATCAACGTTATTCCTTTTGCGAAATCTTTTTTCTTTCTATTTTCTTCCTTCTTCATCTTTTGATATCCCCTTTTTGATAGTTATTTCATTCTTATAATCTTTTGTTCTACAATTTACTAATCTCATGCATATTTGTACTATTATTTTCTCCTTCGCATGCTTCAATTTTGATATTAGGTCTTAGAGAGACTATGGGACGAGTACAATAGGCAGAGTTATGTGTAGCAGTACTTGAACGAAACAGGGCATAACCGCGAAAATCCTCACCACTCACACGTCGTAAGCCGAAATTAGCATAATCTGAAGCACAATCGACATAGCGACTAGCCAACCAATAAAGTGTTTCTATATTAAACAACATATCTCTTACTGTACTATTACCTCCATCATAATCTTTAAAATAATTTGCTGGGGTATTGGTAAAGTAGTAAAATGTTTGTGTTACAGCCAAACTACTTGCCTTGCTTGATGTTTCTGTTGTTGGACTTGTGTATCCACTATCACTTACCTTTATTCCACTTGTTTTTACTTCTGTTGTATCTATTCCACTTCCTTTTTCCTTTGCATATAGATTTGGATAATTTGCATTACTTCCTGTATATGTTTTGGTCTTTCCATATGTTACTATTCCATTATTGTATGCATCTTTTGCTGCAATTCCTGTTTCATTCATTTGCTCTTCTATATCTTCAATATTAATACTTCTTGCTGTTATTCCTAATGTACTATTACTATACAATTCTTTACATATATCATTTAATAAATACACTGAATTATTATATCCTAATGCTCCTTGAAAATATATGGTTTGGTCTGTTGATGCAATATCTGCTATTAAATCAACAGTTCCATTTTCATGGATATTTAAGACTCTCCATTTCATTCCGCTTTTTTGAGTAAGTATCTGGTCTCCTGTATGTCCACTATACTTTGCTAATAGGCTATACCCTGTTGCTTTTTGGTCATAGGTATAATTTACATAGTCTCCTACTTTAATTCCTTCTCTGCTTACAACTTCTCCTTGTCCTATACTTCCATCTTTATTAATTGTATAACTGTATTTTCCTTCTACCATTACAGTTAATGGATAACTACTATCTGTTATTTCTTCTGGTACTCCGCTTATATTTTCTATTTTGTTTAAGTTGTCTTTTAGTACCTCGTTTTCTAGCTCTCCATTTGTTCCTATACTTCCCATTACAGCTATTTTTACTTCTTCTTCTGCGTTTTTCTCTTCTGTTTTATCGCCTGCTTCTGTTGCTTTTGATAAAATTCCATTTTCTCCCACTAATGTTGCTATTGTTACCCCTGCTAGGATTAGTAAAACAATAATTGTTATGACTAATGCAATCAAGGTTATTCCTTTTGTGAAGTCTTTTTTCTTTCTATTTTCTTCCTTTTTCATCTTTTGCTTTCCCCCTTTACTTTTTGTGTTAGTTTTATATTTCGTTCTTACAATCTTTTGTTTTACTATTTACTAATTTCATGCATATTTGTACTATTATTTTCTCCCTCGCATGCTTCAATTTTGATATTAGGCCCTATAGAAACTACAGGACGAATTCCTTGAAGCCAACTACGCGTACCACCATTAGCATAAGTTATCCCCATTCCTGCTAAGTTATCCTCATTTACAAAGCATAATCCAAATGTCACACCAACAGCATTGGTAGAATAGCAATTTGCAAAGCGAGAAGACAACCAATACGATGTTTTTGTATTAAATAACATATCTCTTACTGTACTACTACTTCCATTATAATCTTTAAAATAGTTTGCTGGCGTATTGCTGAAATAATAATATGTTTGTCTTACTGTTAAGCTATTACTTGCTTTGCTTGACGTCTCTTCTGTTGGGCTTGTGTATCCATTATCACTTACCTTTATTCCACTTGTTTTTACTTCTGTTGTATCTATTCCACTTCCATTTTCTTTTGCATATAAATTTGGATAATTTGTTTGAGAGCCTGTATATGTTTTTGTTTTTCCATATTGTATATTATCATTGGCATATGCAGCCCTTGCTGCAATTCCTGTTTCATTCATTTGCTCTTCTATATCTTCAATATTAATACTTCTTGCTGTTATTCCTAATGTACTGTTACTATACAATTCTTTACATATATCATTTAATAGATACACCCCGTTATTGTATCCTAAGGCTCCTTGAAAATATATGGTTTGATCTGATGCACTGACATCTCCTATTAAATCTACTATCCCATTTTCATGAATATTTAGTATTCTCCATTTCATTCCACTTTTTTGATTTACTGTTTGATTACTTGTGTATCCACTATATGTTGACAATATGCTATATCCTGTTGTTTTTTGGTCGTAAATATAATTTACATAGTCCCCTACTTTAATTCCCTCTCTGCTTACAACTTCTCCTTGTCCTATACTTCCATTTTTATTAATTGTATAACTGTATTTTCCTTCTACTGTTACAGTTAATGGATAACTACTATCTGTTATTTCTTCTGGTACTCCACTTATATTCTCTATTTTGTTTAAGTTATCTTTTAATACCTCGTTTTCTAGCTCTCCATTTGTTCCTATACTTCCTATTACTGCTATTTTTACTTCTTCTTCTGCATTTTTCTCTTCTGTTTTATTACTTGCCTCTGTTGCTTTTGATAAAATTCCATTTTCTCCTGTTAGCGTTGCTATGGTTACCCCTGCTAGAATTAATAGCACAATAATCGTTATAACTAATGCAATTAGCGTAATTCCCTTTGATGTATTCATTTTTTTACAATCTCTTTTTTTCTTTCTGTTTTCTTCCTGTTTCATCTTTTGCTATCCCCCTTTACTTTTTGTTTTAGTTTTATATTTCGTTTTTACAATTTTTCCTCTACTTTTTCCTCTACTATTTGCTAATTTCATGCATGTTGGTGCTACTGTTTTCCCCTTTACATACTTCGATTTTGATATTAGCCCTTAGAGAGACTATGGGACGGAGACGGTGGGCAGGGTTACCCGTCGTACCATCCGAATTGAACAGGCGGCTACCGTTAAAGTAATCAATACTCACATAGCGTAAGCCGAATGTAGCACGAGTCGAGTAACATTCAACATCGTGGGAAGCCAGCCAATAAGTTGTTCCCGTATTAAACAATATGTCTCTTACTGTACTCCTACTTTCATTATAATCTTTAAAATAATTTGCTGGGGTATTATCTAAATAGTAATATGTTTGTGTTACAGTTAAACTAGTTGCCTTAGTTGAAGTTTCTGTTGTTGGGCTTGTGTATCCGTTATCACTTTCTCCTATTCCATTTGTGTTTACTTCCGCTGTATCTATTCCACTTCCTTTTTCCTTTGCATATAAATTTGGATAATATGCATAATTTCCTGTATATGTTTTGGTCTTTCCATATTGTACTCCATTATATATATATGCATCCCTTGCTGCAATTCCTGTTTCATTCATTTGCTCTTCTATATCTTCTAAATCTACACTTCTTGCTGTTATTCCTAATGTACTGTTACTATACAATTCTTTACATATATCGTTTAATAGATATACTCCGTTATTGTATCCTAATGCTCCTTGAAAATATATGATTTGGTCTGTTGATGCAATATCTGCTATTAAATCTACTGTTCCATTTTCATGGATATTTAAGACTCTCCATTTCATTCCACTTTTTTGGTTTATTGTTTGATTACTTGTGTATCCACTTTCTGTTGCTAATAGACTATATCCTGTTGTTTTTGGGTCATAGGTATAATTCACATAGTCTCCTACTTTAATTCCTTCTCTGCTTACAACTTCTCCTTTTCCTATACTTCCATTTTTATTAATTGTATAACTGTATTTTCCTTCTACTGTTACAGTTAATGGATAACTACTATCTGTTATTTCTTCTGGTACTCCACTTATATTCTCTATTTTGTTTAAGTTATCCTTTAATACATCATTTTCTAATTCTCCATTTGTTCCTATACTTCCCATTACGGCTATTTTTACTTCTTCTTCTGCATTTTTCTCTTCTGTCTTATTACTTGCCTCTGTTGCTTTTGATAAAATTCCATTTTCTCCCACTAATGTTGCTATTGTTACCCCTGCTAGGATTAACAATACGATAATCGTTATCACTAATGCAATTAAGGTTATTCCTTTTGCGAAATCTTTTTTCTTTCTATTTTCTTCTTTTTTCATCTTTCGCTATCACCTTTCTTTTCTCATGTATCATTTCATATCTTTACTATTTCATTGTTATTATATCTTTTTCAATTGCTTTTATGAATGATATGTCATCCACCTTATTGTGTATTCTATCCACATTTCGATTTCTTAAACAAAAAATAACAGACCCTAGAAAATACGTTATACATATTTCTCTAGAGCCTCTTTACTTTTTCTTAACAATTAATAATGATAAAAAGATAGTATTAAAAATAATAATATAAAAGTAATGATAAATCTCTGGATTTTTTAGTCTGTCCCTTTTGGACAAAAAATGTCCGTTTTGGCATGTCCCTATCTGAACATATGCAAAAAAACACCAAAAAGTTTTTTGCTTTATGGTATTTTTTCAATCTATTAATAAAATTGACTTAAGCTCTACTATTTGCTAATTTCGTGCATATTCGTACTATTATTTTCTCCTTCACATGCTTCGATTTTGATATTAGACCCTAGAGAAACTACGGGGCGGAGACGATAGGCAGGGTTGAACGCCGCACCACTCGAATAGAACAGACCATAACCGCCAAGGTCAGCACTACCCACGCAGTGCAAGCCGAAATAAGCAATAGTCGAGGTACATGCGACATAGCGGGACGCCAGCCAATAAGCTGTTCCTGTATTAAACAACATGTCTCTTACTGTACTACTACTTTCATTATAATCTTTAAAATAATTTGCTGGGGTATTACTAAAATAGTAATATGTTTGTGTTATAGTTAAAC
>CALXQV010000049.1 GCA_944390535.1 uncultured Clostridia bacterium | reverse complement strand
ACCTTCTAATAATTTTTTTATTTCATTATGAGTATATACTTTTCCATTTTTAGAATTCGCAAGCATCTCTATTGCAAATTGAACTGAAAATTCAGGACTTATTTTATCCTCATTCAAGAAAAAGCTTGTTAAAAATAATCTACCATTTGGCTTTAATACATTATAAATATTATTTAATAATTTTATCACACTTTCTTCTGGTTCTTGATGTACCACTGCAAATAAAAATACATCATCATATTTTTCTTTTGGAAAATCAATATTATAATCACAAGAAACAGATACCAATCTATCTTTCAACTCTTCTTTATGTATGTTTCTATCTTGAATTTTTGAAACTTGTGGTAAATCTATCATTTTCCCTTTAACAGATGGATACTTTTTGGCTACAGTTATTAAATAGGTACCTGCCCCTGCTCCAATATCTAATATATAATGATTTTCAAAATTATATTCGTTTGCAATATATTCTGCCTGTGGCACAGCATTTGCTTGCATACCTTTCATAAAACTTTCAGCTTGTTGTTCTGTTAGTTCCTTAAAATTATTAAAAGAAAAATCATTATTCTTTATTGCATTTTCTAAATTGTTATACTTCTCCATTATTGTTTGTGCAAAATCTATATATCCTGTTTGATTAAATTTAGAAGTTTTTAATAATACATCTTTATATTTAGTTAAATAATATCCCTTTTCATTTTTATCTATAATTGTATTAAATACCAAACCATTTAAAACAGGCTCTATTCTTTCACTTGAAATTTCTATGTCTTTTGCTATTTGTTCTAAACTTTTAGCATTTTCATTTAGTTTATCAAAAATTCTTATATTATTTGCTGTTATTATTAAACTTGTTAATTTATAACTATTTACCATAGATTTGAAATTGCTTATTTCTTCTTTTATATTCACATTAAACCTCCAACTAACAAACTTCTAAAAAAATTTTTTATCTCTTAATTATTTTAAATTTCTTTTTATTTCTCGTTTTAAAATTAAAATTTTATTAATAGTTTCTAATTAACTAAAAGGCAGGAAAGAGATACAGAATGTATCTCCTAAACACATAGAAAAACAAGTTTTCTAGTTCTCTGTACTTTATGAAATAATACAGAAAAAATACAGAGTTACCACTTAGGTATATTTAAATGACTTAAATATTAACAATAAAATTTAATATCATCTACACCATAAAAATTTTTCCATTCAGATATAATATAAAAATAATTATATTGTATCGCTTTAAACAATTTATTTAAGTCATGTTTTGGTATTCTGCTATTATTATTTTCTAAAATACAATCTCCACTTTTAGTAATCCATACTTTAGTTGAATTTGCAGTAGGATTTCCCTTGCAAATATGAACATGTATCGGTTCAAAATTTTCATTTGCCCAGAAAAATATTGTATATCCCAAATATCTAAAAAGATTAGGCACTTTGTATTCCTCCTTTTCTTGCAACATCAAAGAAATATCCTGCTCCTCTTTCAACTACAGTTTTGAATATTTCAATTTCATCATCAGTAAAATGTCCATCTTGTTTTACTATATTATAACTTGGTAGTTCAAATATTACTGTATCAAACCCATATTCCATTGGTCTTTCAAAACAAACAATAAGATATTCTTCGCCATTTTCCTTTTTACGAATATCAGAAGATACAACTAAAGTTCCATCTGCATAAGTAACAAATTCATGCATCATTAGAAATCACTCTCCTTTAATTTTTATCATTAATTCATATATATCAGTCGTCTAACTTTTTATTAGACCTTAACTTCATTTTCTTTAATATGATATTATTAGTATAACATAAAATTATTAAATTTACTATATTTTTATATCACTTTAAAATTTTTATTTTATTGGAATTTTAAAGTGCCATTAAAGTGCCACTTTTTATGTTATTATTAAAATTGCTCTAAATAGGCTATTTCTCTAACATTTTACTATTTCTTGATTTTGGGACATTAAGAATTTAGGTGTATGATTTCCTACAATATGCCCTTCTTCAATCATCTGCTTTACTAATTCCTCTTGGGTATTCACATAATGTGCTGTTAAAAAGAAAGTTGCCTTTACATCGTTTTCTTTCAATATTTCTAAAATCTGACTGGTATATCCAGCTTCATATCCTTCATCAAATGTCAAATAAATTGCTTTTGATTCACTATTTCCTAAACATATCCCATTAGTTTCCTCTAATACTTTTCGATTAGTACTTCCTACATCTGGTTGTTCATGATTATCATTTCTCTTAATTCCCCACTCAATTTTTTTGCTACTAATAGTTGCATTTGTTTTTATATCTTCATGTGTGTAAATATCTATGATTGTGACAATTGATATAGCAAATATCAATACAATCATTATCATTATTTTTAAAAGGATTTTATTTTTCTTCATAAACATTCACTCCATCTTTTTATTGTCTGTTTAATAGTATGCATTTGCAAAAATTTTATTCTTTCTAATATTAGATATTGCTTTTTCATACTCTGCCTAGAGCTCTAATATCATTTCCTAATTTTTGTAAATTTCTTTGTCACCTTTTTCATTCTATTTTTCTTTTTTAACTAGAATAAATGCTTTTATCTATAATATAAATTTATTATTAGAGTATTGACAACTTGATTTTTTTAGAATATATTGTTGTTGCAATTGGAAAAATAAGGTAATTATTTTTTTATTGTCGAAACAGATTATTTTATAAAATAAAAAGGGGAATATGCGTATGTTAAATTTTGTCATTTGTGATGATAATGCTAATATCTTAGATAGATTAGAAAAACTTTTAGAGAATATATTTACTAAAAACAATCTTGATGGTCAAGTATCTTTCAAATTCACTAAGTTTGAAGATTTGTTAGCTTGTTTTGACAATGAAAATCAAATTGATGTTTTGCTATTAGATATTAATTTAAAATCTCAAAAAACTGGTTTAGATTTAGCTGAACAGATTAGAAAGAAAAATAAAAATGTTTATCTTATCTTTACAACTGGGCACTTAGAATATGCCATGCTTGCTTATAAATATAAAACATTTGATTATTTAGCAAAGCCTATTACTTATGAGAGATTAGAAGATACTGTAAAAAGGCTTTTTGAGGATATTTATGGATTACCAAAGAAATATATTAAAATTGATAATAAAAATACACTTGTAGATGAAACACAAATTCAATATATTAAAAGAGATGGTATGAAATTAAATTTTCATACCTCTTCTCGTGATTATGAGTCTTATAGCTCTTTTAATAAAATTCAGGATAACTTACCTAACAATTTTGTAAGATGTCACAAGTCTTATATTGTTAATCTAAATAATATCAAAAATGTCGATCCTGTTACTTTAACTGTATATTTTAATAATGATACATTTTGTAGCATTGGACCTAAATATAAAAAAGAATTTATGGAGGTTATAAATAATTATGGAACTGTTAAATAATTTGTGGAATACATTAACTACATATAATCAGAATTTAGTAAGTATTCTATCCATACCTTTTACAATAATAGAAGTAATTTTAGGAACTTTTCTTTTCCTTTCAATATTAAATGTTGATTCTAATAGAACGCAAAAAATATTATATACTAGTTTAATAAGTACCATCAGTATTATTGCTAATTATATAATCCCAGCACCGTTTCATTTAATAGTCATCTATGTTTCTATGAATATTTGCATTTATTTTATATTTAAATTAGATATTTTTAAAACCATTCTAGCTTTTATTATTCCAATTATTATCTTTTCTTTGTTAGGTATGTTTTTAATTAATCCATTTTTATATATCTTTAAAATTTCTTCTGATGCATTATTAAATACACCTATATATAGAATTGTATATGTTTTCTCTCAATATATTATTGCTTTTATTATATATTTTATTTTTAAACATAAAGAAATCGTCTTAAATATATTTAATGATATTGATAAAAAGCAAAAACAAATTATTTATGCTAATTTATGTTTTGGAATATTTACAATTTTAATACAAGCATTAGTAACTGTTTATTATATAGATAATTTACCTTTAATTTTCACTTTTTTAAGTTTTATAACCATGCTTATGTATTTTTCAATAAGCATATATAGTTTAACAAGAGTTATGAAATTAGCTTCTACAACCCAAAAACTACATAATGCAGAAGAATATAATAAGACTTTAAGTATTTTGCATGATAATGTAAGAGGTTTTAAACATGATTTCGATAATATTGTAACTACAATTGGTGGTTATGTAAAAACAAATGATATGGGCGGACTTGAAAAATATTATGTACAACTTGAAGATGATTGCCAAAAGGTAAATAATTTATATGTTTTAAATCCTGATTTAATTAATAATCCTGGTGTATATAGTTTGCTTACTACAAAATATAATGAAGCTGAAGGAAAAGGAATTAAGGTCAATATGTCTCTTCTATTAGATTTAAGAAAGCTGAACATGAAAATATATGACTTTACTAGAATTCTTGGAATTCTTTTAGATAATGCTATAGAAGCAAGTAGTGACTGTGAAGAAAAAACGATTAATATCATTTTTAGAGATGATTCTAAAAATAATAGACAACTCATAACAATTGAAAATACATATAAAGATAAAAATGTAGATACTGATAAAATATTTAATAAAGGCTTTTCTGGAAAAGAGAACCATACTGGATTAGGTTTATGGGAAGTTAGAAAAATATTAAGCAAAAGTAAAAATTTAGATTTATATACAACTAAAAATGAAAAATATTTTTCTCAACAACTGGAAATATATTATTCATAAAATGAAAATAGATATGAATAAAATCATATCTATTTTTATAAAGGAAAAAACAGCTATTAAAAGCTGTTTTGTTTTGTATTGGATTGTAAATATATATAACTTTTCAAGTTATATTTGGGTTGGCAAAAATAATTTTTCGTCCTATTTTTGCCATGATATTAATCTTTTTTCATCATACTTTCTGGCATTTTTGGTTGATGAAATACCCAATATACAAAGCATGCTGTATTTGTTACTTTTGCATATTTTTCTGCTACTTTAGATAAAAATTTGAACATAATAGATTCCCCCTTACTATATATTTTTTTAAAACATACCGGTATATGTTTTTAACTTTTTTAAACTGAAGCATTACCATATACTTCATATCCATATTTATTTTTTGTTATTCTGTATGCTAACTTCGTTATTGTCATTGTTTGTAAAAGATTTCCAAATAATAAAATATTAGAAATCACAGGATTTGGTATAAATATAGCAGCGATAAGTCCGATTGAATATGCAATATATGCTACCATTTGTTTCATTTTTCTTTCCTTTTTAGACAATATCGGAACATTTTCTGTATCTGCTTGTGCATAAAGTTTTATCATAAACATTCCAAATACCCAACTAATTCCTATTAAAATGTATTTTGTTATATTATCTAACACGATATGTTGAGAAAGAAACACAATTCCACAATAAAATGCAGATGTTCCTAATATACATCCTAAATGGCTTTTTAAATGAAATCCTCCTGATGCCCCTTTATATGGTGTTAGTGCTATAAACATAAATAACACTTCTTTTAACATTCCAAAAATAAATGAAATGAAAAATAATAAAAATATTTTAGGTATTTCCCCTACTATATTTTGTAATCCATAGTTAATTACTTCTGCTCTTTCATCATCTATTTCAGGCATTTCTTTTCGTATTCTATTAGTCAAGAATGTGCAGATTGTATCTATCATCTTTTTCACCTCTTCTTGTTGATTTGATTGTAGCATTTTATGCAATATAAATATCTTTTATTTTGTGAAACATTCATTTTATTTTACAAAAGTTTACTTCTATTTATTTTATAAATAATTTTTGAATAATATAAAAAAATATAGTTGAATTTCCTATTCCAACTATATTCTTATAACTATATTTTATTTATTTTTTAATATACACCATGTCCCAATAGGTTCTGGTAAATTTGTAAACTCTAACATTTCTTTTGTAATGGGATGTTCTATTGTTAACTTATATGCCCATAAAGCAATTTGTTTCCCTTTTCCTCTACTACCATACTTTTGGTCTCCAAATATACCATGCCCCAAGTGGGATAACTGTACTCGAATTTGATGATGTCTTCCTGTATATAGATTTATTTTTACTAAAGATAACTCTTTTATTGGATTATATTTTAAAACTTCATAATCCAATTTTGCTTCTTTCGCATTTTTCTTATCTTTGTTTACTACCCTACTCATATTATTTCTTTCATCTTTGTATAAATAATCAATCAGTGTTCCCTGTTTGTTTTCAAATTTCCCATCAACAACTGCTAAATATTCTTTTTTTAAAGTTTTTTCTCTTACCTGATTACTTAATCTTGATGCTGCTTTTGATGTTTTAGCAAACACCATTACTCCCCCAACAGGTCGATCTAGTCTATGTACTAATCCTACATACACATTTCCAGGTTTATTATACTTTTCCTTAATATATTCTTTAACAAGTGTTAGCATATCTATATCACCCGTTTTGTCTGCTTGTGAAGGAATATTGGGTGTTTTTTCAACAACAATGATATGATTGTCTTCATATATTACTTTTAACTTTTCCATTTTTTATTTTCCTTTATAGACTCTCCCATCTTCCATATATTCCACAAGGCAATACTAACTTTGAATTTTCCATAGGAAGTCCAATTTCTCCTTATTCTATTTTTCCTCTATATGTTTTTGCTAATGTTAGTTGTAAAATATCTTCTAATACTTTGCTTGATATTCCTGTCGTATAAGAATTTATTAGAAAAAAGACTGGCTTATCTGATAATACCTTTGTACATAATTCTACTAAATCATAAATATGATTTTCAAATTGCCATACTTCTCCTTTTGCACCTCTCCCATATGATGGTGGATCCATAATAATCGCATCATATGTATTTCCTCTTCTAATTTCTCGATTTACAAATTTTACTACATCATCTACAATAAATCGAACTGGTTTGTCTTGTAATTTTGAAGATATTACATTTTCCTTTGCCCAAATGGTCATTCCTTTTGAACTATCTACATGACATACAGAAGCTCCTGCTGATAAACAAGCAACTGTTGCTCCCCCTGTATAGGCAAATAGATTCAATACTTTTACACTTCTTTTTTCACTTTTAATTTTTTGTATCATCCAATCCCAATTTACTGCTTGTTCAGGAAATAGTCCTGTATGTTTAAATCCCATAGGTTTAATGTTAAATGTTAAATTTTTATAATGAATTTGCCACTGAGAAGGTATTTTTTTCTTAAAAACCCACGAGCCACCTCCTGTTTTACTCCTATTATATACTGCATTCATTTCTTTCCATTTATCTGGAAAACTTTTATCTTTCCAAATAATTTGTGGGTCTGGTCTAGATAAAATCACATCTCCCCACTTTTCTAATTTTTGACCGTCTACCATGTCTAATATTTTATAATCTTGCCATTCATTTGCTATTTTCATAAATTCCCTTGAGTAGTATCAGTCGACTACTCTTCCTCCTATTATTAGAATAGCTATATTTTATCATATTTTTTTGATTTTTCCAAGGATATTTAGCGATTTAAATATTTTGTAAAATTTTAAAGAAATTATATATCATTATGGTATTGATACTAGATAATATCATAAATGCTAGTATAGCTAATGATATACATTTATGTTTTACTATTTTTGTGTATAACTTGTCCTTCCCATTCTTTTTTATGTTTTCTCTTACTCTTAAAACTTCACTATCATATGTGTTTATGAAAATCCCTTCATTTGTATTTTGCATTTCCATCCCTCCTATATATTTCATAATATAGTATTCATCTTATTTCTCATTTAGTACTTTATTTTTAATAACTTTTCAGTGTTTTCCTATTTTTTTTACATATTTCTCTAAATTAGTATATACATTTGTATTTTTCGTTATTTTATGCTATAGTATGTTAGACACTCTGCAGGGAATATTCTCTGCTTAAACGCTTTTTTCATTTTTATAAAAAGGAGGTATAACTTGAAAAAAGTAATGTTTTTTGTGTTTATTGCGATCCTTTTGGCTCTATGCCACATTTTAAGGGTTCGTAAGCTAACAGCCGAGATAGCGGGTCGCTATCCTGGATTCTCCCTGATGGGAAGAATAAAAAAAGGGCATGCTTGATGCCCTTGAGTGGGGGATTCCCCACTTTTTTTATTTATTCCTATTTACATTTTTAATCTTTCTGCTAATTCTTTTGTAATTCCTTTTACTTGCATTAGCTCTTCTATGGTTGCTTGTTTTATTTTTTCTACACTTCCAAATTGTCTTAATAAAGCTTGTTTTTTTACTTTACCAATTCCTTTGATGTCATCTAATTCTGATTTTGTTACTTCTTTATCTCTCAATTTTCTATGATAGGTAATCGCTGTGTCATGGACTGTATCTTGAAATCTCGTAATTAATTTCATTAAATTTTCTGAAATCGTAAGTTCCTTTCTATTTTCATCCATTAATGCTCTTGTTTGATGCTTGTCATTTTTAACCATGCCAAATACTTTAATATCTAATTCTTTTTCCAACATTTCTTCTTTTTCTTTTTTATCTTGTTCTGTCATATCTTGTTGAATCATACTTTCTTTTTCCTCATTTAAAACATTTTGAATTGCTTGTTTTGTAGCACGTATCTGGGTAATACCACCATCTGCAAATATAACATCTGGAAGTCTTCCAAATCCACCATTTGGATTTTGGATAGAATGTCTTAGTCTTCTCGTAATCACTTCTTCCATACATTTCGGGTCATCTTGTCCATAAACCGTTTTGATTTTAAATCTTCTAGACAAATTCTTTTTTATCACACCATCTTGCATAACACACATGCCAGCTACCATATATTCACCAGAAATATTAGATATATCAAAAGTCTCTATTTTTCTTGGTAATCTATTTATTTGTAATACTTCTTTTAATTCTAATAGAATTTCACTTTTATCTTTTTCTTTATTTTCTAAAGTAACTTTTGCATTATTTTCTGCCATTTCTACAAATCTCAATTTTTCACCCTTTTTTGGTGATTTGATTTCCACTTTTTTTCCTAATTCTGTGGATAACCAACCTTCAATTGCTTCTTTATCTTCTATTTCTTCTCTTATCATAATTTTACTTGGAATATTGGGATTGTCAAAATAGTATTGTTTAATAAAGCCTGAAAGAACTTCTTTATCTTCCATGTCTTTTAAATCTTTATAGAAATACTGTTCTCTTCCTATCATTTTACTTCCTCTTACAAAAAAGATTTCTATACAGACTTCTAAATCAGATTTTGCTATTCCAATAACGTCAATACTATTTTCAGATATATTAGATACTTTTTGTTTACTAGATGCTCTTTCAATTGCCTGTCTTCTGTCTCTTAAATAGGCTGCTTTTTCATATTCCATATTTTGTGCCGCTTGTTTCATTTGTATATCTAAATCTTTTAATACTTTATCTGTCTTTCCTTCTAACAGGTCTATAATTTCATTAATTTGTTTTCGATATTCTTCTTTATCTACATTTCCCATACAAGGGGCTAAACATCTACCAATATGATAGTTCAGGCATGGTCTTGTTCTTTCTTTTAAGGTTCTACATTGATGTATTTTGTATCGTTCTTTAATAAAATCTAACATCTCTTTTGCTGCGCCTGGGTTAGCATATGGCCCGAAATATTTTGAACCATCATTAATCACTCTTCTTGTGTAATATACCCCTGGATATTCTGACTTTATATCAATTTTTATATAGGGATATGTTTTATCATCTTTTAATAAAACATTGAATTTCGGCCTATTCTTTTTGATTAAATTACATTCTAAAATTAATGCTTCTGCTTCATTATCTACCACAATATACTCAAAATGGTCAATTAATGAAACCATTTTTTCTATTCTAGCTGTTTTATTATTTTTTCTAAAATATTGTCTTACTCTGTTTTTTAATGAAACTGCTTTTCCCACATAGATAATGTTATCTTCTTTATCATGCATAATATATACACCAGGTTTGCCTGGTAATTTTTTTAATTCTTCCTCTATATCAAACATTTCACTTCATTCCTTTTATAATAAAAAGAAAGGCTTATACTTTATGATAAGTCTCTCTTTTATAGTATATCATATAATGCTTAAAATTCCAAACAATTTGTAGGAATATTCACTTCCTCTTTTGAAAAAGGATTTTCATTAATATATAATTTATTTTTTATTTTTTCTTTAACTATATTTTGTAATTTTATATCTTTTGTTAAAATAATTGCTATTTTATCTTTTTTCAAATTGATATATTCTATTGCTTCTTCTATTTCTTCTTCAAACACCACTTCTGTTTCAAACAAATTATTTGAGGCATATTCATAAATTGTTTTACACAATTCTTCTAGTTCTTCATCTAAACAATAAATGATATAATTATTATATGGGATATATGTATATTTCCCAAAGTATTGCGCTTTGTAATTATTCGTACCAATTAGAATGGTTTTGATTTTTTTATCAACAATTGCTTTTTTATCTAAAATTTGTATACAATGCATCAATAATTTAGAAACGCGATTTTCTTTTAGAATTACATTGATACCATTTATTATAAAACTATTTACTGAAAGCATAAATTCACCAGTTTCTAATAAAACTTGTTTTTGATATAGAATTGCTTGTAAAGAAATATGTAATGTTACATATGGGTTTCCATAATAGCTCACGACTACTTTTTCTATTAGCGCTATTTTCTTTTCTTTTTTATTTTCTTTTTCTATTTGATAATATCTATCTATTATCTCAATCATTTTATCTACATCTATCTTCTTTTTCCATTTTTGAAAATCTAAACTTATTGCCTCTTCTAATTGGTTTCTATCCTTTATAAATACTTGTTTAATTTCTTGCAATAATTTTAATCTTTTTTCTTTCATACAGGTTTCTTCTAATGATAAATCTAAAAATTTTTGAAATTCTATGTTCATATTTCTTTTACCTTTCTCGTATTTTTATTTAAGCATTTTATCTTTCGCTATATAACCCTCTACTTTTTCTTACTTGTTCCCATAATTCATTTCTTTTCATAATCAGTGCTTTTTCTGCTTCAGTATATTCTTCACTATCTTGTAATAGCTTTAATGCTTTTTCTCTTTGGGTTTCTGTTCTAGCTTTAGCCAAAAACTCTGGAACTCCTAATAGCATTTGCATTTCTTCTGGATATTTATGTTTAAAATGGGCAATTTCTCTCATAATCCCTTTTTCTTCTAAGTTTGGTACGCTTTCTAAAGCTATTTTTCCTAATTCTGTTCTTTTTACTCTATTATCTGGCGTAATAAATTGACCTTCATATCTCTCATATTCCTCTTCTGTTAGGACAAATCCTCCATTACCATAAGCATCTCCCATGCTTTTTTGACCATTTTTTCCCCTTTTTAATTTATATAATTGTTCTATCACAACAATACCTCCCTTTATATTTGGCAGATGTGCTGCAATATGTCCATCTTGGAATATTTCCATTTTTACATTTTCATCTACTTCTATAAAGGCATTATATCTAACTGCTGTATCAAAAATATATTTATTCGTTTTCGTTCCTTTTCCTTCTGTGTCTTCTTTATTTCTATCTTTTTCGTGTCTTCTTTCCCTGCTATTTTCAGAATGAATGGTAGTGTCCAAATCTGTTATTTTCTCAAACAATTCATTTCTAGTGTCCGCTTCTTCTGGTGTTGAAAATATAATATTAATTAAACTGATTTTTTGTTCTAAGCTTACATCATTGTTTTCGATGATTTCTTGTATATCTGGTAAAATAATTCTTTTTTCTGCATATAATCTTCTAATATCCTTTGGTATTAACATTTCACTTGTTAATATATCTACCAATTCATCTTTGTCTGCCCAAAGGACAACTGTGTCAATTGGAATCATACCAAGTTCATAAAATCTCTTTCTATCTTCTTTACCAAATTCTTGATGTTGTGAACCAGCCTCTATTTCGTTTTCTATTCTCTCACCTAATTTCATGATAAACTCATCTGCAGTTTCCTTTTGTTCTTCTTCTGATAGCCCTTTTAAGTTTAATTCTGTATAAAGTAACACATATCGTTTTAGTTCCTCTAAGTTAGGATTTTCTTGTTCTCTTGTTGTCATATAACTGTCAATGATTCTCTGTTCTAAATCTAGTCCTTCAAATTTTTTTCCTTCTTCACTTAATTTCTTTATCGTTTCTATATGAATATATCCCTTTTGGTATTTATCTATAAAATTATTCATTTCGATATTTCCTTGGTCTGCCAAAATACCAAGTGTTCTTTCTGAAAGTAATCCATATTGCACTAGGCCTTCTTGTTTTTTTACTTTCGTTTCCTCTGAATATTCTTTTTTATTGTCTAATGCTTGCAATAGGTCTTTACCTGCTTTTATCAATTCTTCCTCTGTTTTTCCATCTAGAACGATTTGCTTATACAAGTTCATATATCTTTTAATAGTTTCCTTTGTATCTTGGTCTTTTTCTTCGTCTAAATCCTCTAATTCGTCCAATTTCTTTAATATAAATTGTGGATTGATGATGCTTTTAAAATCTGTATGTTCTCCTACAAGACTCATATTTTCTAAACTAAGCCTTCTATCTTCATACATCTTTAAAACCTTTTGTCCATCCATTAGACCTATATCTAACATCTTGTTTAGTTCTCTTATTGTATTAAAACCTCTTTTGTCTACAATATATTGCTTTATATGTTGTAATTGTTTTGTTGTCATTACAGAAACTGGTACATCTTCCTGCATAAATTTAAGGATTTGCTGATCCATAGCATATTCTGACATATATTTCCCATCAATATATTTCTCCATTGCTTTTTTCGCATCTTCTACTGTATAAGTTTTTTCTCCTCTTTTTATTTCTACTTCTTTTTTAGAAAACACTGTATAATATCTTGATAAAAGCTGTTCTAAATTTGTAAAGTGCACTTTGGTATAACTATATCTCGCAGAAATTTGGGGAATTGTTTTCTTGTCTGCTTCTATTGGATATGATAAATCTTTATTTTCCATATCACTAACAATATCCATAAAGGCATTTAGACACATTTTATCCATATCTATATATTGCTCCACTCCCTCAAAAGTTTCACTTAACTCTTCAGGTAGTATAAATAAAAGATTTCGAAGGCAATATTGTCTAAACATTTTTTTTGCAATCATTTGTGTTATTTCTTCTTGTAACAATCCTTCAGTTAAAAAAGAATTTGCTGCTGCTATTTCAAATATATATTCACCTAGATTCGGTACTGTAAAAATACTTTTATCTGCCTTCTCTTCATTTGCCAATAATAATGCTTCTAATATTGTTTCAAAGCGGAGTGTTGTTATCATCTTTTTTGTTGTCTTTTTCCTTTCCATTTCTTCACTTGATAAAGGTTCCTCTAATAATTGTTTACTAGAAATGACTCTTATTTCATTTTTCTTATCTAATTCTCTTTGTAAAAATACAATATCTTTTCCTCTTAAACACTCGGCACATTCTTTTGTCCTTGCAATTGCTGTTTCTAGTCTACCTTTTAGCATAAATCCACGTTCTTCTAATACTGTTTGCATTAACATATTAGGACTTTTTTTCATTTCTTCTAATTCTTTATAATATTTTAAAGAAATTAAAATCAATTTTTCTTTATCAACATATTGTTCATTTTCTTCTAAATACTTTATCATCTCTCTTTTGGGGATCTCTTCTCCTTCAAGCTTCCCAAAAGCTTTTTTAAAATCTTTATACCTATTCTTTTGACTTAAAATATATGATAAATCTGCCTCCATTATTATTAAATCACAATAATCATCTATCTCTTTGATTGACATTTTATTAATATCTATCACAAAATCACCTCTATTTTCTATTATATCATTAAGCTTTACATAAAGTCAAATTATTCCTAAATTTCCATATTTTAAAAAAGAAAGAGTCAATAAACTTAATTAGCTTATTCCTCTCTCTTTTAAATGCACTCTATTTTTAAGATGTTTAAATATATCCTATTTTCTTCTCTTTTAAAATTCTTCTGCACTTTCAACATAACCAATATATGGTAAATTTCTGTAATTTTGGTTATAATCTAAACCATATCCTACCACAAATTTATCTTCTATTCTAAAACCGATATATTCTACTTCTAATTCTTTGATTCTTCTAGATGGTTTGCTAAGCAATGTTGCAATTTTTAAACTATTTGGTTTTTTTAACATCAAATAGTCTTTCAAAAATGCCAAAGTTGTTCCTGTGTCAATAATATCTTCTATAATCAACACATCTTTTCCTTCAATACTATTTTTGATATCTTTTACAATTTTAACTTTTCCTGTACTTTCTGTTCCTTCATAACTAGATACTTCTATAAATTCAAATTGTACCTTTGTTTTTAGTCTTTTTGCCAATTCTACCATAAATACAACAGAACCTTTTAAAATTCCTATTAATATAATTTCTTTTCCTTCGTATTCTTTGTCTATTTCTCTTGCCATTTCGTCTAATCTTTTTTCAATTCTTGTTTCATTAATTAATACATTCATATTTCTTTACATTCCCTTCTTAAGAAATATCTTTGGTCAAAAAATTAAATCTTTAACCATATTCCCTTTATTTCAGACATAGGTTATCTGTACTCTTTGTCTGATTTTGTTGTTCTATGTGTATTATATATGAATTTTTTAGGATTATCAATGATTATTTATAATATTTATATCATTTTTATAAATTTTCAAACCGCATCATAATCCTACTTAATCATATAGTTTCTTACCTTTCTATTCTAGCATATCTCGGTTATATTTTCAAGAAATTAATTTTTTTCAACTAGGACTTGCGTATTTTTTAATTTTAGTATAATATAATAAAAGTAAATTAAAAGTATGCAAGAAAAAATAAGAAAGGAGGATTATATTTATTCATATATATAGCGCCTGGACACTATTTTAGTGTTGACGAGGTTCAGGGTTATCGAAAGATTCGGCGGGTGCCCTGATGGCTTTCACTTATGGTCATGAGTATTGATGAAAAGAACAGTAGCAATACTGTAACAAAGGTCAATATAAATAAGTTTTATTTGCATACCTTTAATTCCATGTATCTCTTTCATTTTTAAGTTGGAGATATATTTATAAAAATTAAAATACGTATTATGCAATTTATATATTGCAAAAGGAGGATTTATATTATGTGTGGAATTGTAGGTTATATAGGAAAACAAAAAGCAAGCCCAATATTAATTAACGGACTTTTAAGATTGGAATACAGAGGATATGACTCTGCTGGTATTTCGACAATTGAGCCAGAAGGTTTAATTGTTATGAAAGATAAAGGAAGAGTAAAAAATTTATATAATATAGAAGGAATTGATGATTTAAAAGGTACAATTGGTATTGCTCATACAAGATGGGCAACACATGGAAAACCATCAAAAGAAAATGCACACCCTCACCAAGATAATGCAAAATCTTTTAGTGTTGTTCATAATGGTATTATTGAGAATTATAATGAATTAAGAAAATTCTTAATAGATCATGGTTACCAATTTTATTCTGATACAGATACAGAAATTGTTCCAAATTTGGTTCACTATTATTATACAAAAGAGACAAAAGAAACAGGAAAAATGAAATTCTTAACAGCTGTAAAAAATGCTTGCTGTGATTTAAAAGGAAGTTTTGCTTTAGAAATTATTTGTAAAGACTTTCCAGATAATATGGTAGTTGTTAGAAAAGATAGTCCTTTAGTTATCGGAAAAGGAATGGATGAAAATTATATTTCTTCAGATATTCCTGCCATCTTGTCTTTTACCAGAAACTTCTATCTTTTAAATGATTTTGAATATGTATTTTTATCAAGAGATTCTGCTGAATTTTATGATAAAGATTTAAATAAAGTAGATAAAAAGACGCAAAGTATTGAATGGGATGCTGCTAGTAGTGAAAAAAATGGTTACGAAGATTTCATGTTAAAAGAAATTCATGAACAACCAACAGCTATTCGTGAAACCATTGGTGCTAAATTTAGTGAAAATTCAAAATGTGAATTTGATGAATTGAAATTTACAAAAGACTATTTATCAAGTTTAAACAAAATCTACATTGTTGCTTGTGGTACAGCTATGCATGCTGGATTAGCTGGTAAAAATGTTATAGAAAAACTTTGTAAAATTCCAACTGAAGTTGATATTGCTTCTGAATTTAGATATAGAGATCCATTAATTGATGATAAAACTTTATGTATTTTTATTTCTCAATCTGGAGAAACCGCAGATACAATTGCTGCTTTAAAATTATCTAAAGAAAAAGGTGCTAAAACACTTGCTGTTTCAAATGTTATTGGAAGTTCTATTACGAGAGAAGCAGATTATTCTATCTATACACACGCAGGGCCAGAAATTGCAGTAGCTTCAACCAAAGCCTATACTTCTCAAGTAATCTTGATGGTTATCTTAGCTATCTATTTTGCAGAAATTTTAGGAAACACTTCTGACGAATTACACGCATTAAAAAAAGAAGTTTTAACATTACCTAAAAAAATTGAAGATTGTTTAGAATTAAGTGATACAGTCCAAGAATTTTCAAAAAGAATTTACCAAGAAAGAGATATTTTCTTTATTGGTAGAGGAATAGATGAAACAGTTGCCAAAGAAGGTTCTTTAAAATTAAAAGAAATTTCATACATTCATTCAGAAAGTTATGCAGCTGGCGAATTAAAACATGGACCAATTGCTTTAATTGAAAAAGATATCACAGTCATTGGTATTATGACAGAACCAACTTTAGTGGAAAAAACAGTTAGCAATATTCAAGAGGTTATCACGCGTGGTGCAAAAACACTTGTTATTACAAACCAAAAGGTAGATAAATCAATGTTTGATACAGTTTTAGAAATACCTGAAACGAGTCCATTCATTTCACCTATCTTATCTATCATTCCTTTGCAATTGTTATCATACTACATTTCAAAGGAAAAAGGATTAGATGTTGATAAACCTAGAAACTTAGCAAAATCTGTTACAGTTGAATAAATAGAATAATATATATGAAAAAATAAAAAGACCATCTTCCAATATTTTGGATTTGGTCTTCTTATTTTTTAATTACACGCTATTATTTTTAATACTTCATCAAAGCTTGTACGATTTGTTAATACAATATCAAAAATTTCATTATATTTTTCTAAGTTAGATTCTATATCTTTTTCTAAAAATCCTATTGTTATTGTATTATTTAGATTTTCTTTTGATACCATATTCACATCATCTACTATATCTCCTAATAATATAATATATTTTTTGTCTTTCACATTTTTCTTTACTTCTTCTGAAAATTGTATTTTATTTTTACTATATGGTGTTATATTTGTTACATCATTTTCTTTTTTTCCATTCATATCTAAATAATTAGCATATATGTAAATATTATCATAATACACTCCGTTTTGTTTAAGGTATTCCTCTATTACATTTTTTATACTACAAGATATGATAATCACTGGAATATTGTTCTCATACATTTTTCTAAAAAACGCTTTTGCACCTTCTCTTAATGTTAATTCTGTCTTTCCTACTGATTGTTCTAATATGTCTTTATTGAAGTTACATGTTCTTAATAATTCCATGTATGCAGTAAATCTTTCTTCAAAAGCTTTTTGTTTTGCCTCATTACTTTGGTTTTTATCCAATTCTGTCTTATCATGTATATCTGTATATTTTTGTTTAAAGTCTTTTCCTAATAACTCTGAATGATACAAGATTCTCCAAGCACTAATACTATTAGCTTCTGTAATCGTTCTATCAAAATCAATCATGACATAAAAATTCTTTTTAGTTAGTTCAATCTTTTTTAATTTATCTTTATGGTTTACATACTTCATTACTTGCCTCCTATTAGTCTTATATATTCATATCCTATCAGAATTTCTAGTATAATTCAATAGCCTACCTATTTTTCTCATTAGCCTACTAATAGTTTAACAATGATTAGACAAACAGCTCCTGGTAATCCTAATAATCCAATAATTACACTATTTACAATGTTTAACCCTATATGAAATCCAAAATTAGCCCCTATGACATTTATTAGATATATGATAATACCACCAATTATCGAATTTATCATTAATTTTACTATTTTTTTTATTGGAACAATAAACACTTTTCCAATAATAAATATAAAACAAATACAAGCTAAATATGTAATGATATTTAAATCCATTTTTACCTCCAATTGATATCCTTATATTCCTTTACTCATTATTATGCTATCAATTGGACAAATAGACCTATCCTACTTCTTCATCAGTTGAAAATCTATATTTTATATCATTAATCATATCAACTGTAATTCCTTTGGTTTTTGCTAACTTAATTAGATAATTTAATTTTGCCTGGTTTGCTTTCATTTCATAAATATAATAATCCACCAAATCATCTTGTGCATATTCAAAATTTTTATCTACGTTTTTTAATTCTCTTCTTGTTTTTATAATATTTCGAATTAATTCAATTTCTCTTTCTCTTTCATCTAAATTTTCTACTTCACTTTCTTGCATATATCCGTCTACCATATCTTTCCTCCTAATCATTTTGTCTTAATAGTATATTCAAATATGTATTTTTTATACTTATTATTCCCTAATAAAATGCTTTTAATAAAATTCTTTTTTGAAAATTTCAATATACATTCTAAATCTTTCGAATAAAAAATTTTTTCATCACACAAATTAAACAAATTTCGCTAAAAGTCTTGTTTTTTTCGCCATTTTGTAGGATAATATATATGTATGATTTTAAATTTTGAAAGGATATTTTAGATGAAGCTAATCGATAAATTTTTAAAGAAATTAAATATCAATAGAAATACATTTGCTACATATATTTTAACATTATTAACTGTTTATTTAGCAGTAGATAGGATTGTTGAATTACTTCTTATGATATTTACAGGTGTATCTTACTCTTATTGGAATCCTATCCAATATACATTAGCTTTGGCATGTCCCATTTTTGCATTTTTATTTTCAGGACAATCTGAATTCGCAACTTCTAATATGAAAAAAGTTACAATATTTTATGTATATGTTGTTGGTCTTTATGTCATTGCTGTTTCTATGTTTACACAATGGCTAAATATGGGGGCATGGTTATTATTATTATCAACCCCTAACTATGTAGAATTAATTACGGATTTTTCTGATATTGTAAAACCAGCTTTTATTAGTATTTCACTTTATTTACCATTAGTTACCATCTTCCCTTTATTCAAGTGGATTTATATGGGAATTAATGATAGCTTAGACCTAATTCGTTCTATTTGGGATTATCCTGGTATTAATTTATCTGATCCAAAAAAAGGCAGAGGTGTCTATACTTGCGAAGTCTTCTTATGTACAGACCACGATTATGGTACCGTTATTACCATTCCAGAAATTTCTAGATATTTATCTTTATTTGTATGTGGTGGCTCTGGTACAGGAAAAACTTCTTTAGTATTTGAACCAATGATTGCAAGAGATATTGAGAAAAAATACTTTTTTAGAGAAGTATCAAAAGAAATGGGATTTACAGCTTTAAAGACTGGTATCGCTTATTTAAAAAGACCTTATGATAATGACTATTTAAATGAAAATTTTAAACTTGAAATGTTATCACCTGTGGAAGGTAAAGAAGCTGTTTATAATGGATATATGAATAAAATGATTTTGGGTACATTAAATGGAGAAAATGTATACAAAAATCTAGGATTAGAAATCATGTCTCCTGATTATGAATTAATTGATCACATGACACAAGTTTGTGATAATTACGGATTTACATATAATATGATTGATCCTTCTAATCCAAATTCTATGGGATTAAATCCTTTTGTCTATGATGAACCTTCAAAAATAGCAGTTACTATCTCTTCTGCTTTAAAAGCTATGTATAGTAACGCTCATGAAGAAATTGAAGATGCATATAGAGAAGATTTTATTATTCAAGCAATTGAAAACCTAGCTATTTTATTAAAGGAAATGTATCCTAGAATGAATGAAGGTGCACTTCCTAATATGGAAGATATGCTAAAAATGTTTACTAATTTTGAATTAATAGAGAAAATGTGTGAAATCTTAGCACATGATGAAGAATTGAAAGAAAAATATGCTATACAACTTGCCTATTTTAAAAGATGTTTTTATAAAGATGGTCCTGCAAAAGCACAAACCGAAAAAGATATTTATGCAGCAGTTACCCAATTAGACAATCTTTTAAGATTACCTGGTGTTAAATCTATTCTATGTAACAGATTTAATAATATCGATTTTGATAAGGCGCTTGCAAATGGAGATATTACTTTTGTATGTACAAGACGTGGAGATTTAGGTTCTTCAACACATCAAGCATTTGGATTATTTTTCTTAATCTCAATGCAAAATGCTGTCCTAAGAAGACCTGGCGGTGAAAATTCAAGAATTCCTAATTTTCTATATGTTGACGAATTCCCTGATTTTATTTGTAAAGCTACTGAAGCAATCTTTACTATGTATAGAAAATATCGTGTTGGAACAATTATTTCTGCACAAAACTTGGCACAATTAGAGACACCTAGATCTAGAGAAAATTATAGAAATACGATTTTATCAAATTGTTCAAACAAAGTATTTACAGGTAATGCTGTCATCGATGAATTGAAATGGTGGGTTTCAGAATTTGGTTCACATAGAGAATGGACTTATAAAGTTGACCTAGATACAGATAAAATGGAATATACTCACAAAATGGGAGATGCAAAATGGGCATATGTAGATTACTTTACACCTGGAAAATTACAAGGTATGCTTACTGATAAAATATGTGCCTTCAAAGTAAAAGACATTGGTGGAAAATTAAAAGTTGGGCCTGGTAGATTTAACTACTTAGAATCTAAATATAAGGAAAAACAAAAAATCAAAACGTTTGATTTTGGTAAATATTCTGATGGTGTGACAACTGCCACAGAAGATGATCTTTCAGAAAAAAAGAAATTTGATTTAAAAAATTTAGATTTTAAAGATGAACGAGATGAAATTAATCCTGTACAAACAGACACAACAGATTCTAGATATTTATTTAACAATGATGATGCTGTTGTTATTAATTTCAAAAGAAATGAAAAAAAATAAGATGAAAACGACTTACGATTATATTTCGTAAGTCGTTGTTTTTTTCTTTGTCTCTAAAATCCTATATGGTTAGTCCAATCAATTCTAATATGATACCAGATATAACACCTATTGAATATAGCAAAACAGTAATTTTTATATTCTCCTTTATTCCTTTATTCATTCTAAATAAAACTGCTAGTCCTACACCTGCACCAACTAATAAACCTGCAATCATTGTTCCAACAGATATAATATTTTCTAAATACATTTGCGTAATAATAACTGAAGATGCACAATTTGGAATTAGTCCAATCATTCCAGATATCACTGGTCCTAATATTGGTCTATCTAACATAATGCTTGCAATTGTTTCCTCTCCTACAAAATGGATTACAATATTAATAATAAACGTTACAATTAGAATAAATGCAAATATATTGATTGTATGTTTTAATGCAGACTTCCATATGCCATGTTCACAATGGCAATGTTCTTTTTCACATAAATCTATAATTTTTTCTTCATCCTGTTTTCCTTTATTTTTTAATCGTATAACCAAATCTATTAAAAAACCTGCTATCATACCAATCACTAATTTAATCGCTAATATTTTAAGAATTACATCGATTGCCACACCTTCTGACAAAAATATTGGTAACATTTCATCTGATGTGGATAAATATACTGCAATTAAAGTTCCTAATGTTATGACTCTTGCTGCATATAAATTGGTTGCAGAAACAGAAAAACCGCATTGTGGAACAATACCTAGTAATGCTCCAAAAAATGGTCCTACTTTTCCTGATTTTTGTATGGTTTCCTTTGTTTTTTCTTTTGTTTTATGTTCTATATATTCCATAATTAAATATGTAAGAAATAAAAAAGGAATTAACTTTATACTATCTTCAATGGTATGTTCTAATACTTCTAACATTTTCTCCTCCTTTTTGTATCATATATATTATCATAAATTTTATTAGATTTCAACTAAAAGGAAACATCAATTTTTCCTTTTTCAAAAAGAAAATGACCTTCATCGGTCATCTTCTTCTATACCTTCCACAAATGCAACCTGTTCTTCCATTATTAGTCGTATTAGGAACAACATTGATACTGGTTGTTATTTCATCCTGATTACATGATGTATTTCCATTATTATCTACAATCCTAATTACGCCATTAATTGTATTGGCTGTATTTATGTCATTATTATTTTCACATCTACATCTATTATTATTACAGCAACCATTTCCATTATTGTTGCTACTAATAGTAAGTAAATTATTGGTATTTCCATTTGCACAACTACTATTAATTGTCAATAAATCTCCATTTCCATTATTTTCACAACGGCTACTTATCGTTAATAAATCATTTTCATTATTATGATTGCAACAACGATTTCTTCTACAACAATTGTCATTATTGTGATTACAATATCTATCTATTAAACAGATAATAACTGCTGTTATATAGCTGATTAATGTATAGACTAAAGTAGCTGCTAAAATAATTAGATTTCCTATAATAAATGTAAGAATGATGCCAATTGCAAATATAATTCCTGCTACTAATGCTGGACATTTTAATATTTTTTGTAATGCAATGGAAAATATAATGACTGCTAATGGTATTGCAAAAAATATAAGTAAAATTGTATTCATATAATTTCTCCTTCTTCTTTTTTACTATATTTTATGCATAATCCAATCGCTTTGTGCATATATGGTATTTATTCTTTTTCTTCATCATATTCTACCTTTACTAAGTATAATCCTTGTGGTGGTAATGTTTTTCCAGCATTTTCTCTTTTTTGAGATTCTATAATTGTTTGGATATCTTTTGGTTCTATTTTTCCTAATCCTACTTCTACTAAGGTTCCTGAAATAATTCTTACCATATTATACAAAAAACCATTTCCTGTTAATTGTATATAAATCCTTCCATTTTCTACTTCTATGACTTCTGCTTTGTAAATTTTTCTTACACTGCTTTTGCTACTTGTTCCACTTGCTTTAAATGCCTTAAAATCATGTTCTCCTTCAAAATATTTGACTGCTTCTTTCATTTTTTGTATATCTAAAGGCATTGGTATATGTGTTTCTAGATTTCTGTAAATAGCCGTACCATATGTTGAGTTATTAATAATATATCGATATGTTTTCCTCTTACAATTTAATCGACTATGAAATCGTTCTTCTACTTCTTCTGCTGATTTTATAATAATTGATTTTTTTAAATTAGAATTTAATGCTATTGGAATCTTTTCTATTGGGATATTAGAAGTTGTTTTAAAATTCGCTACTTGTCCAAGAGCATGAACCCCTGCATCTGTTCTTCCTGATGCAGTTAAATCTACTTCTTCCCCTGTTATTTGTTTAATCGCCTTTTCAATTTCTCCTTGTATATTTAATTTGTTGGGCTGTTTTTGCCA
>CALXQV010000048.1 GCA_944390535.1 uncultured Clostridia bacterium | reverse complement strand
ATATGGCAGCAGGACCAGCTTCATACGGTATGACAGATACAATGGGAAGAATGCACTCAGATGCACAATTTGCAGGAAGCTCATCAGTACCAGCACATGTTGAAATGATGGGATTAATCGGAATGGGTAACAACCCAATGGTTGGAGCATCAGTTGCAGTAGCAGTTGCAATTGAAGAAGCAATGAAATAGTCTAATAGGGACAGGTCAAAGTGGACAAAAAATGTCCAAAAGGGACAGACTCAAAAATTCATAAATAAGAAAGAACGTTAAGAAATTTGAACTTAAACGTTCTTTTTTGCTATGGAAAATGTAGTTTTAGTTTAACTATATAATATTTTTTATATTTTGTGTGTTATCAGTGAACCTAATACTGTGTTTTTAAAAGTTTATCTCCAAAAAAGAAAATCCAAAATTTCTTTGTAGTATCAAATGAATTTCCAAAGAATTGATAAAAAATGAAATACGGAGCATACTAAGTTACAAATAGAAAAAGATGACAGAAACATATAAAAATTAAATATGTTTTGAATTGCTCTAGTCTTTTGATAGGAGATAATTTATGAATAAACAGTATCGTAAGCCAGTATTCATAGCTTTTGCACTATTACTCGTTATGATAGTAATTAGCATATTTTTTGTAACATATATGCAAGGGTTAGTAAATAAAAGTATATTAATGAATTTAGGAGAAATCACAAAACAGGATGCAGAAAAAATACAAAATAGAATACAAGAACATAAAAGGATATTAGAAACAATTGTTAAAGAGATAGAAGAAGAAAACGTGAAAACAGAACAAGATATTTTTAATATCTATAACAGAAATTCTGGGAATACAGAATTTTCAAGAATGGCTATATTATATAAAAATGGAAAAACATCAACAAGTGATGGAAAAGTGGTGGATTTATCAGATGAAATCAATGAGTTTTTTTCAGAAGAGAACATTCAAATATCAAGGAGTAGAAGAAGTAAAGTAGATAATGATGAAATAAATATATATTCCAAAAAAATATATTTTCAGAATGAAGAAATAGTAGTCTTATTAGCTATAGACAATGATAAATATAGAAATTTATTTACACAAAATATATTTTATGGAAATGGAATTGAATGTATGATTACTTCTAAAGGGGATATGATAGCCAATTCCAAAAATGAAGAAAACAATGGTAATGTATTTGATGATTTCGAAAAAGCAAATGAGAAAGAAATAGATAAAATTAATAAAATGAGAACAGCAATATTAGAAAATGATGAAGGACAAATAAACTACAAAATACAAGGACAAACATATTATATTTCTTATCAAAAATTGATGATTGAAGATTGGTCATTAATTGTGATTGTTCCAGGAAATGTTATAGCAAAAGATTTAATTCAATTATTAGAAATCATAGTAATGATTGCAATGATGATTGTCATAACAACACTTTTGGTCACCATATATATTTTAATCTCTAATATCAAACAAAAAGAGAAATTATATGAACTAGCATATATAGATTCTATAACCAACTTAGGGAATTATCATGCATATCTAAAAGAGATAAGAGAAAATGTGCAAATAGAAGGTAAGAAAACAATTATCATATTAGATATAGACAAATTTAAAACATTTAATAAAAAATATGGACATATAAAAGGAAATGAACTGTTAAAAAGAATAGGAGAAGAAATAAAAGCATCTATTAGAAAAAATGATGTAGTATGTCGATTAGGAAATGATGTGTTTGGTATATTTTTTACAGAAGCGGTAGATTTCAATTCTATCATAGAAAGATTAAATCAAAGATTAACAAGAATCAAATTGCAAGATTATTGGTATAATATACGAATCTGTATAGGTGTATATATTTCTGATGTACATGAAAAAGATGTACAAGGAATGATTGATAAAGCCATCATAGCACATGATAGTGTTAAAGGAAACTATTATGAGCCATATGGAATGTTTACACAAGAAATAGAAGAAAAACTTTCGAAAGAAAGTGAAATAGAAAACATGATGGAAGGAGCTATTAGAAATAAAGAATTTGTAATATATTATCAACCACAGATAGAAACAAAAACAGGAAAGATAGGAGGTGCAGAAGCACTCGTTAGATGGAATAAAAAAGGTAAATGCATATCACCAAATGATTTTATTCCTCTATTTGAAAAAAATTTATTTATCATAAAATTAGATGAATATATATATGAAACAGTATGTCAAAATATGAAAGAACTAAAAAAGGAAGGATATAGGATTCCTAAAATATCAGTAAATGTTTCAAGAGAAAGTTTAATGGAGAAAGATTTTATTGAAAAATATATAAAAATTGCAAATAAATATGAAATAAGACCAAACGAAATAGAAATAGAAATCACAGAAAGGACAGCTGTGAATGATAAGATAGATATGAAACATATATTAGAGCAAATAAAAGAAAAAGGATTTGGAATTGCGTTAGATGATTTTGGAACAGGGTATTCATCTTTAAATATGTTAGAAGAACTACCAATTGATACATTGAAAATTGATAAATCATTTATTGATAAAATTGGTCAATCTCATGAAATGATACATTTATTAGAAATTATTTTTATGATTACACAAAAATTACAATTAAAATCAGTAGCAGAAGGTGTGGAAAAAAACGAACAAATAGAATATTTGAAAACATTACAGTGTGATTTTATTCAAGGCTATTTTTATGCTAAACCGTTAGACTATACAACATTTAAATTATATATAAGAGAAAATACCAACGACCTATAAAGGCTGAAAAAGGTTAAAATGTAGCGAATAGCAGAAGTGATTGCAGTTCAGTGTCTAATTGTCCAGAGGTATATATAGTATATTTTTCGTTATCCCAACACTTTACATACTTTAATCAAATCAGCTCCCACGGGACTGTCGCTGATTTAATAAGAGTATGTAGTGTGTCGGTCCCCACGAAACCCACAAAATATACTATATATACCTCTGGACAATTAGACACTGAATAAAAATAAAAACGAACAAAAATTTTATATTTTTTTATAAAAAGTATTGACAAAGTAAAAAATAAAAGATAAAATAAGAACAACAAAAGCGAACAATAATTTGCAAAACAAAAATTCAAGTATAGGAGTGATATTTATGTATAAAGTAAAAAGAGAGATTCGTGTAAAAAACAGTATAAATACGACATTAGAAAGACATCCAGTACCAGTTTTAGGAATTGATTATAAAGTAAAAATTGTGTATAAAAATGTAAGAGTACCAGAATTAAATGTAGAAAATAAATTAATAAAAATATCACTTCCTAATCGTTATAAAAAAGATAATAATCAAGAAATTTTAGATTTAGCAATTGATAAAATGTATGAACAAATTGCAAAAGTAGAAGTAGAAAGAGCAATGGAAAAAACAAGAATCATGTTAGGATTTGCACCTGAAGATTATGAAATTATGAATATGAAAAAAGAAATTGGAAGATGTATTAATGGAAAAATTAGTATTAATCCTAAAATTGTTATGTTTCATAGAGAAGTAATTGATTTTATCGTATTGCATGAATATTGTCATTTAAAATATAAAACACATTCAAAATATTTTTATAGAATGATAGAAAAGTATGAACCAAACTTTGAAAAGTATGAAAAAATCTTAAAAACTAGCTTGTTTCAATACTAGAAATACGTTATAATCATAGTATGATGAAAGAAATAATTGTAGATAAAAAATACCATGAAAAGAAATTAAATAAAATCATATTAGAGGAATTATCCCATATAAACTACCCTACGTTTTGTAAGTTATTGAGAAAAAAAGATATCAAAATAAATGGAACAAGAACAAATAAAGATATACTTGTTTATGAAAATGATAAGATAGAGATATATCTTCCAAAGGAATTAGAAGATGTAGAGATAGAGGTAGATAAGATTTATGAAGATGAAAATATAGTAATTGTAAATAAACCAGCAAACATTGAAGTAACAGGGGCAAATTCTTTAACAGAGAAGATTCACAAATTGTATCAAGATTGTGGATTTATGCCACAACCTTGCCACAGAATTGATAGAAATACAACTGGGGTAGTTTTGTTTGCAAAAAATGAAGAAGCATTAGAAATTTTATTAGAAAAGTTTAAACAACATGAAATTGAAAAACATTATCTAGCATTAGTATATGGAATTCCAAAAAAGAAAGAGGAGAGATTGGAAGCCTATTTATTTAAAGATAATAAAAAGGCACAAGTATATATTAATGATATATTTAAAAAAGGTTATCAGAAAATTATTACAAAATATGTTGTTCTAGAAAAAAGAAAAGATAATACAGCTTTATTAGATGTTGAAATTGAAACAGGAAGAACACACCAAATTAGGGCTCATTTGGCATATATTGGGCATCCTATTATTGGAGATGGAAAGTATGGAAAAAATGAAATAAATAAACAATTTGGTAAAAAGTATCAAATGTTATGTAGTTATAAATTAAAATTTAATTTCCAATCAGAAAGTGGAATACTGTCATATTTGAAAGGGAAAGAAATTGAATTAAAAGATATCAATATGTGAAAGATTATGCAATATTTATGTGTAATCTTTTTGCTTTTATAGTAATTTGCATAGTAAAACATATAAGGGATGTGACAATTAGTTAGTTAATAGTCACATCCTTTTTCTATCATAGCTTCATCTATTTGATTAACTCTTTTAATTAAAGACAATAAAAATTTGGATAAAATATATTTTGCATTTCTTAAATTGATATCTATATTTTTAGCTTTACAAGCATTTTTAACTTCGTTTATATCATTTTTGATTGCAGGAAGTATGGATAAAGCAATACACACCATAACTTCAATTTCTTCTGTGTTTACTTTAAATAATTTTAAAGGTGAACACAATTTTTTAACTGTTTTAGCCAAATGTGCAACAGTTGTTGTTTGTGAATATATAAAAGTGATATTGCACACAATAATTAATTTTATTCCTATCCATAAAGCAAATATAAGACTATCTAGTAAAAAATTAAATATGAAGGTAAGAAGGACAAAGGGAATAAATTTTAGTGTATTAGAAAATGCTTTTTTTATACTAAGTTTACACAATAGTATAATCATCAGGTTTATAATAAAACATATTAAAATAGAAACATGATTTGGCAAGAAAAATACAGTTGTAGCATATATAATAAAAATTAAAAATTTAAAAACATCTTTCATATAGATTTCCTTTCTGTTTCTAATTTTTCCTTAATAGCTGTTGTAAGACTTGTAACAGAAAAATCTTTTATATTCATAGAAATACCTTCTGCTTTTAATTTTATTATAATGCTAAGTAATGTTGGAATTTTGATGCCATATTTTTCCAAGATAGTATATTTATCAATTAATTCTTCTTTTTTTATTTCAGCAACAACTTCTCCATTATCTAAAATAAGCGTTCTATCAGCTAATAAAATTTCATCTGATAAATTGGTAATACAAATAATGGTATAGCCTTTTTGTTTTAAATCTAAAATAATATCATGTATTTTTTCTTTCCCATAGCTATCAATCATAGTGGTTGGTTCATCTAAAATAATATATTTAGGATTTTTTGCTAAAATTTCTGCAATCATAATTCTTTGTTTTTGACCTAAAGATAAAGTGTACAAATCTTTGTCTTTAAACTCGTACATATCTACTTGCTTTAAAGAAGTTGTGATTCGATTTTCAATTTCTGCTGTATCTAAGTTTTTAAGAGAGAATGAAAGCTCATCATAGATATTGTTGAAAATAATTTGATTTTCTGGGTTTTGAAAAACAATACCAACTTTTTCTCTAATGGTTTTTATATCTTTAGAAGTACTCATGTCATCAATTGTGATACTACCTTTTTTTAATTTTGTAATACCAGCAATTAATCTACCAAGTGTAGATTTTCCTGAACCATTTTTTCCAACAATACTAATGATTTCTCCATCATTTACAGTAAAATTTATATTTTTCAAAACAGAATCACTATTTTTGTATTTGAAATATACATTTTCAACCTTAATCATCGTTATCGTTAATCCTTATATATTTATCAAATGGTTTTCTTAACAATTTTTCTATAAATAATATAACAACAACATGAATTGGTGCCATGATTAATTGATTAACAACTCTTGTTGCAAATAATACCATAAATGCTTTACCAGAAGTGATACTTGTCCATAAAGTATTTAGTCCCATATTAACAATTACTGTAACTAAAATTACAGAAATAATAGTTCTAGCAATAAATTGTTTGTTTGTGAATGTATCAGGTTCTTTTTTGTAAAGAAGGATTCCATAAATAAATCCTGCAATAGCAGTACTGATGGTGTAACCAATAAAAAAAGCACCAGATGGAAATAAAGTAGCTCCAATTAAATCTCCTAATACATTTAAAAGTACAGTCCACTTTGGTCCAAGCCAAATAGCACAAAGCATAGTTGGAACAAATCCAAAACTAATCTTGATAATTGGTGTTTTTAAAGATAAAAATCTAGATAAAATGATAAGTAAGGCTAATAAAATAGCTGATAAAATAATTTTTTTGTTTTTTCTCATAAAAAAATCTCCCTTCTATTAATTTCCGCATTAAAAGAATAGGATTTACCCTGTATATCTTTATTAGCGGAATGCGAAAATAAATACGCAAGTAAAACAAAATAGGAAATGTAATTTTCTATAATGTAAATACTTTTGCCTTAGTAACAACTTCCCGTCTACTAAGTCTTAACGATTGATTTTCTACTCTAATAACTAAATATTTAATTATGTAACATAGTATATCACATTTTGACAAAGATGTATATATTTTTACAAATTTTTCTAAAATTTTTCTGATTTTTAAATAGTGATTATAAAAAATTATTTTTTTAATACATATATTAGCCACTTGTTATTATGGTCTCCGCCATCTTTGTAAAAGTTTTCTATTTTGAAATTTGTTTTTCGAATAATGTCGTCTAAATCATTTTTAGAAAAATAATCGTAATAACGTTCTGCACCCATATGATATTCACCTTCAAAATCTACCCATTCATTATCAATATCTTTAATTTCACGATTTATCGCATTGAAAATAAAAATTCCATTGGTTTCAAGTGTATCATAGACTTTTTGTATTATATGTAAAGCATCATCTTTCGTGAAATGAACAAAGACTCTCCAACAAAAAATAGCAAAATATTTTTCAGGGAAAGAATCTTTTAGTGCATTAAATTTAATCGTTTTTAAACCTTGATTTTGAGTGGCCTTTATAAAAGCATTAGCAGTATCACTTGCTGTTACATCAAACCCCAAACTCTGAATAAATTTTGCATTTGTTCCGTTTCCTGAACCAATTTCAAAAACTTTAGCATGTTCTGGTAAGGATGAAAAATTTGATATAATTAAATTTTCTAGGTTTTTACGTTTTTGACTAGCTTTTATGGGATTAAGTTTATCATGTTCAATACTGTTAGACAAATACAAATGTGCTTTTTTTTCATATACTTCTATTGTTTTTTGATTTTCCTTACTCATAATGATACTCCTTAAATCTATAGTTTCCTTTTATAAAAAAATCATAGCATACTATTTTTGCGTTTTCAATATAAAGATTAGATATATAACAAAATTTCTATATTTTTATTTCAATGTATTTATTTTTATATATTCAATGTAATTTCAACGTGATTTTATCAACTTTTAATGTATTTTGATGAATTTTTATAAAAATGTTCAAAAAAATAAAAGCCTAAAATATAGTATTTTAAAGCTTTTTAACTGTTTATCACTTTCTATGAATTTTAATAATTTAATATAATTTGGAGCGTTTTAGGAGGTTATTTGCGAAAAATATGCCTATTTTTATACTGTTCCTCCCACATTTTGCTCAAAAAAATAATTCGATTAATCAACTGTTTTTATTATTGTAACACAAATAAGAAGTTTTTTATAGTTTTTTGAAAAAATTCATATGAAAAACTCTATAATTGTGATATAATTTGCTTAAATGAATGAAAGGAGAATTTATATGAAAATAACAGTTGGAGGAAGTTTTCATGAACCTGGATGGACAGCAGTTTTAAATACAGTAAAAAAATTGCAGAATGCTGGTCATCAAGTATTAGCACCTCGGTGCAGAATGGGAGCCAATTAATATTAATGATGAATTTGTGAAGTTTAAAGGAGAAGAGAATACCTCTATGGAAGATTTACAAAAAGGATTTTTTTCTTGTATGGACAAAAGTGACATTTATGTAATTAGCAATCCTAATTCATACGAGGGATATATGGTTTCTATAGAATTTGGATATGCAACATATAGTATTTTACATTCTTCTAGTTCTTTGAAAAAAATCTATTTTACAAATGTTCCTTTAGGATATGATAAATTTAGCTCTAATTTAAGTCTTTCTTTTGGTACTTTTTTAGAAAATTTATATAAAAATCCAAGTTATCAAAATGAGTTAGACTTTTTTATAAAGCATACTAATAGCAAAGATGATATTTTTGGATATACTTGTGAAAGAGATTTCTATGATGACTTAAAAGATATGTATGGAAAAATTCTGTTATTACAATCTCGAGGCAATTTAGTTATTGGTTTAGAAAATTTACTCGTTAGAAATAAAAATACAATGCAGCCCATTCAACATTCAATATCAGATGATGATGAATACGAGTTATAATTTTTAAAATTTCATTGATATAACAACAACGAACACTATGTTAAAATAAAATATTTGACATTGTGTTCTTTATAAAATGTATTTCTATAATAAGGGTTTGGGACTTAGTCCCATCATTCGAATTTTGACCAGGGAGGAAAAATTCAGTGCTTGTTAGGAAATATATAGGAGTATACTTTTTTACCTTTGTGCATAAACTACTGCTCCAATTTTAACATTTTCATTACTTTTTATTGGAAAATTTTCATCATTTTTGACTGCAACTATTCTAATTAGTTTTTCATTTTCTAGTTCAAATTCTATTTCTTTTTTATCATCATTTTGATTAGAATTTGTATCAAACAATTCATAAAATTCTATCTCAAATTCTTTATTCATTCTTGCAATATAATCATCTAATTGTTGTTGATTTATATTTACACTTGTTCTAATTTCTTTTTCTTCTCCATTTACTTGGGCTGGAGCAAAAACATCTGCAATTCCTAACCTAAAAAACTTGGTTAGTTGTTCAATATAACTACTTCTAAAATTTATTTTGTCAATATAAAATTCTCCGTTTTTTGTTTTTTAATAATGTCATTGATTCAATAAATTTTGAAATAAATTCTTGCTTTTCTTCTTTTGATTTTTTATTCCATTCTTGTTTTAATGTTTCATTTAATTTATTATCTTTTATCAACTTTTCTCTTTCAATATCTCTATCAGCCATTAGTTGTTGTGGCGTAAAAGTCAAACTATTTACATTTAACATTTCATATCGTTTTGTTTCTAAAATATTTAACTTTTCTTCAATGATTTTATAATCCTCTGAAAAATCTTCCATTTCAACCACACCACTTAAATATGCTTTTTTTATTCTATCTTTTTGCTTTTGTAAAGTGTCAATTTCTTGTTCCAGTTTATCCGTTTTAGTTTCTTTTTTATCAGCTAGTATTGGTAAAAAATATTTCTTTACTGCCATATCATACTCAACTAGCTCAAGAATAAATCTTTGTAGACATTCTTCTATTTGGTCTTCTCTATAATAAATTTTGCAATGTTGACAAGTATAGTACATATATTTTTTCTTTATTCCACCAGAGCCTTTGCATTTCATTATTCTATTACATTTAGGACATTTTAGTTTTTGGAAGAATATATAAACTCTATCTCTACAATAACTTCTTTGATTTTTTTCTTTTTGTAGTTGTGCTTCTTGCCACATAGCACGACTTATAATAGGCTCTACTACATTCATATAAACAACAGACTCTTTATTTCCACATTTGCCTTTTTCATAATCTCCCATATAGACTTTATTGTCTATTATTTTCATTATAGTTGTATCTCGCCAATGTTTCGGATATAAGACTTTTTCTTCATTTAAGGTATTACTTATTTGTTGATAGCTTTTTCCCTCTAAATACATATTAAATATTCTAATTACTATATCTTTTGTAGTCTCATCAATGACAGTTTTCTTATTACTGTCTTTTTTATAGCCTAATGGTACAATTCCAGGTAAATGTCCAGATTTTATAGCACCATTTAATCCAAACTTTGTCCTTTCACTTACTATTTCAATTTCTAATTGTGATAATACTGTTAGCATACGCACAAAAAATCTACCATTAGCTGTGCTAGTATTTACATCATCTCTATCACACACCAAATAGCAATTATACATCTCTAGTTGTGCAATTAGTTCTTCTAAATCACGAACTGACCTAGTAACTCTATCTAGTTTATAAGCTACAATATAATTTATTTTTCCGTTTTTCATATCTGCTAACATTTCTTGAAATGCTGGTCTATCTTCCATATTTTTTGCTGATATTCCTGCATCTTCATAAGTTTTAAATACTTCATATTCTTTAAATTTACAAAGTTGTAATAATTTTTCCTTTTGTTCTACTAAACTAAATCCTTCTCTTACTTGGTCTTCTGTACTTACTCTAATATAAATTCCTGCAATTTTCTTTTCTTCTTTCATAATTTTAAACTCTCCTTTCACTTGCTGAATGGAAAGCCACTTAAATAAATTTAAGCACAAAAAAACTCTAAAATTTAAGTAGCTTTTGATATGTAGTCTTTTAACTGAGATAAAGGGTATTTATACCTTAAATCTCCCACATAAAAGTAATCACATTCATTAAAGAATAAAAATAACTTATCTTTAATAATTACTTTATGTGGTTCTACATATGCTAAGTTTGTATGCTCTATAATTCTTAAACAACCTTCATATATCCTTATCTGTTCAAGTTTTATAGAGTTCAAACTACAAGCCCATTCAATTTTAGAGAGTAAATCATCTCTTAATTTGTTTTTCTTTTTTACAATACTAATCATACCACACCATCCTTTCTTTTTCAATAAAAAGGCATTAAAAAATCAACCTTTACAGTTGATTTATCAATATATCGCCATGGTGCGACGATTTTACTTAATGGAGCGGGTAGTGGGAATCGAACCCACGCTATCAGGTCGGAAGCATGACATTCTACCACTAAATTATACCCGCATATAAAACATTATATAATAAAAGCAAAAAAAATTCAATAAAGATATTTGATTTTATTTGTTTTCATGTTATAATAATATAGATAGATTATTATAATATGGAGAGGTATATGAATCAAATATTAGTAACAAAAAAATTATACATAACGCCTGAACTAAAAAGAAAGAAAAAAATATATAAAGCAAATTTCATAATATCTGTATTCTTCTTAATTGTTCTAATATCTGTATATATATATGCAGCATATGATAGAGACAAAGCAGAAGCTGTATCACAAGATATTTTAGCAAGTGCAGAAGCTGAGCAAGTAGACAATACAGTTGTTGATAGTGATATATTAGTAGCAGTACTAAATGATACAATAGATGATGGAACAGAAACACCAGTAGTAGTATCAAATCCAAATAAAAATACGAATACAAATAAAACGAAACAACAATCACAATCAGGCTATACATATATAACAGATGGAAAAATAACGATTCCTAAATTAGGAATAGAATATGGAATATTAGATGGTGAGACAGATTCAGAAGCAGAAACAGAAGAATTACTAAAAATGTCACCAGTAAAGTTTCATGGACCAGAAATTAATACAGAAGGAAATTATTGTATTGTAGGGCACAATTATAGAAATAAACGATTTTTTAGTAAAGTGCCAACATTAGTAAACGGGGATATTATTCAAATAACAGACTTTTTAGACAATCGTACCATAGAATATGAAGTATATGACAAATACACGGTTGTACCAGATGATGTTAGTTGTACATCTCAAAATACAGATGGAAGAACAGAAATTACATTAATTACCTGTACAGATGATAGTAGTTTAAGATGGATTATAAAGGCAAAAGCAATTTAGAATAGGAAATAAGATTATGAAAAAATGTAGAAAACAAGTCGTTTCGACTTGTTTTTTTGAGGTATTCAGTATATAATAAAAAACAAATTGAATATAGGAGATGATGAAATGCAAGTCAGTAAAGAAGAAATGTTGCATATTGCTAATTTAGCTAATTTAACAATAGAAGAAAATGAAGTACAACAATATTTAGATAATCTACAAGAAATACTAGATTTTGCTAATGTTGTAAATAATGCGAACACAGAAAATTTAGATATTACCATAGGTGCAAATGAAGCAAAAAATGTATTTAGAAAAGATGAAGTAGAATTATTTGAGGATAACCAAGCTTTGTTAAAAAATGCACCAAGTGAAGAGCAAAATATGTTTAAGATACCAAAAGTGATTAATTAGGAGTGATTAATTAGGAGGAAAAGATGAATATAGGAATTGATATAGATGATACGATAGCCAATACGTATGATATATTATTTAACTATGCACAAAACTATACAATAAATGAAATAGGAAAAGAGATAAAGGATGTAAATAGAAATAGTCTGACACATATGTATTGCACAACCTTTCATAATTGGAATATTGAGGAAGAAAATGCATTTTTGGATAAATATTATGAAAAGACAGTTTTAAAAGTGCAACCGAAAATATATGCAGTAGAAAATATTAAGAAACTAAAAGAAAATGGAAACAAAATATATTTAATAACTGCAAGATTTCTTGCAGAAAACTTTGATGTGGAGAAATCAACAAAAGATTGGTTAAAGAAGTATGATATACCATATGATGACTTAATATTAAATTCTCGAAATAAAGTGAACGTAGCAAAAGAAAATCATATAGATATCTTTATAGATGATAGTATAAAAAATTGTACAGAAATGACACATGCAGGAATTAAAACATATATCATGGATACGATAGTAAATAGAGATTTTGAGAATCCTAATATAGAAAGAGTATATTCTTGGCCACATCTATATCAAAAAATAGAAAATTATAAAGAACAATAAAGAAGAGGAGGATTTTTAATATATGGAAATTACAGAATTAACCGTTCATGAATTACAAGAAAAGTTAAAGAGTAAAGAATTAACAGTAAAAGATATTACAAAAGCATACACAGATAGAATTCAAGAAAAAGAAAGAGATGTACAAGCTTTTGTAACCGTATTAACAGATGAAGCTACAAAAAAAGCAGAAGAAATGCAAGAAAAAATAGATAGAGGAGAAATAAAAGGAGACTTTGCAGGGATACCAATTGGAATTAAAGACAATATTTGTACAAAAGGTGTAAAAACAACTTGTAGTTCAAAAATGTTAGAAAACTTTGTATCACCATATGATGCAACAGTTATGGAAAAAATAAATAATGAAAATATGATTCAGCTTGGAAAATTAAATATGGATGAATTTGCAATGGGAGGGTCAACAGAATATTCATATTTTCAGCCAACAAAAAATCCTTGGAACTTGAATAAAGTACCAGGAGGCTCTTCAGGGGGAAGTGCAGCAGCAGTGGCAAGTAATATGGTACCTTGGGCATTAGGTAGTGATACAGGTGGATCGATTAGAGAACCAGCAAGCTTTTGTGGTGTTGTAGGATTAAAACCAACATATGGATTGGTATCAAGATATGGATTAGTTGCATTTGCTTCATCATTAGACCAAATTGGCCCTATCACAAAAGATGTTAGAGATGCAGCTATGTTATTAAATATCATTGCAGGTCATGATAAAAAAGACACAACATCAATAGATATGGAGAAAAAAGATTATACCGCATGTTTAAAAGGTGATGTAAAAGGATTAAAAATTGGTGTTCCAAAAGAATTTTACGCAGAAGGAATTAATGAAGAAGTAAAAGAAACATTATATGAGGCAATCGATAGATATAAAACATTAGGAGCAGAAATAGAAGAATTTTCATTAGATATTGCAAAATATTCTTTAGCATCCTATTACATTATTGCCTGTGCGGAAGCTAGTTCAAATTTAGGAAGATTTGATGGAATCAGATATACGTATAGAACAGGAGAATTTAAAAACTTAAAAGAATTATATAAAAAATCAAGAAGCGAAGGATTTGGACCAGAAGTTAAGAGAAGAATCATTCTTGGAACTTATGTATTATCATCAGGATATTATGATGCTTATTACAAAAAAGCACAACAAGTACGTACATTAGTGATGAATGAATTCAATAAAGCTTTTGAAAAATATGATATGATTTTAATACCAACATCACCAACAGTGGCATTTGATATTGGTTCAAAATCAAATAATCCATTGGAAATGTACTTGGCAGATATTTGTACCGTTTCAGTAAACATCGCAGGACTTCCAGGAATTTCTATTCCATGTGGTGTAGATAAAGAGGGGATGCCGATAGGCATGCAATTAATTGGAAATAAATTCTGTGAAGAAACTATTTTAAATGCAGCATATACATTTGAGCAAGATTTAAAATTTAGAGAGAAATATCAACCAGAATTTAAGAAATAGAAGAAAAGATGAGTTGTATCCAACAACTAGAAGAACTGAGTAAAAAAGAAAAGGGTATAGAAAGATAGGAGGAAAATAAATGTCTAGAGAGAATTACGAAGTAATTATAGGGTTAGAAGTTCATAGTGAATTATCAACAAAAACCAAAATATTTTGTTCATGTCCAACAACATTTGGAGCAGCACCTAATACACAAACATGTCCTATTTGTATGGCAATGCCAGGAACATTACCAGTATTAAATGAAAAAGTGGTAGAATATGCTGTAAAAGCAGGATTAGCGACAAATTGTGAGATATCGAGAAACAGTAAAAATGATAGAAAAAACTATTTCTATCCAGACCTTCCAAAAGCATATCAGATTTCACAATATGATCAACCACTATGTGAGCATGGATATGTAGAAATTGATACAAAAGAAGGAAAGAAAAAAATTGGTTTAACCAGAATCCATATAGAAGAGGATGCTGGAAAATTAAATCATGATGAATTTGCAGGAGGAAGCTTAGTAGATTTAAATAGAGCAGGGGTGCCATTAATAGAAATAGTTTCAGAACCAGATTTAAGAAATAGTGAAGAGGTAGAAGCATATTTAAGAAAATTAAAATCAATTTTGGAATATATTGAAGTATCTGACTGTAAAATGCAAGAAGGGTCATTTAGAGCAGATGTTAATGTATCTGTTAGAAAAAAAGGAGATACAAAATTAGGAACACGTACAGAAATGAAAAATATGAACTCTTTTAGAAGTATTACAAGAGCAATCGAATATGAGGTAGATAGACAAATTGATGTGATTGAAGAAGGAGGAAAAGTAGAACAAGAAACATTAAGATGGGATGATGTATCAGGAAAAACATTCTCAATGAGAGATAAAGAAGATGCTCAAGATTACAGATATTTTCCAGACCCAGATTTAGTAGCTATTAAATTATCAGAAGAATATATTCAAAATATAAAAGAGTCATTACCAGAATTACCAGAAAGCAGAAAAGAAAGATATTTACAAGAATATGAATTATCAGAAAAAGATGCCAATATTATTACTGCATCAAAATATTTGTCAGATTTATTTGAAGGAGCTATTCAAGTATGTAACAATCCAAAAGCAGTTAATAACTGGATTATATCTGATATATCAAGAATCCTAAACGAAACAGAAATGGAACCAATTGAAATTCCATTTGATAGTAAGCAATTGGGAAAATTGGTGATTCTAATTGACAAAGGAACGATTAGTTCAAGCATTGGTAAAAAAGTATTAGAAGAATTATTTGAAAATCCTAGAGATCCAGAAGAAATTATTAAAGAAAAAGGATGGATTCAAATATCAGATGAAGGTGCAATAAAAGAAGTTGTATTAAAAGTATTAGAAGCAAACCCACAATCAATAGCAGATTATAAAGCGGGAAAAGATAAAGCATTAGGATTTTTAGTTGGACAAGCTATGAAAGAAACAAAAGGAAAAGCAAATCCTAAAATGTTAAATCAAATGTTTTTAGAAGAATTGAAAAAATAGATTAGAAATTTAAGGGAATTTGGGGACAGACTCATTTTTCCCTTTTTTAATTTGGATATTTAAAAATATGGAATATAAAAGTCATTACATGATTTTGTTATAAGCTGAATTTTTGCAAAAATTTTAAAAGAGAAAATGAGAAATGTTCATGGACAATCAATTGATATATTTATTTTTTATTAAGAAAGATTACAAGTATTTCAATCACATTCGACATATTATGCAAAATGAATCTATCAATTGATTGAGTTTGAATGAAAGAATCTTGTTTTTTAGAATTTCTAGTTTCAAATTTAGATACACAAAATCGTTTCATTTTTTATATTCTATATATTTTGTATTAATAAAAAGGGAAAAATGAGTCCGTCCCCAAATTCCCTTTTGCAAAAAAACATCCAATTTGACATGTGCCGAATGAACAAATTTTAGTAAACCAATTGCAAAAAATAGAAACTTGTGATATAAAAGATACAAGTATATGTACATGAAATTTATATGAAAACAAAAGGAAAACGAGGTGAAAACATGATAAAGGCTTATGCAAAATCGGACATAGGAAAAGTAAGAGACATAAATCAAGACTACTATTATATATCTAATTCATTAGATGAAGTGCAATTATATATGTTAGCAGATGGCATGGGGGGATATAAAGGAGGAGAAATTGCAAGCAAACTTGCCATTCAATCAGCAAAAAGTTATATAGAAAACAATTTTAAAGAAATTCCCAAAGATAAAGAAAGTATCATTCAACTAGTAGGAAGTAGTATGGAATATGCCAATATGGTAGTATATGAAAAATCAAAAGAAGATTCTGAATTAGAAGGAATGGGGACTACTTTAGAAGTATGTTTAATATATAATAATAGAGCCTTTATTGGTCATGTTGGAGATAGTAGGATATATAGAATTAGAAAAGATTTTATGAGAAAGTTAACACAAGACCATAGTTATGTACAAAAATTAGTAAAGGATGGAACAATTACACAAGAACAGGCAGAACACCATCCACAAAAAAATATGTTAATGAAGGCTTTAGGATGTAATGCTTTTGTAGAACCAGATGTTATGGTAAAAGGATTTTTGAAAGATGATATATTTATTATGAATTCAGATGGTTTAACCAATTTAGTGTCAAAAGAAGAAATCTTTCAATGGGCAAAAAAAGACATAGAACAAGCACCAAAAGAATTGATAAAATTGGCAAACGATAATGGAGGATATGATAATATCACCGTAATTGTTATTAAAAATATATAATAAGCAAAAGCAATCTACAAGATTAAACATATTAAGGAGAGATAAATATGATTTTAGAAGGAAAAATATTAGGGAATAGGTACGAAATTATTGAAAAAGTTGGCAATGGAGGTATGGCTGGAGTTTATAGAGCAGAGGATAAAGTACTAAAAAGAAATGTAGCTGTAAAAGTTTTAAAGGATGAATTTACAACAGATGAAGAGTTTATCAAACGATTTGAAATAGAAGCACAATCAGCAGCAAGACTTACTCATCCAAATATCGTATCTATTTATGATGTTGGCTCAGAAGGTAATCTATACTATATTGTTATGGAATTAATAAGAGGAAAGACATTGAAAGAGATTATCGTAGAAGAAAGAGGACCACTTCCATGGAAATGGTCAGTAAATGTAGCGATTCAAATTGCTTCTGCATTAGAAATGGCACATAAAAATAACATTATCCATAGAGATATCAAACCACATAATATTATTATTACAGAAGATGGAATTGCAAAAGTAACAGATTTCGGAATTGCAAAAGCCGTTTCTAATTCTACAATTACAGCTTTTGGAACAACCATTGGTTCTGTTCACTATTTTTCACCAGAACATGCAAGAGGTGGATTTACAGATGCCAAATCAGATTTATATTCATTAGGTGTGGTTATGTATGAAATGGTAACAGGTAGAGTTCCATTTGATGCAGATACACCAGTTTCTGTTGCATTAAAACATATGCAAGAAGAACCAGAAGAACCAATAGAGTTAAATCCAAATTTACCATCAGCAGTGAATAGAATTATTATGAAAGCACTAAAAAAAGATGCTACTTTAAGATATCAATCAGCAACAGATATGTTAGCAGATTTAAGGCAAGCATTAAAAAATCCGAATGGAGATTTTGTGGAAGATAAAGACTATGACACAACTGCTAGAACACAAAAAATCAATACAGATTTATATGGGAATATAGAAGAAGAAAATCATCATAAGAAGAATAAAAAGAAAGACAATAAATTTGTAGCATTTATTAAAAATCATAAGGTATTAAGTGCCATTATAGGTTTAATTTTGTTATTTGCGATTAGCTTAGGAGGAACATTGGCATTTTTAAATATAACCAATCCAGCAGAAGTACAACTTCCAGAGGTAGTGGGTATGTCTAAAGAAGAGGCACAAAAAACAGTAGAAGATTTAAAACTAGTATTTGAAGTATCTAGTGAAGAATACGATAAAGATGTTCCAGAAGGCTATGTTATTTCACAAGATCCTACATATATTGCCGATTATCATGTAAAAGAAGGAAGTACAATAAAAGTAGTCATTAGTAAAGGACAAGAAAAAACAACTGTACCGAAAGTAGTAGGAATGAAAAGAGAAGAAGCAGTAGATGCTTTAGAAGAGGCAAATTTAAAAGCAGAAATTGTTGAAGAAACTAGCAAAACAGTGGAAGAAGGCTATGTCATTTCACAAGAAGTAGAAGCAAATAAAGAGGCTTATGCAGGAGATACCATTAAGATTCATGTTAGTACGGGAACAGGAATCAAACAAGTAACTGTTCAAAATGTTGTAGGGCAGACAGAAGCAAATGCAAAGGCAACATTGGAAGGGCAAGGACTAAAAGTTACTATCAATTATGTAGATGCAACCACAGATGGAGGAAAAGTTACAAAGCAAAGTGTAACAGGAGGCACAACAGTTGATGAAGGAACAACCATTACATTAACAGTCAATAAAGTAGCTGAAACGAAAAATGTATCTGTTATTATTAATTTAAAACAAATAACAGGAGGCTATACAGAAGATAGTGAGGAAGAAACAGCAAGCAGAACAGTAAATATTAGTGTTAATGGAGAAACAAGAACAGGTGTTAATAAAAATGAAACAGCTTATTCAGCTATATCATTATCAGGCAAAGAAGGAGAATCGCTTGATATAACAGTGACGATTACAGACCCTAATACAGGAAGTCAAATCTATCGTTCAACTAAAACAGTAACATTAGGTTCTCAAAATTCAATTACATTTAGTTAAATAAGAAACAAAATAGGAAAATTAGTTGTTATTTTGAAAATAAATGCTAAAAAGTTCAATTCAGTAATTGCGAATTGAACTTTTTTCATATATAATAATGAGGAAAAAGAAATTTATATTTAAAAAATTTCCAAGAAAATACATGGAGGAAATATGCAAGGAATCATTATAGAAAACATATCTAACCTATATCGCGTAAAAGTACGAGATGAAATCTATGAAACAACAGCAAGAGGAAAATTCAAGAAAGATGAAATAACACCTGTTGTTGGAGATGAGGTAGATATTACCATTACAGATGAAAAGGGAAAAAAAGCAGTTATTGAGAAGATTCATGAAAGACATGTATATATAAAAAGACCAAAACTTGCCAATATCACACAAATTGTATTTGTGGTTTCTAGTAAAGAACCAAAACCAGATTTGTTAATGTTAGACAAACAGTTAGCCTTTGCAGAATTTATGGGTATTAATAGTATTATTGTATTAAACAAAACAGACTTGGACCAAAAAGAAGAATTTAAACAAATAGAGCAGATATATAGTAAAATAGGATATAAAGTGCTATTAACAGAGGCTAAACACAAGAAAGGAATTGAGAAATTAAAAGAAGTATTAAAAAATAATGTGAATGCATTTTCAGGCAATTCTGGTGTGGGAAAATCTACTTTAATTAATGGCATATTTAATAGGGATATGACTCAAGAAGGAGAAATTAGTAAGAAAAATAAAAGAGGAAAAAATACCACAACAGCCATTAAATTATATGAAATAGATAATAACACATATATAGCAGATACACCTGGATTTTCGACATTTGATATATCAGAAATTGAAAGTAAAGAATTATATCACTATTTTAAAGAATTTGAACAGTTTGAAGCAAATTGTGCGTTTATAGGTTGTACCCATATAAAGGAGCAAGATTGTGGAATAAAACAGGCAGTAGAAACTGGAGAGATTGATAAAGCAAGATATGAACGATTTTGCAAAATATATCAAGCATTAAAAGAAAAGGAGGAAAGAAAATGGTAGAAGTATCAACATCCATTCTTTCAGTAAAAAAAGGAGAGGAGTCAAAAACATTTTTTGCATTAGAAACAGCGAAAACAGATTATTTCCACATAGATGTGATGGATGGAGAATTTGTGGAAAAAAATACGTATCAATCCATGTTAGAATATGCTTCTTACATCAGAAGAATATCAAATGCTCCATTAGATGTACATTTGATGGTGAAGAATATTAAAAAAGCAGTAAATGATTTTAGTGCAGTCGAACCAAATATCATAACATTTCATTTAGAAGCTTGCGAAAATGAGGAAGAGGTATGGGAAAATATAAACTATATTAAACAAAATCATTGTAAAGTAGGGATATCTGTAAAACCAAATACAAACATAGAAGCGGTTTATCAATATTTACCATATGTTCATATGTGTTTGGTGATGACAGTAGAACCAGGAAAAGGTGGACAAAGTTATTTAAGTGAAATGACAGATAAAGTAAGAACTCTAAAAACATATATTGATGATAATGACTTAGAAATAGACATAGAAGTCGATGGAGGAATTAATTTAAGAACAGCTCCAGAAGTGAAAAAAGCAGGTGCTAATATACTAGTTGCTGGAACAGCGATTTTGAACGCAGTAGATTATAAAGTCATTATAGATGAATTGAAAACAGGAGTGTAGAATAAGAAGTTTAACATTGCTGTATAGGGAAATCTTATATGTAGTCAAGATAAATTTGGTTTTCTTATACAAGAACAAAAACCAGTACTATATCCAAAATACTGGTTTTAAATTTTATTTATTTTTTTCATTTTCAGAATTTTTCTCTTTACTTTGATTATTTTTTTTGTTTTTTGTAGTCTTTTTAGAAGCATCATCTGTTTTTTCTTTTTTATTAGACTTCTCGTTTTTATTCTTTTCAGAATCATTAGTTTTTTCAGACTTAATTTCTTCTTTTTCCTTTTTCTCTTCAGAAACAGAAAGTTCTTTATCAGAGTTTATGTTTTCTTTATTAGATGTTTCTTTTATTAAAATACGATAAGAAACACTACCAATTCCCCATATAGTTGCTAGTAATGAGATAATCATTCCTACATAAGGAATCAAGGTTAATAGCCAGAACACAATAGTAGTCACAATCAAAAATCCTAATTTGTATAGATTTTGTGTAATATTTAATTTGTTGCAAATCATTGTGTTGAGATTGATAATTGTAACAGAAGTACTGATAAAGAAAAGGATAGCTAATATACAAATGCATAATAGTGTAAATTGACTAACAATAGGAATTAGTGTAATGATAACAGATAGCAACGCAAGAATGATTGGAAGCAATATTCCTAATCCTATGATTTGTAAAGCTTTTTTCCATGTTAGTGGAGAAATGGTATTATGTAACAATTTTGGAGAAATCCATAGTCCAATTAACCATAGAATAATTGCTGATACCAATATAGCCCCTAAAGAATACATATAATTTGAGATATTCATAGGATAATGTGTTGTAGAATTAAAATTTGTTTCTCCAACAACAGAATCACTTGGAATAGAGGATTCTTCATCAGAATAATAGGTTAGATTACCTTGAATGGTTCCATAAGAGGTAATACTAGGTGTGCTTTCTGTATCGGCTTTTTCCTTAAAATTAATAGAAGAACAACTAACAAAAACATCTCTTCCAACCATACTATTAATATTTAATGTATCACACATACTTTTCACGTCTCTATAAACAAATCCATCTATAGTTAAAGTATCACTAATAGAATAAATGTTATATACAATTCCCCTTATATTGATGGCATTGGCTGATGCAAACAAATTACTTAATATATATCCATCACTTTCTATATTGATCGTATTGGCACATATAAAGGCATCTCCACCAACTTGTGAATTAATCGTAACTGTATTGGCGATAATAAACAAGTTACCATCAATAGGAGTATCAATAGTTACATTGTCTTGTAATAAAAATTCATCCCCTTGTTTTATGGTAATGGTTTCTTGGGTTTCACTAATAGGAACAGCTTCATTAGAGTTTGTTTCATTTTCTGCACGAACAATTGGTGTAAATAAAGAGATAAGCAATAAAATAATTAAAGTAATGATTTTTATTTTCTTTTTTAACATAATATCCTCCTTTTAAATTAATATCAATAGAAATATATAACGGAAAAAGGATTTTGTCAATTAGTATAAAGAATAAAAAAGAAACCAACTGCTAAGAATTAGTTTCTTTTTCTGATTTATCAACAAAGTAAGCACATTCACTTGTTGTTGAAAAAATGGTAGGTGTAATACTAGAATAAGAACATTTACCATCTTTTTGATAAATACAATTTAGTGAACAATTAATATTTGTCAAAAAATCACCTCTGTTACTAGTATGTAGAAATTATAGAGAAATATACAATGGGTAAAGATTTTATGATAAAAGGTAAAATTGACAATTTACATAAAATATATTATACTATATACACCTAGATGGCTTGAACTAAGTGTGTAAGGTTGTAGTAACTAGATTTAGTATGTAAAAATGATCATATAAAAGAGTATGCAGGAGAAAAACACATGATAAAAATGACAATACAAGAATATATGAAAAGTTTAGATCAAAATAACTCATATTGGCAAATTCTACACGGCATGCTATGGAGAATGAATGAAGTTAGTCCCACTAAGGAGAACTTTTACATAGTATTTGGTTGCAGTTGTAAAAAGTACCATGCTGTGCCATATACTAAGTTAAAAATTGATAAGCATGGTGGTGATTATATTGCATGTTGTCCAAATAATGGGAATAAATGTGTAGAATGGATTAGTGGACATGAAGTAGAAACATCCAAAGAATTAAGCGGGATTTTCGAAAAAACAGACTTCGAAATTTATGAAGCCCATGAGAAGAGGAGAAATGATGAATAAGAGTAAGGATTTTTAAACGGATAATTATACCTTAACACACAACTAGAAAAAAATTAGGTAACGAAGGAATCTTGCAATGCAGATTCCTTCGTTTAATATAAATTATATTGTAATATTTTATGAAAGCACATTTTTTCTATAATGTTTACAATATGCCTTAATTGTACAAGCTTCACATTTCGGACTCCTAGCAACACAAGTATTTCTACCATGCCAAACAAATAAGTGATTGATATCTTTTAAATAATCTTTCGGAAAAATCTTTAACAAATCTTGTTCAACTTTTTCAGGTTCTTTTTCATTTGATAAACCAATCAAATTTGAAATTCTTTTAGCATGCGTATCAACTGCAATGCCTTCAGCAATGCCAAATACTTCTAATAAAACAACATTAGCAGTTTTTCTACCAACACCTGCTAAACTCATTAAATCCTCCATAGTATTTGGTACTTGACCATTAAATTTCTCTAAAACTTGTTTGGCACATAATTTGATATTTTTTGCTTTATTCTTAAAAAATCCACAAGGATGGATAAAATCTTCAAGTTCTTGTATATCGATATTGGCAAAATCTTCTGCAGTTTTGCATTTTTTAAATAATGCGGGCGTAGTTTTGTTCACTCTTTCATCTGTACATTGTGCAGAAAGAATAACAGAAACAACTGCTTGAATAGGTGTTTCAAAATCTAAGCTACAAGTAGCATCTGGATAAGTTTGTTTTAAAATTTCTACCATGTTTACAGCATCTTTTTTATTCATATTTCATCCCTTCTTAACTAAAAATAATGTGTATCTATGATATATTTTAAAGAAAAAAGAAGGAAAAGTCAATTTTTAAGTGAGTTTTCATGAAATAGTTACCATAAATGTAACACAAAGAAAAGAAGTGAATATAATATACAAAAGAGAATGGAGGTAATAAACATGGTAAAATTATTCAGGAAAACATTGGCAATTTGCTTAATAGGTCTAGGTTTGGGGATATTACTTGTTTTATTACTTCCCATAACAGGTTGGTTATTTATTATTGGAGTTGCTGTAGTATGTATTGGCTTTATGTGGCTAGCATGTTAGATAAAAAGGAGGGATACATAAATGACAATTGTTGTTAAAAAAGTTCCAAAATTCTTGAGAGGTTTTGTAAAATTAATATTTGGAATAAGAGACAAGAATTAGGACAAAAAATAAAAAAGAAACAATAAAAATAGAGTTCAAAACGCAATGCATAGGATTTGAACTCTATTAATATATATAGATATCAAAAAAAGAGCTTATGCTCTCTTTACTTTTCCATCTCTTAAACATTTAGCACATACATAAATTCTCTTTGTTTCACCATTTTCTGTAACTTTAACACTTCTTAAATTTGGTTTCCATGTACGTGGTGATCTTTTACTGATATGAGAACGTGTAATGCTAAGTTTATTTCCATGATTAACTGATTTTTCACATATTGCACATTTAGCCATT
>CALXQV010000047.1 GCA_944390535.1 uncultured Clostridia bacterium | reverse complement strand
GACAGTCCTTAAAGTTCACAAAAATTACTTTTAATTTTTCTTTACTATATAAGAAAGGCATGCATTAACGAAATTAAAGATTTCGACGCATACATGTGAAGACTGCTTCGCAGTACTTCACAAATATAAGAAGCCTAACCTTGTTGTATACGGAAAAATCTTATATATAGCCAAGATAAAAGTCGATTTTTCCTACACAATAAAAAACAAACTTTAAGGACTGTCCCTAAAGTTCATATTCTTTTAAATTATATCGCATTAGTTTGTGCCCAACATATTCGAATTTTATAGAAAAAAATCCATTATTCTTCTGTAATTTTTCTATAAAAATATAATCTCCTTCCCATGTAGGTAATGTATATATTTTTTCTTTTTCTACCCATTCTAAATCACCTTCATCACATTCTATCATTTTGCCTTCAAATTCAGTTGCAGTAAATACATACATATACTCAGTTTCCCATTGATTAGATACATAAGTAACAATCCCTCTTAATTGATAACTTTTTAATGTAAGTCCTGTTTCTTCTTTCACTTCTCTTACTAAACATTCTTCTGGACTTTCTCCTTTTTCAAATTTACCACCAATCCCTAACCATTTATCTTTATTAATATCATTTTTCTTTTTGGTTCTATGTAACATTAAATATCTACCATCTTTTTCTATATAACATAAAGTTGAAAGAATCATTTTATTTTTCCTCCATATATTCTTTTTTTACTTTTACTGTAATTATATACAATTCTTTAAATTTAAAAATGAACTTTAAGGACTGTCCCTAAAGTTCACTAGAAAATTCCTTCTACTTCTCCATTCTCATCTATATCAATGTTTTCTGCTGCTGGTATTCTTGGTAATCCTGGCATTGTCATGATTTTTCCTGCTAGTGCTACAACAAATCCTGCTCCTGTTTTTAAATCTAAGTCTCGAATAGTAATATTGTATTCATCTTTACATTCTAGATTTTTAGGGTCATCTGAGAAAGAATATTGTGTTTTTGCAATACATACTGGAAGATTTCCGTATCCTAATTTTTCAATTCGTTCTATTTGTTTTTGTGCTGATTCTTCAAAAATAACACCTTTTGCTCCATAAATGTTTGTTGCTACTTTTTCTATTTTTTCTTTAATTCCTTCTTCTAGTTCATATATATATTGGAAGTTTTCTTGCTTTTCTGTTAGTTCTACTAATTTTTCAGCAATGTCAATAGCACCTTCTCCTCCTTTTGCCCAACCTTCTACTAGACTTAATTCTACGGTTTTTTCTTCTAGGTGTTTTCTCAAAACTTCAATTTCTTTTTCTGTATCTGAAGTAAATCGATTAATAGCTACAATGACATTTAATCCAAATTTATCTTTAATATTAGCTATATGTCTATATAGGTTATCTAATCCTTTTTCAAGTCCTTCTATATTTTCCTCTTGAATTTTATCTTTTTCAATTCCACCATGATATTTTAATGCTTTTATAGTGGCTACTATAACAACCGCATCTGGTCTTATTCCTGCTTTTCTACACTTGATATCTAAGAATTTTTCTGCTCCTAAATCTGCTCCAAATCCATTTTCTGTGATCGTGTAGTCTGCTAATTTTAAGGCAAGTTTTGTTGCAACAATACTATTACATCCATGTGCAATATTCGCAAATGGTCCACCATGAATGATGGCTGGTGTATGTTCTAACGTTTGTACTAAATTTGGCTTGATAGCGTCTTTTAACAATACTGCCATTGCTCCTTGTGCATTTAAGTCTTTTGCATAAATTGGTTTATCTTCTTCGTTATATCCGATTAAGATATTTCCTAATTTTTCTTTTAAGTCTTTTATGTTTTCTGATAAGCATAATACAGCCATAATTTCAGATGCTACGGTTATATCAAATTTATCTTTTCTTGGTACAATTTTACTTTCTCCTGAAAGTCCAGTATCTACAACTCTTAATTGTCTATCATTTAAGTCTACACATCTTTTCCAAACCACTTCTTTAAATTTTAATTCATTTCCAAAATAGATATGGTTATCAATTAAGCTTGCTAATAAGTTGTTAGCAGCTGTAATGGCATGAATATCTCCTGTAAAATGTAAATTAATATCTTCCATTGGAGCTACCTGTACTTTTCCCCCTCCTGTTGCTCCTCCTTTGATTCCAAATACAGGACCTAAAGATGGTTCTCTTAAAGCTAAAATAGATTTTTTATTAATTTTTCTTAATCCATCAGCAATTGCAATAGACATAGTTGTTTTTCCTTCTCCTAATGGTGTTGGACTAATCGCTGTTACTAAAATTAATTTTCCATTTTTTCTATCCTTTACTTTTTCATATAGTTCTGAAGAAAATTTTGCTTTATATTTTCCATATAATTCTAAATCCTCTTCTTCTACTCCTACTTTTTTTGCGACATCTACAATGCTATCTAATTTTGTATTTCTTGCAATTTCAATATCTGTCATTTTTTTCACTCCTTTTTTATTATTTCATTATTTCTTTTAAGATATTTTCTATCGTGCTACATTACATTTTACAAAAAATATTCCACATTCCCCCTTATCTTTTAATTTAAAATCACTTGTCTATTGTTTTTCTACATATTTTAAGACAAGGCATTTTATTTATTGATTCTATATAATCAGTCCTGCTACCACACCAATTAATGCGCCTACAATCACTTGCACTGGTGTATGCCCTAAAACTTCTACCAACTTTTCTGATACTTGTACACCAGTAAGTCCAGGTGTCTCTATTAATTTATTTAATAATGCTGCTTGCTTCCCAGCAGCTCTTCTAACTCCACAAGCATCATACATAACCACAAAGGCAAAAGCAAAGGCCAAAGCAAATAACGGTGTACTTACGCCTTCATATTTTCCAATCAATGTTGCTAAGCTTGTCACAACTGCTGAATGAGAACTTGGCATTCCACCAGCTCCCAATATTCTTTTAAAGTTAAATTTTTTCGTTTTTACTAAATCATATATTAATTTAAATAGTTGTATTCCAAACCACAATAATAGTGGTACATATATGTATTTATTTTGAATAAATTGCATAAATCCATTCATTCTTTAAAATATCCCCCTTATTTTTTATTCGGCTTCAAAATTTTCTTCTTTCTTTTCACCGTTTTCATCATTTAGTAGTATTGTTATCTTCTTCTCTGCATTTTCTAGCATTTTGCTACATTCTTTTGAAATATTCATTCCTTCTTCAAATTTTACAACTGAATCATCCAAATTCAAATTTCCATTTTCTAGTTCATTAATAATTTTTTCTAATGCTATCATCTGTTCTTCAAAACTTTTTTTCATATTTCGCTCCTATCTTCTATATTTTTAGTTATTGTGTAACTGTACCAGTAGATATATCAACTGTATACCATGCTAAAACGACTGTAGTTTCTGCATCATTTACAGATACATGATAAATTGAACCTTCTTTATTGGCAATATTAAACGTTACGCCTTGATCTGTTCCATATTGATTTTTTACAAGTTCCATAACTTTTTGCTCTTCTGTTTGTTCCTCATTTGTAATTGGTTGCTCTTCATTTCCTACATAATCACTATTCATTTCTTCTTCTGTTACATTTGGTTGTATTGTAGGCGTACTTGTCTCATTTGTTATATTCTCTGCACTTATCTCATTTTCTTCTACTATATTTTCTTTTGTTGTCTCATTTAAGTTAATTTCATTAATAATGTTTTGGTTTTCCCCGTGTTTCTTCTTTTTTATTATATAAACTATAACAAGCCATCCCTATCATAATGATTAATAATATTATAGTAATTATCATCAGTATTTTTTCTTTTATTCCCATGATTTTATCTCCTTAATCTTCGTTATTATATAATTTTTGCTTGTTTTTCTCCATCCTTTAATCGGATTGAAATTTCATCTTCTGTTTTTAAACTTGCTACACTTTTTATAATTTCTCCATCTTTTTCAATAATAGAATATCCTCTTGTTAATGTCTTTAATGGACTTAATGTATCTAATTTAGTTACTAATTCAATATATTTATTTTTATTTTTTTCTTTTATTCTATTTATACTATTTTCTAACTGCTTTACATAAGAATCTATTTTTATATAGTTTTCTTGAATCCTTCTTGTTGGTTCTCTAAAAACAGAACTAGACATACATTTATCATAACGTAATTTCATAATTTCTAGTTTCTTGGTTAATGCCATTTTTAATCGATTTTGATATGTATTTATCTTTTGCTTTACCTCATAAATATCTGGTACAGCAAGTTCTGCCGCTGCTGATGGTGTGGGCGCTCTTAAATCTGCTACAAAATCTGATATAGAAAAATCGGTTTCATGTCCTACTGCTGATATAATCGGAATGGTTGACTCATAAATGCTATATGCAACAATTTCTTCATTAAACGGCCATAAATCTTCCAAAGAGCCTCCGCCTCTAGCCAATATAATAACATCTGCTAGTTGATTTTGATTCATATAGGCAATTCCTTCTGCTATTTTTTCTGCTGCTCCTTCTCCTTGAACAGGTACTGGTAACAAGCGAATATATACATTTGGATTTCTTCTTGTTGATACATTAATAATATCTCTAATAACAGATCCTGTTTGAGAAGTTAATACACCAATTACTTTTGGCATCATCGGAATGTTTTGTTTATGATTTTCCTCAAATAATCCTTTTCTTTCTAGTTCTTCTTTTAATTTTTGGTATTTTGTATATAAATCGCCTAATCCGTCTTCTTCCATAACTTTTGCATAAATTTGATAAACACCGTCTCTCTCAAATACAGAAACAGAACCTAATATATATACCTTCATACCATCTTTTGGTTCAAAATTTAATTTTTGTGCATAAGATTTAAACATAATACATTTAATTAAAGACTTTTCATCTTTTAAAGTAAAATATAAATGTCCTGTATAATGGTGTTTAAAATTAGAAATTTCACCTTTTATTAAAATATTATTTAAATATTCATCATCTGCAATTTTATCTTTTATGTATTTATTTAAATCTGATACACTTATTGCCATATCTGCATATTTCATATTATACTTCCTCTAACTGAAACTAGGGATATTTATATTGATAGTTTCACTAATAAAATATCCCTGCCTTTTTTACATTATTTATTTACAATACTTGCTAATATTCCATTGATAAAGTTTTTTGAAGCATCTTCTCCATATTTTTTTGCTAATTCTACTGCCTCATTTATCACAACTTTAAATGGTATTTCTGTATATTTAATTTCATAAATAGCCAATTTCAATATTGATAAGTCTATTTTAGAAATTCTATCGATTTTCCAATCTGATTTTAAATTCTTCTCTATTAATGCCAAAATTTCTTCTTTATGATTTTCAATTCCCAAAATAGCATCTTCTATATATTCTTTTGCTTCTTTATTTTCTATGTTTTCACTTTCAAAATATATGTCAATTTGTTCTTTTAGATTATCCTGTTTTTGTATTTCTAGACTATAAATTAATCTAAAAGCACTTTCTCTCATAGCTGTTCTATTCATATCCATTCCCTTCTACTTTACATTTTATCTATAAAACTTTTTAATTTTGTTTTAACATCTTCTTTATTTCTTTGTACATAATTTCCAATAAATGCTCCTAATGCTATCACAACAATTGCTAATATTAACTTATCTAGTCCAGTAATTAATATTAAAATTGCTATAATAACACCAATAATAATCCCCTTAAATTGATTCCAAAACTCTTTAAAATTATTCATGTATTCACAACCTTTCTTACTTCAATCTAAGACTATTCTTTTATGCTTCTTGTGGCTTTTCTGCAACTTTTTTTACAGTGATGTTCACTTCATTTACTTCTAAATCTGTTGCCTTTTTTATTTTATCTTTGATACTTGTTTGAAGTTTCGCAGATAAATCTTTGATAACTGCTTCTGAACCAACCACTAAATTGGCATATACTTTTACATTATTCTCTTTGTCTAACTCTACTCTTGTTGTTACATCTTCTGTACTTTCAAATCCTTTTGCTACTGAGTTTACTAAATTTTCAATTGTTTCTTTAGAAATCATCAGTTTACCACTTTCATTTTCTAACAAAACACCTTGTCTTTCTTTAATTTGTTCTTTTGAAGTTGCATCAAAAAATATACATTTAATAGAAAGCAATATAAATACAACACTAACCCCTAAAATCACTTTGCTCCATACATCACTTACAATTGCTCCTCTCACAATTCCTCCTACTAGTTCCATATCTAGCCATCCAAATACAAATAGACATGCTAACACAGCTAATATTAGCATAACATATGAATATATAATTAATGTGATTTTTTCTAAAATTTTCATCTTATCTCTTCTCCTTTTTTTACTTAATTTTATTTCTTTCTTTTTTAGTTTCTTTTAGTGAAATTACATTTCATTTTCATTCTCATTACTTTTTTCTGAAATTGCTTCTTCCTCTTCTTTTTCATTTACAACTGCATCTGTATTTACTCCTTGAACATGTACATTTACTTCTTCTACTTTTAATCCTGTCATGTTTTCTACTGATTTTTTTACTCTATTTTGAATTTCAAATGCAACATCTGGTATTCTTGAGCCATATTCTACAATAATGTTGACATCAATTTTAGCTGTATCTTCTTCAATTTCTACTTTGATTCCTTTTGCTAAATTTTTCTTTCCACTTAAGACTTCTGTAATACCACCTGCAAATCCTCCAGACATTCCAGATACACCTTGTACTTCTGAAACTGCTACACCAGCTATAACGGCTACAACATCATTTGATATCTGGATTCCTTCATTTTCTGTTTTTATTTCTTCTTCTAATTCTACAACTTCCCCATTTTCTACATTTTTATTTTCTTCCTCCATAATCTTTCCTCCTTACTAAAAAAAGATATACTCAAAATTCTTTATAAGTATATCAATTTTTTATGAATTTTACAACTATTTTCACAATATTTACACTTTTTTAAAAAAATATTTCTAGCATGCCAATGTTATTTATTTTTATAATTGCATATCCTCATTTATTTTATTCTTACTTTTTTCCTGGTTACTTACAGTATTTATCCCTGGATTCGTTTCTACTTTTAATGTTTCTTTATAATCTTTTTGTTTTGTGCTTGCTTCTTTATTTAGTTCTAAATTTCTTACAAATTCTAATGCTTCATTTTGTTTTTCTAATCCATATTCTCGTTTTAACTCTTCATAAGAGCTATCATTTGTATAACTATCTACAAAACTTCGTACTGTTTGTACATCTTCATTTCCAAATAATAGTGCTGTGGATAATTTGTTTGTGCCATATTCTTCATCAGAGTTAAACATTTTTATTTTTCCATTAATATAAACACCCAATGAAGGGTTTGTAGGGTCAAGTACTAAGGTAGTATCTTTTCTTGGTATATCCACTAAAACAATCATGTGATTTCCTATTGTTGAGTTTGGTTCATCCATTACTAGATCATTTTCCTCTTGTTGGTTTTCCTTTGTTTCGTTTGTTTCTACCTTTTTTCTTTCTATGTTTGCTATATTGTATTCTATTTCTTCTGTTGGTGTTGTAACAACCATTATTCTCGCATTATATCTCTCATCTATTTTATTTAGCTTTTTAGCAACATCATTTGCCATATTTCTACATTCACCATATCCATCTTTTGTTGCTAACTCCAGTTCCCAATATCCTATAATTTCTTTTTCTGGTACACCATATCCTTTTATATTTTTCCACATATCATCTGTTACTTTCATAATTGTTTGTATATCATTCAAATGCATTGCTTTTACTTCCTTAGCATATTCAGATATATTTTCATCATATGCTTCTATTTCTCTTTCATATTGGAAACTATTTTTAATATTTTCCGAAGTTATGAGAGTTGAAAGCCCGATAGGTAATGACATTATCGCTGTTGCACCATATATCCCAATATGTTTCATAATCATTTTTATTCTTTGTGATATCTCCCATAAATAAGCTTTATACGTTCCTTGTGCTTCTTTTATTTCTTGTGCTTTAGCTTTTACTAATATTTTGTTATACTCATTTTCTCCATACTTATTGAAAATATCTTCATATTTCCCTTCTCTTTTTAGCTTCTTGAGTTCTTTTTTTCTATAATTATATGGCGTATTTCTTTTATATGCTTTCTGTCCATAATTCACATAAATATCATCATATTTTCCTTGCTCTTTTAATAGTTTTATCTCTTTCTTTTGTTTTTTATTCATATATTTACTCCTTACTCAAAGACCTCAAATTCTTCTATTGGATTTCCTCTTAAATAGTCTTGAATTGACATTCTTTTCGCATTTTCTCCTTGTATTTCCAAAACCTTTAAAATTCCTTCTTTGCATTTTATAAAAATACCATCTCTAAGGTCTGAAACAATCACTGTTCCATTTCTCAAAAAATCCATGTTTTCTGCATAAATTTCATTTTTTCCTGCTACTTTCACCTTCCAGAACTTTATCTTTTTCCCATTTAAAAATGTATATGCTCCCATTATTGGATTTAAACCTCTTACTAAATTCTTAATTTCTTCAGCTGTTTTATGATTCCAATCAATTTTTGCCATATCTTTTGATAACATTGGTGCAATGGTAAAATTGTTTCCTTGTTTTTCTCTTGGTGCCATTCCTTTTTCGATTTGACTTAAGGTTTCTACTAATATTTCCCCACCAATTACTTTTAATCTATCCCATAATTCTCCTGTTGTTTCTTCTTTTCCAATTTCTACTTCTTGTTTTAATATTATATCACCTGTATCCATTCCTACATCCATATACATCGTTGTCACACCTGTTGTTTTATCTCCATTTAATACTGCCCATTGAATTGGTGCTGCTCCTCTATACTTAGGAAGTATAGAAGCATGTACATTAATACAACCATATGGGGGAATATCTAAAATTTCTTTTGGCAAAATATGTCCATAGGCCACTACACAAATGACATCTGGTTTTAATGTTTTTAGTTTTTCTATAAATTCTTGATTATGTTTTACTGTTTCTGGTTGATAAATTTCTAAATGCTGTTCAAGTGCAAATTCTTTTACAGGACTTGGAATCATTTTCATTCCTCTTCCTTTTGGTCTATCTGGATTGGTTACGACTCCTATCACTTCATGACCTGCTTCATAAATTGCTTTTAAACTTTCTTCTGCAAAATCTGGTGTTCCCATAAATACAATTCTCATAAAATTCTCCTTTTCTTATACAACAAGGTTAAGCTTCTTATATTCGTGAAGTACTACAAAGCAGTCTTCACATCTAATGCATAGAAATCTCTGATTTCGTGATGCATGCTTTTCTTATTGTATAGAAAAAATCCGCTTCTATCTTGACCCTATATTGATTTTTTCTTATACAACAAGGTTAAGCTTCTTATATTCGTGAAGTACTACAAAGCAGTCTTCACATCTAATGCAAAGTAGTCTTCACATCTAATGCATAGAAATCTCTGATTTCGTTATGCATGCTTTTCTTATTTTTCTGGTTCAATATACTCTAAAGTCCCTGGAATAATTTTATCAATAAATAACTCTCCATCTAAGTGGTCTAATTCGTGTGAAATTGCTTGTGCTAATACCTCTTTTGCCTTTACTCTCATTCGTTTTCCTTCTCTATCAATATATTCTGCTACCACTTCTGCTGGTCGTAGCACTTTTGCAAATTCATTTGGAAAACTTAAGCACCCTTCATCCACTTCTTGTTCTCCTTTGATTTTTATAATAACTGGGTTAATTAATACAATAGGACCATGGTCATCATATAAATCAATTACCACAATTCTTTTCAATACGCCCACTTGTACAGCAGCTAGTCCCACACCATTATATTTATGCATTGTTTCTATCATATCATCAATTAGTGATTGGATTTTTTCACTTGCTATGTCCTCTTCTGGAACTTCTCTTGATTTTTTCTTTAAAATGTCATCTCCTTGATATCTTAGATTTCTAATTGCCATATTTACTCACATTCCTTTCTTAAGACCCAAATTTGATTGAAAAAAAATTAAATTTTTCAATCTTTCATTAACTCATATTGTTTGGATTAACATCAATCGCAATCCTAGTATCTTTTATATTTTCTTGATATATTTCCTTTAAACAAGTATTTAAAATCCCATTTGCTTCTTCTGTCATCTGTCCTTTTATAATAATTCTCCATCTGTATCGATTTTGAATTTTATCAATTGGACAAGGCATTGGTCTTAACACTTTAAATGCTTCTTTATTTAAGTGTTGTTCTAGATATTGATATAGTTTGCTTGATACTTTTTTTATTTCCGCCTCTTGATAACTATTTAATCCAATTAATATTATATCGCAAAATGGCGGATATTTCAACTGTTTTCTCAAGGCAATCTCTGTTTCATAAAACAATTCATAATTTTGTTTTTGTGCACAAATAATGCTAAAATTATCTGGATTATATGTCTGAACCACTACCTTTCCTGGTAAGTTTTCTCTTCCTGCTCTTCCTGCCACTTGTGTTAAAATTTGAAACGTTCTTTCATTTGCACGATAATCATCAATATTTAAAGAACTATCTGCTGCAATGACTCCCACCAATGTTACATTTGGAAAATGATGTCCTTTCACTACCATTTGTGTTCCAATTAAAATATCAATATTCTCATTTTTAAATGTATTTAAAATGACTTCATGTGAATTCTTCTTTGTAACGGTATCTATATCCATTCGAATGGTTGATGCTTCTGGAAATTGTTTGTGAATTTCTTGCTCTAATTTTTGTGTACCTGTTCCAAAATATCGAATCTTATCACTATGACATTCTGGACAAATACTAACAAGTTTTTCTTCATGACCACAATAGTGACATTTTAATTTCCTTTCATAACTATGATAGGTCATACTAATATTACAGTTTGGACATTTAACCGTATAACCACAATTCCTACACATGATAAATGTGGAATACCCTCTTCTATTTAGAAATAAGATGGTCTGTCTTTTTTGTTTTAAATTTTCTTCTATGCTATGATACAATTCCATACTAAGCATCGAACGATTTCCATTAGCCAATTCTTGTTTTAAATCAATAATTTCTACTTTGGGAAGTGATGATGCATTGGCTCTTTTGGTTAGTGTCAATAATTGTATTTTTGTATTACCATACATATCTTCATTTGTCGCTTGATAAAATGTTGTCATATCTGGAGTTGCACTTCCTAATACCAAAGGTGCATGATTTTCTTTTGCTAGGATTTTTGCAATTTCTTTTGCTTGATATCTTGGATTGGTTTCTGATTTATATGAGCTATCATGTTCTTCATCAATAATAATAATACCAATATTTTCAATCGGTGCAAAAATAGCAGATCTTGCCCCTATCACAATTCTTGCTTTCTTTTCTCGTATTCTTTCCCATTCGTCATGTCTTTCTCCGATTGATAATTTACTATGCAAAATGGCAATTTCTTCTTTTCCAAATCGAGAAATAAATCTGTCTAACATCTGTGGTGTTAATGATATTTCTGGAACCAAAATAATCGCATTTTTTCCCATATGTAATACTTTTTCAATTAATTGTAAGTACACTTCTGTTTTTCCAGAACCTGTTACACCATATAATAAAAATTGTTGATATGTTTTACTATCTATTGCCTCTTCTACACTTTTATAGGCAATTTCTTGTTCTTCTGTTAAACTTAATTTTTCCGTTCTTTGACAATCTCTTCCCAATAATGGATTTCTTTCCACCTTTTTTTCAACAATTTCTAAATATCCATTTTTTACTAACGTATTGACAATTCCCCTTGCACAATCTGTAAACATTTCAATTTCAGGTATTGTTGCTCCTTCATTATCTTTTATAAAGTTTAACACTCTTTTTTGCTTTTCTGATTTGATGCCTTGTGTTTCAATTTCAAATTCAATTTCTTCTCTTTCTTTTTTTAGATATACACAGTTTACCATCTTGTCTTGAATTCTTTTTTCTTTATTTTTATTTCTTGTTCCTGGGGGCAACATTAATTTAATACAATCCGATACATTACAAAAATATCTTTTTGCCATCCATTTTGCTAATGCGATTTGCTTATCTGTTAAATTTTCTTCTAACTTTGCAATCGGTTTTACTTCAAATGTTGATGTTTCTTTCAATCCCACTACAAATGCTTCTGTTAATTTTCCGCCATTACCAAAAGGAACTAATACTTTGCTCCCTACTAATATTAGTTCTTCTAATTCCTTTGGTATTTGATAATCAAAGGTTCTATTTAGTTTTTTTGCTCCTCTATTAATTATGACTTCTGCTATCATTTACTTCTCCTTTTTCTAGGAAGAGTATATCAAATTTTTTTTGTTTTAACAAGAATCAGCAAAAATTTTTATCTTTGCTTTTCTTCTATATTTTCTTATATAAAAAACTACCTTTGATGATTCATCAAAAGTAGTATTCTTTTTCATTATGCAGTTTCTTTTTCTTCACTTTCTGGTACTTGTCTTTTTTTCTTCCCTTTTTGTTCTTTAGGTTTATGATTTATCACTATATCTGGTGCTTCATTATCTATTATCGTTCTTTTTGTAACAATACATTTTTCAATATCAGGATTTGATGGTATATCAAACATGATGTCTCTCATTCTTTCTTCTATAATAGAGCGTAACCCTCTTGCTCCAGTTTTTCTTTCTATTGCTTTATCCACAATAGCACCTAAAGCTTCCTCTTCAAATATTAATTCCACACCATCAATTTCAAATAATTTTTGATATTGTCTAATTAATGAATTTTTAGGCTCTTTTAAAATTTGAATTAATGCCTCTTTATCTAATTCTTGCAAAGTTGCTACAATTGGCAATCTTCCTATGAATTCTGGAATCAAACCAAATTTTAGTAAATCCTGTGGTAACAACTCTTTAAATACTTCATATTTACTAATTTCTTTTGTACTTTCTATTTTTGAACCAAATCCAATAGACTTTTTACCTGTTCTGTCTTTTATAATGTTTTCTAATCCTTCAAAGGCACCTCCACAGATAATCAATATATTTTCTGTGTTAATTTGAATTAATTCTTGGTTTGGATGTTTTCTTCCTCCTTGTGGTGGTACAGATGCTATTGTTCCTTCTATAATTTTTAGTAATGCTTGTTGTACACCTTCTCCACTAACATCTCTTGTAATTGAAGGATTTTCTGATTTTCTAGTAATTTTATCTATTTCATCTATATAAATAATACCTTTCTCAGCTTTTTGTACATCTCCATCTGCTGCTTGGATAAGTTTTAATAAGATATTTTCCACATCTTCTCCAACATATCCTGCTTCTGTAAGTGTTGTAGCATCTGCTATAGCAAAAGGAACATCTAAAATTCTTGCTAAAGTTCTTGCTAATAGAGTTTTACCACAACCTGTTGGTCCTAATAGTAATATATTACTTTTTTGAATTTCTACATCATCATCTTTTGTCGTTGCTTCTTCATGTGCAATTCTTTTGTAATGATTATATACCGCAACTGATAATGTTTTTTTAGCCTCTTCTTGCCCAATAACATAATCATCTAATACTGTTTTGATTTCTCTTGGACTTGGAATATCATTTACTTCATTCAATGTATATCCTGCTTTATCATCGTCATATAATTCTGCTTCTATAATACTGTTACAAAGGTCTACACATTCATCACATATATAAACACCTGGACCTGCAACAATTTTTCTAACATTTTCTTGTGCCTTACCACAAAATGAACATCTTACACTTTTTGGTACATCATTTTTTGCCATTTCATTCTCTCCTTAATTTTAAAATCTCTTATATTATATTAAATTTAATACTTATTATACACTAATTTTTATCTGTTCATTCTATATATAAAGATTTTATTTATTTTCTTTTGTCCATAATTCCATCAATTAGTCCATATTTTAAAGCCTCTTCTGCTGTCATATAATTATCTCTTTCTGTATCTTTTTGAATTTGTTCAACTGTTTGACCTGTTCTTTCACTTAAAAATTTATTTAATTTTTCTCTTGTTTTTACTAAGTGGTCTGCATGAATTTTGATTTCTGTTGTTTGACCTGAAAGTCCGCCACCACCGATTAATGGTTGGTGAATTAAAATTTCTGCATTTGGTGTGGCAAATCTTTTTCCTTTTTCTCCTGCTGCTAAAAGTGCTGCTCCCATACTTGCTGCCATTCCTATACAAATGGTAGATACAGGACATTTGATATAATTCATGGTATCGATAATTCCCATCCCATCTGTGATAGAACCTCCTGGTGAATTAATGTATAAATTAATATCTTTATCTGGGTCTTCTGACTCTAAAAATAATAATTGTGCAATGATTAAACTTGATGTTGTAGGATTTACATCTTCTCCTAAAAATATAATTCTATCTTTTAATAATCTTGAGAAAATATCATATGACCTTTCTCCTTTGCTTGTTTGTTCTATAACATAAGGTACTAAACTTGCTTTTTCTAACATATAAAATTCCTCCTTTTTAATTTCTATAAAATATTATTTTTCACAATATTTTTTGACTTTACTAATTTTGACAATTATAATTACTATATTCTACTAAAACCTAATTGTCAAAAAAGCTGGGGTTAAAATTTAACTATCACATTTAACACCCCAACCTTTTTTATATTTACTATTCTATTTTATTTTTGCATTTTCTACTAAAAATTCAATTGCTTTTTCTGATTCTAATCCTTGTTTAATATAGTTTCTTACATTTTCATTTTTTAAGAATTCTTCATCATTTTCTTTACCATAATTTTTAGCCATTTCTTTTATTTTTTCATCTATATCCATATCTGCTATTTCTATCTTTTCTGCTTTAATAATAGCTTCAATTGCTAAGCGAGATTTAATTGCTTCAATTGCTTGAGGCTCATATTCTTTTTGCATTTCTTCTTTTGTTTTTCCCATCATTTGAAGATATTGATCTAATTTTAATCCTTGATATGATAATCTTTGTTCCATATCTTTTACCATGTTTTCAGTTTCTGTCTCAATCATTCCTGATGGAATTTCTACTTTTACATTTTCACATACTGCTTTGATAACTGCATCTTGTGTTTCATATTTTGCTCTTTCATCATTTTGTTTTTGTTGTTTTTCTTTAATGCTAGCTTTTAATTCTTTTAATGTATCAAATTCACTAACATCTTTTGCAAATTCATCATCTAATGTTG
>CALXQV010000046.1 GCA_944390535.1 uncultured Clostridia bacterium | reverse complement strand
TATTTTAATTTTACACCAATTTATCATATTTTTCAATATATTTGCATTAAAAAAGCGCCTATTTTTAGATATTAATCTTACAATAGACGTTAATTTTACAAACTATATTTTACTTTTACAATTTACCATTTTTTTATTGGTAATTTTTTCTTTACTTTTTTGTATGCTTTTTTCTTTCTTAATCATTATATTTTTATTTCTACAATTACTGCTTTTTACAAAGAACAATAGCAGGCTTTTTTAACATTTTCTCTTTTTATAACATTTTAAAGCCCGCGTCATTGTTCGCGCGCCAAATTTTGCGCTAGTCAAAATTTGTGTGCAGTCGTTAGAGCGAAGCGATTTTTATGGTATAGGAAAAGCAATTTTTCCTATACCATAAAAAATACCTTTCTATATATAATAAAAAGTATTAAAAGATATTAACACTCCTTTAATACTTTTATTATCTTAATCTTCTAAAACGGTTATATATATATTAGAAACTAAACCTGTTGTCTCATCATATTCTAACTTTACAGAAAAATCTCCTGTATAGTTTTCCTCTATATATCCTATAATATTTTCAGCTAATTGTGTATTTTCTTTTCCTCTTTCAATAACCAATCTATATTCTAATGGAATCCTTTTCTCGTTCTGTTCACGATAATTTGTTATTCTAATATCAGCCAAATCTTCCTTTGCAATTGTAATTAGTTCTTCTACTCTTTCTTTCGTTACTTTTTCTCCTTCAAAAAGTTGAAAATTCGAATTAAATCTATTTTTTTCCAATTCAGTCACATTTCCATCCCCAGATAACTCTTCTAATTCTTCTTCCATTAGCTTCATATTTACTAAAATCTGATTCAGGTTTTCTAAAGAAACCTTTTGTAGAATTGAGTTTATTTGATTCTCTATGTTTGTCTTCACTTGACTTATAACACTTTGTTCTTGCTCAACATTCAATTTTTCTATTATGATATTGTTTTCATTTTCTACCAGTTCTTCTCTTTCTTCAAAGCTATTTACAATATTAGTAGTTGTTTCCATTAAAACTTCTAAAGTATTTTGCTCTACACTTCTACTAAATTTTACATTACTATTCACTTTAGAATTTTCCATCTTCCTACTAATATTACATTCATTGACTATTTCTTTCCCTTCTTCTACTATAGTATAATTAATAGCAATTGTTTCATCATTTGTTGCCTTTGTTTTCTCAATTTTCAAATCAAAACGATTTTCTTTTTCTTCTTCTTTTACTTTTTCATTACCTAATAGATTAATAAAATTTGTTCCTTCTCCATTAACGATATCTAATCCTACAAAATTCTCTTCTGTGTCAATTGATAAACTAATTGCCACTCCATTTGATTCAAAAACGCTAATAGTTCTTTCATCATTTCCTATATTAGAATCTTGTATTTTCTGTATGGTATTATCCATTTCTTCTATAAAATCTTGTTTCATGTTAGAAACTTCTTCATCTTGCACAAAATTATGATATTGATTAAATTGATTATCTAAAGCCTCTAATTTCGCTAACAGAATTTCATCTTTTTTTAGTTCTTCTAAAACTTGCATATAAATATAATTAAATTGTTCTTTCGTAATTGTTACACTATACATATTTGTATTATATTGTGTTCCATTGATTTTCAATCCTATACCTGTTTGTTTTGAGAAAGTTGCATTTACAAGATTTGTCCATATAATTCCTACATATTTTTCCTTTAAAGTTTTCCATTCTTCTGTATTTAATGCAAATACTTCTTGTATATCTGTATGTATCAATTGATATAAATTAGCTATTTCGTTTTCACTCTCATTATGAATATTGGTAGATAGATATTGTCTAATTCCATTTAATCTAATACCTGCAATTTCTCCATTTTCAATATATTCAACACCTGCTACTGTTTCACCATTTTGTGTTACATTGATATCTTTATAGTCATAACCTGTTGCTTTTTCTTGTTCTCCTGATATATTCACCTGAAGATTATTTATTGGATTAGAAGTATCACCATTTTCATTATAATTTATGCTAGCTATTGTTTCAGAAGTTAATTTATTGTTTTTTAAAATTTCTTCCATTTCAACCATATGGTCTTCATTAAAAACATCATCCAAATTTTCTAATAGTTGTTTTGCATATTTTTCAAACAATACATTGTTTGCCTTGAATGTATCTGTTGTATTGTATATTACTAAAAATATTGCTCCTATCATAATTAGAATTGCTAATATAATTGATACAACTATCATTCTTCTTTTCTTTCTTGGCATCATCATATGTTTTTCCTCCCTTTACCTCTTTATTTCATTTTCTGTTTCATCGCTTCATATATCACAATTCCTGCCGAAACAGATGCATTTAAAGATGTTACTTTTCCTTTCATTGGTATCTTCACTAAAAAGTCACAGCTTTTTTTCACTCTATCACTCATTCCAGTTCCTTCATTTCCTATAACGATTCCTAAAGGGCCTGTCAAGTCTTGGTTGTAATAATATGTTTCTGTATCAATATCTGTTCCGCAAATCCATAATCCATTTTCTTTTAGTCTTTCTATTGAATCTGTTATATTGGTTACCCTAGCAATTTTCATATGTTGAACCGCACCTGCTGATACTTTACTTACTGTGCTATTTACTGTTGCTGCTCTTCTTTTTGGAATAACAATTCCATGAACACCTGCCGTTTCAGCTGTTCTTATGATTGACCCTAAATTATGTGGATCTTCTATTCCATCTAATATCAATATAAATGGATCTTCTTTTAATGCTTTCGCTCTATCTAAAATATCTTCAATTTCACAATATTCAAAAGGTGGTACAATCGCAATGACACCTTGATAATTTTGATTTTGTGCCATTTGTTCCATCTGCCTTTTATCTTTTTCTACAAGAATCATTTTTCTTTCTTTTGCCATACTAATGATTTTATTGATTGAACCATGTTTTTCTCCTTTTGTGATAAATATTTTGTTGATATCTTTACCACTTTCTAATAGTTCTATTACCGCATTTCTTCCTTCTACTTGGTCATCAAATGTTTTTTCTTCTTTTATATTTTGACATCCTTGTTTTTTTGATTTTTCATATTTTTTTTGATTAGGTTTCACTTTATCTATCACCTCTTGCTATATTCACTTTACTCATCATCTAGTTTTAAGACACTTAAAAATGCCTCTTGTGGTATTTCCACATTTCCAATTTCACGCATTTTCTTTTTACCACGCCTTTGTTTTTCTAACAACTTCTTCTTTCTCGTAATATCTCCACCATAACATTTTGCTAACACATCTTTCCTCATGGCAGATATGGTTTCTCTTGCAATAATTTTTCCTCCAACAGCTGCTTGAATTGGAATTTTAAATAATTTTCTTGGAATAACCGTTTTTAGTTTCTCTACCATTTTCTTTCCTCTATCATAAGCGCTATCTTTATGAACAATAAAACTTAATGCATCTACTGGTTCACCATTAATGTAAATATCTAATTTTACTAGATTTGACCTTCTATATTCCTTAAATTCATAATCTAAAGAAGCATATCCTTTGGTTTTTGATTTCAAATTATCAAAAAAATCATATATAATTTCATTTAATGGCATTTCATAGATTAATGTCACTCTATTTTCATCTAAGTATTTCATATCTATGTAAACACCTCTTCTTCTTTGGCACAATTCCATGATGTTTCCTACATATTCTTTCGGTGTTAAAATATTAGCTGTTACATAAGGCTCTTCTATATATGCAATTTCTTGTGGTGTTGGTAAATCTTCTGGATTATATAATTCAACCACTTCTCCTGTTGTTTTATATACTTTATAGATAACAGATGGTGCTGTTGTAATCAAGCCTAAGTCAAATTCTCTATCAATTCTTTCTTCGATAATTTCCAAATGTAATAATCCTAAAAAACCACAACGGAATCCAAATCCTAATGCTGCTGATGTTTCTTGTTCAAATTCTAAAGCTGCATCATTTAACTTTAATTTTTCTAATGCCTCTTTTAAGTCTTCATATTGACTACCATCTACTGGATATAATCCACAATATACCATCGGTGTTACTTTTTTATATCCTTTTAAAGGTTCTTCTGCTGGATTGTTCTTTAATGTAATGGTATCACCCACATGAATGTCTGATAGACTTTTAATACTTGCTGCAATATATCCTACTTCTCCTGCTTTAATTTCTGATACTGGCATGTATGAACCTGGTATAAAATATCCTACTTCTGCAACGGTAAATGTTTTATCAGTCGCCATTAGTTTAATTTCATCTCCTACTTTTACCGTACCATCCATAACTCTTACATAGGCTACTGCACCTTTATAATTATCATAATATGAGTCAAAAATTAAGCATTTTGTTTTGGCAATTTCTTCACCTTTTGGAGCTGGTAAGTCTGTTACAATTCTTTCTAAGACCTCTTCTACATTTAATCCTGTTTTAGCTGAAATACATGGTGCATCTTCTGCTGGTATTCCTATAATATCTTCAATCTCTTGTTTTACCTCATCTACTCTTGCATTTGGTAAATCAATTTTATTTAATACAGGCAATATTTCCAAATTATTATCAATGGCTAAATACACATTTGCTAAGGTCTGTGCTTCTACTCCCTGACTACTATCTACTACTAAAATAGCACCATCACACGCTGCTAAACTTCTAGAAACTTCATAGTTAAAATCTACATGTCCTGGTGTATCAATCAAATTAAAGGTATATTCTTGTCCATCTTTTGCTTTATAAATCATCCTAACTGCTTGTGATTTTATGGTAATACCTCTTTCTTTTTCAATTTCCATATTATCTAAGACTTGACTTTCCATTTCTCTTTTTGATAATACGCCTGTCATTTCTATTAATCTATCTGCTAATGTTGATTTTCCATGGTCTATATGTGCAATAATACTAAAATTTCTGATATGTGCTTGTCTGTTATCCATTTTTCCTCCATTTTTATTTTGATATTTGTCATTGTATCATAATTTAACAAAAATCTCAATAGTTTGTAAGTCCATTATATAAATTATATACATGGCTATATCCCAATTTTTTTAGAAACTTTTGTGCTTTCTTGCTTCTTCCTCCTGAACTACAATATACAACAATCGTTTGTTCTTTATCCATTAATATATTTTCAGCCTCTTTCTTTATATCATATTCTGGAATCGATATCGCTCCATCAATATGTCCTTCTCTATATTCTTGTGGACTTCTCACATCTACAATCAAAGCTCCTTCTTTTTGTAGTTGCTTTAATTCTTCTAATCTGATGTCTTTTTCTTCTATCTCTCTATTCCATTTTTTCTTTATCATGCTTTTTATTTTATTTATCATTACCTTTATCATTCCTCTCATACAAAATAGAAGAAATGTGCGTATCTATTGCGTGAATCATTTTTTATCCAATAGAAAAAGATTACTTTCCTATTGATAAAAATGATTGGAAACTATTATTTATTATCTTTCATTTCCAACAAATATCCTTCTATTTATATAGTATATTCCCAAAAATGACATTTTGTTCTTTTTTAGAAAAAGCATACTATAGTCTGATTTTTTCAATTATCCACACATTTTATCGTTATCCACAGTTGTTTTTCTGGAATATTCTACATGATGTTCCATTTTTCTTCTTTTTTCTAGTGACATTCTTATGACAAATTTATTTCATATTTACATTTTTATTCCCTTATATTATTTTATTTTTATATATTTTTACCTATTTTTCTTGGATTTTCACCATTTTTTGCACTCTTCTATTACATTCTTATTTCATATTCATGACAAAAAGTTATGTTTTTCTATTTTATGTATATCTCTTAAACTGTTATTTTGCCATATTTATCCACTTTTGTTGTATGTGGATACTGTGGATAACTTTGTGAATAATTGAAAACACTATTTTCCCGTTCACAAGTTGTTCACATTTATTTTTTTCTTTTATCCACTTTATATTTTATATTAATTTATTTTTTTCATTATGTGTACTAAAAAAATACACTTCATTTTTATAGAAGTGTATTAAAAAAATATCCAATAAATTGCTAAGATAATTTCTAAAATCGTTATAAATGGTAATCCTACAACAAATTGCAATTTTTGTGTTTTATGCCTAAATGCATACATTCCACTTATGGTTCCAATTCCACCACCTAATGCTGTTATGATAAATAAGGTTTTTTCTGGAACCCTCCAAGCACCTTTTTTGGCTTTTTGTTTATCTATAAACATAATCAAAAAACCTATCACATTAATAATTATAAAATACATTATGATATTTCTTGTTGAAAATATCTCTTGTAAGGTTGTTGCATTTTCAAACATATTATTCTTCTCCTTTTCTATAAATTAAAATCCAAATAAGCATATTTCTTTGGTTGAAATGTTAAAAATCTATGTATATCCTTTTTCGCATTTTTGGAAATTTTGTCAATTCTAACAAATTGATTCTCATTTTTTACCAATGGAACAATATATCTTTGCTTTACTTTTATATTTACAAAATACTTTCCCTCAGGTAATTCATCACTTTCTTGAATTTCAGTTGCCTCTTTCCATCTTTTGAAACAGTTTACTACACTTTCTATGGGACAATTTTCTATTTTTTGAATCATCTCTTTTTCACTTAATGTGTATAAGTCATTTTTGGTAACTACATTTTGTTCATACATCTTTTTTATAATATCTGATATGAATTGCATTGAATATTTTGTTTTATTTCCTACATATAGACAAGATAAATCACTCATGGTTTTTACAAATTTTTCAGCAATCTCTTTATGCTTAAATCCTAGTTCTTGTATCCCCTCTTCATTTTTTTGTATTTCTATATCTTCGTAAATCTCTCTTACTTTTTGTAAATCCCATAGTTTTTCTCTTACCCCTAAACCATTTGACAGCGTATATTCTAATCTGTCAGAAGAAAGTTTTGGGGTATCATTGTCTGCAATTGGATATATGTGATAATCACAAACCTCTTCTAGTTTGATATTATCCCTATCTAATAATTGCATAATCTTTTTTGAATTCTTTATAATTTGTGTTGTTAATTCCTCTGTTGATTCTTGTTTTTCATAATCTTTATTCATAAAATCTATACAATGCTTAAACACAGGTGTCGCAATATCATGAAATAAACCAGCTAATGTTTGTTTTTTATCTTTCGTAAAATTCCATATAATTAAAGCAACTGCTACACTATGGTCTAGACTAGAATACCAGATTTCAGCAAACATGTTAGAATATATCGTTCCTGATGTTACACTAATCTTTGCTTGTTTGTGCATTTCTGGTGTATCTATATACTCTAATAAGAATGTTGGAAATTCTGGTGATAAAACACGAAAATATTCTTTTAAAAGTTGTGGTAATTTTTCTCTATATCCGTTCATTTTCTTCTCTCCTATAGTTTATTGTATATAACATTTTACATATTGTCAATTTTTCCTACAAAAACTCTTTCTTTTTTTGTCAATCTATGATACAATATGTACGATTTTAAAGTCAAAAGAAAAATTAGGAGGAATCAACTATGGAATTTAATAGATGTAGTAGATGTGGAAGTTTTTATGTAGCACAAGGTGATGTTTGTCCAAAATGTAGTGCTAAAGATGGCGTAGAATTTTCTAATTTCATTAATTATGTAGAAGAAAATGGATTAACTGATTCTTTAGATACCATTTCTGGTCAAATTGGTGTTTCAGTAAAAAATTTAAATAGATTTTTAGAATATGAAGATTTTAAACCATATAAAACAGAAATTAACAATATTGGTAAAAAAGGAAATATAGGAAATACTGGTATTACATTAAATTAGTTTGAAAAAAACGGAGTCTTCTATCCGTTTTTTATTGTATAGAAAAGTAATTTTTATTTGAAAGGATTGAATTTGATGAAAAATGTTTTTGATATTTTAGATGAAAGAGGATATGTTGAACAATTAACACATCCTGCGGAAATTAAAGAACTATTTGGTAAAGAATCTGTTCCATTTTACATTGGAATTGATCCTACTGCTGATAGTCTTCATGTTGGTCATTTTGTTTCATTAATGGTGGCCAGTCACATGCAAAAATGTGGACATAAACCAATTATCTTAGTAGGTGGTGGTACAGCTACTATTGGTGACCCTTCTCGGAAAAACAGATATGAGAAAAATGTTATCAAGAGAAGAAATCAATCATAATGTAGCATGTATTAAAAAACAAGTAGAAAAATTTGTTAGTTTTGAAGGAGAAAATGCAGCCATTATTGTTAATAATGCCGATTGGTTGTTAGATTTAAAATTTGTAGATTTTGTTCGTGAAATTGGTAGCCTATTTTCTGTCAATAAAATGCTTGCTGCTGAATGTTATAAACAAAGATTAGAAACAGGATTAACTTTTTTTGAGATGAGTTATATGTTAATGCAATCTTATGACTTTTTATATTTATATAACAAATATGGATGTAAACTTCAAATGGGTGGAAATGATCAATGGTCTAATATCATCGGTGGTGTTGAATTAATTCGAAAAATTGGTAAAGAAGATTCTTATGGATTAACCTTTAAGCTTTTAACAACTAAAGAAGGTAAAAAAATGGGTAAAACAGAAAAAGGTGCTTTATGGTTAGACCCAGCAAAAACATCTCCTTACGAGTTTTATCAATATTGGAGAAATATAGAAGATAGTAGTGTCGAAACTGTTTTAAAAATGTTAACATTTCTTCCAATTGAACAAATTAATGAATTAGCAAATTTAAAAGATGAAAAAATCAATGAAGCTAAAAAAGTAGCTGCTTATGAAATCACAAAATTAATTCATGGCAAAGAAGAAGCAAAAAAAGCAGAAGAAGCTTCTAGTGCTCTATTTAGTGGTTCTGGTAGTTTAGATAATATGCCTACTGTAAACTTAGATTCTATGAATATTTCTATTTTAGATGCTATTATTCAAACAGGAATTGCTCCTTCTAAAGGACAAACAAGAACTTTAGTTACACAAGATGGTATTTCTTTAAATGATGAAAAGATTTCTGATGTAAATTATCAATTATCTGATAAAGATTTTTCACAAGGATATGCTATTTTAAAGAAAGGTAAAAAGGTATTTTATAAATTAGAAAAATAAAAAAAGGGAATTTGGGGACGGACTCATTTTTCCCTTTTTATTTTAGAATTTCCATAAAACCTTTTTTATTTATAATATCGAAAAAGGGAAAAATGAGTCCGTCCCCAAATTCCCTTTTTCTTTTATCGACTTTTTTGCACAATCTCAACAATATCTGCAATATATTCTCCAATAATTGGTATATTTAATGCAACAATTCGTTGTAATAAAATAATTAGAACAGCTGTGATAATGGTTACACCTATTCCAATTCCTACTCCTCTAAATATCCCAGCAATTAAATTTCTTTTTATAATTTCTTTCTTACTTCCAAAAATATATGTCCATTCCTCAATATTCGATTTTTGAAAAGTTTCTATCAAATGATTGATAGAAGTATTTAAAACTTCTATTTTTTTGTTTTTTATTTTATTAAAAAATCCTGACATAAAAAATCCACCTTATTTATAGGGTGGATTTTTTATATATTTTTTATTCAGTATTTCTTCACATTTTCTTTCATTTCAATTTATACACTCTCATTTACTAACTTATTTGTATTCTCCATATTATCATTAGTCATATTATTAAGTGTATTTGTGGCATTTGCACTTTCTGTATTTTCTACATTTTCATTATTAGAAGATTCTTCTTTTCTCATAGTCTCTAAAGAATCGATTAAAGTTTGTAATCGTTCAATGTCACTTCCTATCATGTTCCAATCACGATTGTTGGTAGATTCTTTTAGATTTTGGTTTGCCTTAATAATAGAATCAATTAATCCTTCGATATCTTCTGTATTTTCTACTTCAATATCTACTGCTGAATTTGAAAGAAGGTTTTGTAAGGCTTCCTGCAATGTATCTCCTATCGCTACTTTATTTCCTGATGCAACCACCACTTTTTTTAGTAATGGTATTTCTGATTCATTTATTAGTGTCTGATAAATTGGTTCAACATATAACAAAGTATCTCCTACTGGTACAATAATCATTTGCTTTGTAATTCGTGTTCCTGTCGTTTCTAGCGTTTTCAATTCTGCTGAAATCGCTTCATCTTCTTCTATCTGTTTATCTAGTTGTGTCGGACTAACAATATTACTATCTGCTGAAAAAGTACATAATGTTAATTGATTTGTTCCTCCATTTGTTGTTCCTATTAAATAGGAAATAATATTTTGTCTACCATTTTGTGTATAAATTTGCATTAAGCCAAGTTTTTCTCCATTATCTGTCTTAACCATCAGATAATAGGGTTCTAAATAAGTCCCTGTTGATTTTGTTGTATTTAAATTATTATATCTAACAAAATCCCATAAATCGTCTGAACGATATAAGACATCTGGTCTAACATTATGATAAATCTTTAATAATTCTGCTTGTACATCATATAAAAATTCTGGGTATACAAAATGTTTTGCAATATCTTGTGGAATTTCTTTATCTAAATTTTCAAATAATGATGGATATATATTTCTATATGCCATAGCAATTGGATCTGTTCTGTCTGTTATATAAAATTGCATTGTTCCATTATATGCATCAATAATAACTTTTATAGAATTTCTAATATAATTAATATCTCTTGTTCCACCTTCATGTTCAATTTCTGTATATTGTGAATATGGATAGCTACTTGAAATTGTATAGGCATCTAATACCCAATAAATTTTTCCTTCATCACTAATAACCGTATATGGTTCTTCATCATACATTAGATATGGTAACGCTTTTTTAGCTCTTTCTATAATATTTCTATTGATTAATATTTTACTATCACTTGTAATTTCTCCAGAAAACGCTAAGTTAATATCTCCTTTATACATTGCCAATACCAATCTATCTAAAAAGCCTAATTGTAACCCTGCCTCTCCATTATATGATGATGTCACATCATTACCATTTTCATCTGTATAGTCATATTCTTGTTTGTTTTTTGTATTTGTTGCAATCATCGCACTATCATCTGTACTAAAATAAATTCGTGGTTCTGTTACACTAACCATTTCATCATTTCCAGACACATTTTTTTGGATATATTGTATATTTCCTGTTTCTGAACTACCTGTTGCTGATGTGATAATTTCTCCATATCCATGTGTATATTCATATGTTTTATTGCTATATGTTCTATCTGAACTTGTAATTTCTCTTGGAGATAGATATACAATTTTTTCCTCATCTCCAATCTTATATTTCGCTAAGTTAGCAGTTCTATATGTATAATACCCTGTACTAGTTTGCGTATTTTTTAAGGTTGTTAATACTGCTTCTTCATTAATAACTGGTATATTATTGACAATGGTTGTATTGCTATTTAATTCTTGTTCTGTAACTGTTCCAGAATAGTCTATTGCATCTTCTTCTACATTTAAGCCATAGGCATTTTTAGTATTTTCGATATTTTGCGCAATATATGATTTTTCTCTATCTAGTTCATTAGAATTTACATAGATTAAATCAAATGCTATCATAATGACAAATAATACTACTAAATAGATTGGGATCACCGCTAAATTTTTTAATACTTTTGCTGTATTTCGTTGTTTGAAGTATTTTAATGCTCTATATGCAAAGATAACAATTACAAATGCAAATAGAATATAGCCCCACAATCTAATCGTTGCTTCTGTCATTCCAGCACCATTAATTTCTATATTATCGTCAATTGTTAAAATTTTTCCAAACATTAAATTTTGCGTTCCCAATATTGTGATACAAGCTACACCAATAATAATGAATAAGATATTTCTTGTTAGTTTTTTCATAAACAAACTTTCTTTTAACATCTTACTATCCACACCATCAAAATATCGATTAAACACAAGGATATAGTATACAGCCATATATATAGTTAAACCAACTACAATTCCTACTAAATAATATACAATCATTTCAATTAAAGGCTTCTGGAATACATAATACGCAATATCTAAACCAAATATTGGGTCTGCTATTCCAAAAGATGTATTGGCCATCACTAGCATAACATTTTGCATCATAACATTTGATATAATAGCACTTGCAATAATAGAAATGACTAATGAAATAGATTTGTTTAATAATTTAGGCATTTCCTTTTTTTCTTTATCAAAAAATGGTTTTAAACCTTTCTTAATTCCTCTATTGGTCATATATATGATAAAGAATAAAAATACAAAATGAATTGCCATTAAGCTATATTGATAAATAAGGTTTGTATAAAATACTTCTAAATAATTTTCTCCTAATTCTAGATATTCTAAATAACTTCCTCTTACTTGAATATATGAGGTAATTGCAAATAGTAAAATAAAGGCAATTACTAATATCATTCTAATTTTACTTTTTTTCTTAGTTTTTTCTGGTTGTTCTGTTATGTTTTCATTTTTTGGCATGTTTTCATTTTTTGGCATGTTTTCTTTTTTTTCTTCTTCCAAAATGATTCCTCCTTGTAATGAACTTAAGGTGAACTTAAGGGACAGTCCTTAAAGTTCACTTTTGAATTTTTGATAATTCTTTCATGTTTCTATTCTTATATGAACTTTAAGGACTGTCCCTTAAGTTCATATAATCGCTTTTACAAAATCTTCTGCATTAAAGATTTCCATATCATCAATTTGTTCTCCTACACCAATGAATTTTACGGGTATTTTATTTTCTTCTACTATCCCAATCACTACCCCACCTTTGGCAGTTCCATCCAATTTCGTTAGTACCAAGCCCGTTATGTCTGCCTCTTCTTTAAATGCTTTTACTTGAGAAATAGCATTCTGCCCAGTTGTTCCATCAATCACTAACAATACTTCTTTATCTGCCTCATTCATTTCTTTATTAATTACCTTTTGAATCTTGTTTAATTCATCCATTAAATATTTTTTATTATGAAGTCTACCTGCTGTATCAACAATTAGAACATCTGCATTTTTTTCTTTTGTCATTTTGATTGCATCATATACAACAGATGCTGGATCTACCCCTTCTTCTCTTTTGACAATGTCTGCTCCAGAACGTTTTGCCCAAATTTCTAATTGTTCTACCGCTGCTGCTCTAAAGGTATCTGCTGCTGCAACTACAACTTTTTTTCCGTCTTTTGCTAAACGATTTGCAATTTTTCCTATGGAAGTTGTTTTTCCCACTCCATTTACACCAACTACTAAGATAACAGATGGCTTTGTGTTAAGATGTAAGTTTATGTCTGTTACTTCTAATATGTTTTGCATTTCTTCTCTTAATGCCTTTTTTACATCTTCTTCGTCTTCTAGTTTTTCTTTCTTTATTCTTTCTCTTAATTGATTAATGATTTTCATAGAAGTATCCATTCCCATATCTGACATAATTAATATTTCTTCTAGTTCCTCTAAAAAGTCTTCGTCTATTTTTCTAAAACTACTAAATACTGTATTAATTTTTTCATCAAATGATTTTTTTGTTTTATTTAATCCATTTTTTAATTTATCAAAAAATCCCATGGTTAATTTCCTTTCTCATTTTTTTACTTTTGCTTGTTATTCATTTTGACATTATCTATTTTAACATATTTTTTCTAATATTTCCATTAATTTCAAGATTTTGTTTAATTTGTCTGTATTTTTATGATTTAATTAATTTTTTCAATTTTTATAAATTTAATTCAACGAAAAAAACCAGCATTACGCTGGTATCTTTTTCGGCCACGTTATTAATAGTTACATTTCTTTAAAAGCTTCTACGAAGTCTTTTACAGTAATACACTGTAATCCAGCATGGTTGTTCGTAAATATTTTAGTTCCTTCAAGTAGGTAACTAATTTTAGTGGGAAGCTCGTAATGCTCCTCCAACCTGCCAGAATTAGTGTCACTCCATCTATATACCAAAATCATTATGAAAGCTGCTATTGCTCTCTTAATGTTTGGTAAATCTTTCGCAGGTATGACTTTTTCTAATCCGTCCTCTTCATAGCTAACCTGCGTATTCGCTAAGCCTACTATTTTTATACTACGGTATAGCCGTTCAGCTTCAGCGACTAACTCAAACTCATTAACATGCTTCTTCCCCTTTGGTTCCAGATTCATCAGATTCTGAACTTTGATTACTGTCTCATACATAATATACTTCCTCTCTTTTGGCACGTGGCTAGTTGCATTTTACAACTTATTTCTATTATATATCATTTTATGTAAATTTGCAAGTGTATATGTAATTGCATTTGTTATCCTTTCTATACAAAAAAGAAATCCCAATTACTTTTGAAATTTCTCTTTTTTATCTTTACTTCTAAATTATTTTTCAAACTGTTCTTTTTACCATTTTACTATTTTAAGGGATTTTTGAGTCCGTCCCCAAAATCCCGTTTTATTCTAAAATAAATAATTCTCCTAATGGTTTTGCTTCATTTAATCTCTTGATTGCTTCTGCAAACAATGGTGCGATGGTTAGTACTTTTATTTTATCACTTTGCTTTTCTTCTGGTAAAGGTACTGTATTTGTAATGACTAATTCTTTTATCGGTGATTCTTCAATCCTTTTTACTGCATCTGCTGATAACACACCATGTGTACACCCTGCATAGATTTCTTTTGCTTTAAATCTTTCTAGGATTTTAGCTGTTTCTATTAGTGAACCTGCTGTATCTACTTCATCATCAAAGATAATTGCTTCTTTATTTTCTACATCACCAATTACTGTTGTAGCAATTGCTCTATCGTCATTCCCATCTCTTCTTTTATCAATTAGTGCAATTGGACATCCAAAATATTCTGAATATTTATATGCTTTTTTTGAACTTCCTGCATCTGTTGCTACAATTACCATATCTTTTAAGTTCTTCTCTTTAAAGTACTTTTGTAAAATATTTTGTGCTGATAATCTGTCACAATTAATGTTAAAATATGCTTGAATGGCTGGGTTATGTAGGTCACATGTAATCACTCTTGTTGCTCCTGCTGATTCTAATAATTGTTGCATTAGTTTTGCTGTTACTGGTATTCTTGGCTGATCTTTTTTGTCTGATCTTGAATAGATATAATATGGTAAAACCACATTAACATTTCTTGCTGATGCTCTTTTAAATGCATCTATTGCTATTAATAATTCCATAACTCTTTCATTTACTGGAGGTGTCGTTGTTTGAACAATGTATACATCTTGTTCTCTTACTGTTTCTTTGATTTGTACAAACGTATTATCATTTTTGAATTTTAATATGTCCATTTCTCCTACTGGTAAATTTAGATAGTCACATATTTCTTTCGTGAATTTTTCTGCACTTTTACAGGCAAAGATTTTGATATTTTCCATTTTTCTTCTCCTTTTATTTATTTTACTTTAATAGTATATCACCTTTCTTTATTTTTTCCAAGTATTATTTAAAATTCGACATATTTTTTCTATATTTTATCTTTTATATATAATATAAACAATAAAAAATTCAACAACATTACATTATTGAATTCTTATATACATTTATTCAGTTTATAGGATTTTGGATTGAATCACAACAAGTTACGAACTTTGTTCTCTTTCTAAGATTATTAGATACGAATTTTTATTAAAATTCAATGGAAATATATAATTTTTTTTGTATTTTTTTTGTATTTATAGTATAATTTAAGCAAGAGAAAAATTCAGGTGGTAAAAATGAAAAAGGATAATAATATTAATTTTATATTTAAAAGTCTTAATAAGAAAAAAATAACAATTTGTTTGCTAATAGAAGCATTTTTAGATTTTATTTACTATTTTGTTCCATTTACTTTTACACTATTTTTAACTTTGCCTTTTACAGTTGAGAAGGCAATTATTGTAATAGTCATTTTTATGATATCTAAAACCCTCCGTGTTGGTGGAAATTACTTACTAAGAAAATATAGTGATAATTATTTATATGAATATTCCTATACTCAATACCAAGAGTATTATAAAAAATTAAGCAAATTACCAGTTGAAACAATTTCAAAATACCAAACTGGGTATTTTGAAAATATAATTGAAAAGATTAGTGAATTAGTAAAAAAAATATTACAAGCAGAGTATGTAAGTATAATTATAACTTTTATTTTCTTGTTTTATACACTATATAATCAATCAATCGTATTATTTATCACTTCTCTTTTTACAAGTGCTATTTGTATTTTCTTAAGCCTTAAAATATTAAAAAAAGCAAATACTCAAGTGGAAAAATTATACGATCAAGAATATGAGTATTCATCAGTATATAATGATTTTATAAGTAATATTCGTACCGTTAAATTATTAAATGATGACAGTTATTTTGTTAATAGAATTCTCAAAGAAGGAAAAAAATGTTATAACGAAAATAAAAAATATGTTAAATATTATTCTTTTGAGGAAGCATTGCGAAATATATTGATAGTTGTACCATTTTTTTTAGGACTTATAAAGGCTGTTATCGATTTAGCAAATGGATTTGATACATTAGGAATCATTACCTTCTATATTTCATTGCAAGTAGAGATGGGATTTGTATTTGAAGAATTATCTGGAACTATAATAAGTTGCTATGAACTTAAAGCGATTAAAAACAAAGTAAAATCTATATTTAAGAATTTAGATAATAGAAAAGAACTGAAATCTTTTAAAGAAATTACATTATCTAATATTGTAATTCAATATCCTAAATCAAATTTAGAAATAAAAGTAGATAATTTTATAATTACTAAGAATGATAAAATATCGATTACAGGACAATCTGGTCAAGGGAAAACCTCTATTATAAATTTAATTCTAGGGAATATTAATTCTTATAAAGGACAAGTTTTTATTGATAACAAAAGTCTAAATGATGTTAAATTAGATATCGGTGTAGTAAGTCAAGAAATTGAATTGTTTAATATGTCTATAAAGGATAACTTATATTTAGACAAAAAAATATCAGATGAAGATCTTATAAAATATTTAGAGGAATTAGAATTAAATGAAATATTATTATTCGAAGATAACATTTATACTATTGTTGGTGAAAAGGGTTTAAAACTATCGACTGGGCAAAAAAGAAGAATTAATATTTTGAGAAGTTATCTGATGAATAAAGACATTTATATTTTAGATGAACCGACTTCTAATTTAGATAGACATACAGAAGAAATAGTTGTAAATTTTATATTAAAACACTTTAAAAATAAAACTTTAATAATTGCTACTCATAATGAAAAAATAAATGAAATTTGCAATAAATTCTATTCTTTTGATAATCATAAATTAAAAATTAAAGACAGTGCTAAAGTATAGTGCTGTCTTTAAACTTTTTTACCTAAATCTTTTATAGAAGCTCCTAAATGATACATTTCTTTATCGTCTAAAACAATAAATCTATCATGAAACTTATTTGTTTCAGCAACTTTCAGGGTAGGATATTCTTTATTAAATTCTGAACATCTATATGTTCAATATTGCTTTTAATAGATGTTAATATAACAACTTCTACATTTTTCTCTTTTTACTTAACATTTTTAAAACACTATCATCAATATAATTATCTATAATCAAAATCTTAGTATTTGCTCTTTTTATAATATCTATAATGATACTGTATGCATCATATATTTGACCGTCGAAAAATATTCTCTGCTTGATATTTTCTTCAAGTTGCAATTGGTCAAATATGATATCAAATTTTTTATCATGTTCAATAAATTTCTTGTCCATCTTATTTTCAATAGTAATTACTTTTTCAAATAGGTTCTTATTTATACTCATAAATTTTCTCATTTATACAAAAGCATCCATAATTTTAATACTAG
>CALXQV010000045.1 GCA_944390535.1 uncultured Clostridia bacterium | reverse complement strand
GCTGAAAATGTATATTTCTTATTTTCTTCATCTTCGTCTATCATTTTCATTGGGATTATTTCTACATTTTCTACTATTCCATTTTCTAATATTTTTCCATAGTAACATTCTACAGATATGTTTTCTATATTTATATTAGGCACTTCTACTGAACATTTTACTTCTATATTATTTCCTGCATCTAGTGTTATATTGTCTAAATTATTTTCTTGTTCTATTTTTATATCTTTCCAGTTTTCAAATAATTCATGTTTCCAATTGTTGTATTCTGCTACATTATCAACATTTGTATAATATTTGTTATATATATTGCAAAGTGGCATATAGTAATTATTTGTATAATCTATTAACATTCTTGATGTACTATATTTTCCTCCTGTTGATATTATTGAATTTTTCATTTTTTCTATCCAATTTTTTGATATGCCATTTTTATCTCTATCATAATATAGTGGTACTATTTTTTCTTCTAGTGTTCTATACATACTTTGGCTATCTGCTACATCTTGTGCTTCATATGATTCATATTCGGCATTTGTTCCTATTGTCCATCCATTTTCTTGGTTATATCCTTCTGCCCACCAGCCATCTAGCACACTAAAGTTTATTACTCCATTTACTGATGCTTTTTGTCCTGATGTTCCTGATGCTTCCATTGGTCTTCTTGGATTATTTAGCCAAACATCTACACCACTTACTAGATATCTTGACATTGCTATGTTATAGTTTTCAAGTAAGAATATTTTTCCTTTGAACTGTGGCATCATTGATACTTCATGAATATATTTTATCAAATCTTGCCCTTCTTTATCTGCTGGATGTGCTTTTCCTGCAAATATTAATTGAATTGGTCTATTTTCATTATTTAATATTTGCGTTATTCTTTCTAAGTCTTTAAATATTAATGTTGCTCTTTTATATGTTGCAAATCTTCTTGCAAATCCTATTGTTAATGTATTTACATCTAGTTTTGATATAATTGAGTTGATTTCTTCATAGCTATATCCTGATCTTCTTAATCTTTCAGTTGTATTTTCTTTTACTAATCTTATTAATTTTGTTTTTCTATTTTGATGTATTTCCCATAGCTTTTCATCTGGAATATTCTTTACTTTTTCCCATGTTGATTGATTTTGGATATTATCTTGCCAATATGGAATTAAATATTTATTATATAATTTCTTTAAGTTAGGGTCTAACCATGAACATGTATGTATTCCATTTGTCACATATCCAATTGGTGATTCATTTGCTGCAATTTCTGGCCACACTTCGCTAAATAGTTCTCTTGATACTGCACCATGAAGTTTACTTACTCCATTTTTCTTTCCTGCGATTTTTAGTGCTAGTATCCCCATGTTAAAACCTGCTTCTAATTCTTTGCATGGTTTCATTCCTAGTTTTAAGAATTCTTCTCTTGTTAAGCCTATTCTTGGCCAAAATTCTTTAAAATATTTTTCTACTAATGATAGTGGGAATATATCATTTCCAGCTGGCACTGGCGTATGTGTTGTAAATACTGTCTTTGAGCTTACTATATCTTTTGCTACTTCAAATGATACTTCTTTTTCTTTCATTATATTTTTTATTAATTCTACTGTTAAAAATGCAGAATGTCCTTCGTTCATATGGTAAACAGTTGGGTCTAAACCTAATTTTCTTGTTAATAAGTTTACTCCACCCATTCCTAAGACAATTTCTTGTCTTATTCTCATTTCTTGGTCTCCACCATATAATCTTAAAGTTACATCTCTATCTTCTGGATTATTTTTTTCTATGTCTGAGTCTAATAGATATAGTTTTACTCTACCAACATTAATTTGCCATACTTTTAGATATATTCTTCTCTTTGGAAATTTAATATAAATCATCATATCTTCGCCATTTTCATCTTTTACTGGATGTATTGGTAAATCATATAAATCTATATCATGATATTCTGTTTCTTGATGACCTGCACCATCAATTTTTTGATGAAAATATCCGTTTTTATATAATAATCCTACTGCAACTAAAGGAATACCTAAATCACTTGCAGATTTTAGATGATCTCCTGATAAAATTCCAAGTCCACCTGAATAAATTGGAATTGTTTCATCTAATCCATATTCTGCTGAAAAATATGCTATTAAATCATTTTTATTATTTGGATATTTATTAGAAAACCATGTGTTTTTACTTTTCATGTAATCTTCAAAATTTTCTACTACTTTATCATAATCTTTTAAAAACATTATATCTTTTGATACTGCTTCTAACCTTTCTTGTGACACATGTTTTAAAAATTTTACTGGATTTTTAAAGCTATTTTCCCATAAATCATTATCTATTCTTTTGAACAATTTTAAAAACTCTGAATTCCAAGACCACCATAAATTATTTGCTATTTCACTTAATTTATTTATCCTTTTTGGCAACTGTGGATTTACAGTTATCCTGTTAAATACGTACATCTATATTCCTCCTTCGTATCTTACAGCTTTATCCTTTTTTGTATTTTATGCATTAATTATCTACTAAATAATTGTTTTTGTCAATAGAAAATCGGGATTTAGGGACGTATCTTAAAATCCCTATTACAATTCACAGTCTATGAAACAAAGAAATTTGAAAAGGTTTAATTCATATTTTTTGAAGTGAGCTTGTGTGGGGAC
>CALXQV010000044.1 GCA_944390535.1 uncultured Clostridia bacterium | reverse complement strand
TTACTTGAAAAAAATGTTAAATCAATATATAATACCAATATGTGAAAAAATAAATAGCCGTAAGAAGTAAAGGCTAATTTGGAGGTATAAAAATGGCAACAAAAGACAAAAATATATGGATATTAATTGTATTTATATTATCAGGTTTAGTGATAGGGGGATTATTAGGACAACTAGCATCTAGTGTGGACTGGCTATGGTGGCTTTCATACAGTCAAACATTTGGATTGCAAGATCCCATTGTTTTAGATTTAAGTGTTGTTACCATTACATTTGCATTGATGTTTAGAATTAGTGTAGCCAGTATCATAGGCATGTTATTAGCCATCTTAATTTATAAAAAAATATAAGAAAAACTAATAGGGGCAAAATATGTATCAAAGAAAGGAAGGATATTTTGTCTATCAAAATAAAACAATTACCAGAAACAGAAAGACCATATGAAAAAATGGAGCTATATGGAGAAACTGCATTATCAAATGCAGAACTATTAGCCATTATCATAAAAACAGGGACAAAAGAAGAATCGGCAGTAACGATTGCACAAAAATTATTGGGTATTAACCAAAATTCAAAAAACAATTTAGATTTTTTGAAAGAAATGACAATAGAAGAATTTACGTGTATAAAAGGTATTGGAAAGGTAAAAGCGATTCAATTAAAGGCAGTTGTTGAATTAGCCAAAAGAATGTCCATACCATTAAACTATCAAAAGATAAAAATAAAAAAACCAGAAGATATAGCAAGACTATTGATGGAAGAAATGAGATTAGAAAGACAAGAACATGTAAAACTAATCATTTTAAATAATAAAAATGAAATTATAAGAATAAAAAATATAGCACAAGGTGGAATTAATTCAGTCAATATGTCCATGAGAGAAATTTTAGCAGAACCAATTAAAATGCAAGCACCAAAAATAATTTTAATTCATAATCATCCTAGTGGTGATTCTACACCAAGTAAAGCAGATATTCAAATTACTGAAAAGCTTTTTCAAGTGGTGCAATTGTTTGATATAGAATTATTAGACCATATTGTGATAGGAAATGGAAATTTTACAAGTATTATTTCAAAAATATTAACCAAAGATGGAGAAATATTGAGTTAATGAAAGGAACGTAAAGCATATGAAATTTTTTACATTTGGATCAAAAGATATTGGGATTGATTTAGGAACAGCCAATATTTTAGTGACATTAAAAGGAAAAGGAATTGTTTTAAAAGAACCATCAGTAGTTGCTATTGATAGAAAATCAGGTAATATTATGGCAACAGGAACAGAAGCAAAAGACATGCTTCGGAAGAACACCAGATCAAATAAAAGCAGTAAGACCATTAAAAGATGGTGTAATTGCAGATTTTACAGCAACACAATTAATGCTAAAAAACCTAATTGAAAAAGTAGGAAAGCGATATAGTATTGGAAAACCAAGAGTAGTCGTTGGTGTACCATCAGGAATAACAGAAGTAGAAGAAAGAGCAGTCGAAGAATCTGTTATTCAAGCAGGTGCAAAAGAAGTGTATTTAATAGAAGAACCAATGGCGGCAGCAATTGGAGCATCATTAGATGTTGGAGAGCCAAGTGGAAGTATTATTGTGGATATTGGTGGAGGTACCACAGAAGTGGCTGTTATTTCTTTAGGGGGAATTGTTGTTAGCCACTCTTTACGCATTGCTGGTGATGAATTAGATGAAGATATTGTAAATTATATCAAACGAGAAATGAATCTAGCAATTGGAGACACAACAGCAGAACAAATTAAAGTGCAAATTGGTTGTGCAATGCCACTTATGACAGAAATGTCCATGGAAGTAAGAGGAAGAGACTTGACAGATGGATTACCTAGAAATGTTACAGTTACCTCTACACAAATAGAAGATGCAATGAAAGAATCAATTCAAAAAATTGTAGAAATTGTTAAAATTACACTAGAAAAAACGCCACCAGAATTAGCATCAGATATAATGGAAAAAGGAATTGTGCTAGCAGGTGGAGGTGCCTTAATTAAAAATTTAGATAAATTATTAAGCATAGAAACAGGTATGCCAGTATATATTGCAGAAGAACCATTAGACTGTGTTGTTAGAGGTACAGGAAAGACCTTAGAAGATTTAGAAAGATTAAAGACAGTGTTAATCAATGCTAGAAGAAAAAACAGACGATAGGAGTAGAACATGTATAAAAAGAAAAAGGCGGAAATAGCGGGAATTGTTATAACCATTATGATTTTAATATTGATTGTGATATTTTCAAACACAGATAGTGAGATATCATTTCTTGAAAATGCTGCAAGTAAATTAGTTATGCCAGTACAAAATGGATTAACCTATCTAAAAAATAAAGTTAGTGGCAATGATACATTTTTTACAGATATCAACAATTTAAAAGAAGAAAATGAAGAATTAACTAAAAAAAATAGTGAATTAGAACAATCATTAAGAGAACTAGAGAGTATAAAATCTGAAAATGAGACGTTAAAGGAATATTTAGGATTAACAGAAAAGTATGGGGAGTATAGTACAGTACCTGCGTATATCATTAATAAAGATATTAGTAATTATTCAAAAACAATTGTGATTAATGTAGGAAGTGATGATGGAATTAAGGAAAATATGACAGTGATTGCTGATCAAGGATTAGTAGGACATGTTATTTCTGTAACAAACCATACAGCCAAAGTGACGACCATTGTAGATACTTCAAGTTCTGTTAGTTGTTTATTAAGCACAACAGATGAAAGTATTGTATGTAAGGGGACTTTAGAAGAGGAATCTGCATTAAGAGCAATGTATATACCAGATGATGATGGGATTATACAAGGAGACAGTGTAGAAACTTCAGGATTGGGCGGAATTTACCCAAAAGGAATTCATGTAGGAAGTATAAAAAAAGTAGTAAACACAAAAAATGCATCAGATCGATATGCTATTGTAGAAACAGCAGTAAATTTTGATAAACTAGACACGGTATTAGTGATAACGAATCAATAAAGAGGTGAAATCTTTGAAAAAATTTATAGTAAATATATTTATCATTATCACAGCATTTATTTTGTATTTTTTACAAGCAAATTTTTTTAATTGGTTTACCATCTCTGGGGTTATGCCTAATGTATTTGTGATATTTGTTCTGTTTATTGGACTATTTTCTAGTCGAATAACAGGTGTTGTCTATGGGGTAATTATAGGAGGAATTCTAGATTTAGTTATTGGTATGCAAATTGGAATTCATGCTGTTGGATTAGGAATTATCGGTTTTCTATCTGCTACATTTGATAAAAACTTTTCAAAAGATAGCAGGGCAACCATTATGTTTATGGTATTAGGTGCAACACTTATATATGAAATTATCGTATATATATTGAATTATTTTGTATTTTCTACAAATGCGGAAATCATAAACTTTATTAAAATTTTAGCAATTGAAATTATCTATAACTTAATGATTGTTATCATTTTATATCCGTTAATTCAAAAATTTGGATATGCGATTGAAAATGAATATAAAGGGAATAAAATTTTGACAAGATATTTCTAGTGACTAAAATCATTTAACTTAGATAAGAGACATTTAAAAATACTGTTAAAATGCTAGGAATAGGAAGGTGAAGCCTTGAAGGGACTGAGTTTTAAAAAAACAAAGAAAAAAACAAGAAGCAATTTAAATTTACGATTTAATGTATTAACTGTATTTACATATATTATAGGGATTGTTTTAATTATCCAATTATTTAATTTACAAATTGTCCATGGGGCAGAATATAGAGAAGAATCAAACACCAGACTTACGAGAGAAACCACATTACAGGCAGCTAGAGGTGAAATTTTAGATAGAACAGGAACAGCATTGGTTAGTAATTCTACTAAATTTGGGGTAGAACTATACAAAACAAAAATTGATGAAAGTGAATTAAATGCATCGATTTTAAATATTGTGAATTTATTGGAGAAATATCAAGTTGAATATGTAGATTCTTTTCCAATAACAATTTATCCATTTCAATTTACAATTGCGGATGAAACATTAGCAAAGTGGAAAAAGAATTATGATTTAGAAGATACAATTTCTGCTGAAGAGGCATTTTACAAATTTAAAGATAAATATGACATCCAAAATACAGATATAGCGGAAATCCGAAAAATCATAGCCATTCGTTATGAAATCACAACAACAGGATATAGTAGTACAAGAGCATTAACAATTGCAGAAGATATTCCAAGAGAAGCAGTTGCCGAATTTTCAGAAAGTAGTGAAAAATTTCCTGGAATTAATATCGTAACAGAACCTGTAAGAGAATATACTTCTGGAGTACTTGCTTCTCACATTTTAGGATATGCATCAAAAATTAGTGCAGAAGAGTATGCTACTAGAAAAGAAACCTATGATCAAAATGATATTATAGGAAAAACGGGAATAGAATATGTTTTTGAGGAATATTTAAAAGGACAAGATGGAACAAAGCAAATCGATATGGCTGTGGATGGAACAATAACTTCTGAATATACCTCAGAAGAAGCAATTGCAGGAAGTGATATTGTATTAACCATTGATTCCAATTTACAACAAGTGACAGAACAAGCATTAGAAGCCAATATTCAAAAAATTGCCACAGGAGGATTTGGAAGAGCATATAATGCAAAAGCTGGTAGTTGTGTAGTTATGAATGTTAAAACAGGTGAAGTTTTAGCAATGGCAAGTTATCCAAATTATGACCCAAAAGATTTTGTAGGAGGAATTAGTACAGAAAAGTGGAACCAATATAATACAGATGAAGCAAAACCATTAATGAATAAAGCGGTTCAAAATGCTTATGCACCAGGTTCTATTTTTAAAATGGTAACAGCCATTGCAGGTTTAGAATCAGGAGTTATTACGAGAACAGAACAAATTAATGATGTAGGACAATATAAAAAATATGGAAGAGAATGGCCATGCTGGTATTATACAGATTATCATGTAGGCCATGGACGTTTAAATGTTTCTCAAGCTATTGAAAGGTCATGTAACTATTTCTTCTATGAAACAGGAGACAGAATGGGGATTGAAACACTTGCAAAATATGCTAAATATTTTGGACTAGGTGTCAAAACAGGAATAGAATTACCAAGTGAAACATCAGGAGGTATGGCAAGTCCAGAGTATAAAAAACAAATTAGACCAGAAGAGTCATGGTATAGTGGAGATACCATTAATGCTTCGATAGGACAAGGATTAGATAATTTTAGCCCATTACAAATGGCAAAATATCTTAGCATGTTAGCCAATGGCGGTCACCAAATTGATGTAACACTTGTAAAAAGTATTATTAAATCAGATGGAACACAAGCTTCAACAGAAGAAATGAATCGTTTTGTTAATCAAAAATTAGGATTAGAAGAAAATACTAGCGAAGAATTGACTATTCACCAAGAAAATTTAAATGCTATTTTAGAAGGAATGCGTTCTGTTACAAGTGATACAACAGGAACAGCTTATGTAAGATTTCAAGATTTTGGAATTTCTGTTGGAGGAAAAACAGGTTCAGCCGAAGCAGGAAAAGATGAAAATAATAGAGATATTGTTCATGCTTGGTTTGCAGGATTTGCACCATTTGAAGACCCTGAAATTGCAATCGTGGTTATGGTAGAAAATGGAGGACATGGTAATTATACAGCAGAAGTTGTAAGAGATATTATGGAAGAATATTTTGGAATGAATACCCAAGAAGTGCAAGAAGACATGAGTGCAGTAAATTATAATCAATCTTTGAGATAGGGAAGGATGTAAAAATGAGAAATTGTGTAAGTATTAATTTAAGAAAAAATGAGATTGTCATCAAAATTAATGATAATGCAGAACAAAAAGAAATTATAGAAAATTTAAGAAAAAAACTTCCTGAATTAAAAAAAATGTATAAAAATGAAAAGACACCAATTACAGTAACAGGGAAGATTTTAAAAAATAAGGAAATAGATGAAATACAAGAACTTATCAAACATAATATTGATGTGGAAATCGATTTTGACATGCCTAAATCTTTAGGACTTTCAAGTATTGTAAGAACATTCAATAAAGAAATTGCTATTTCTGAAACGAAATTTCATAGAGGCTCTTTACGTTCAGGGCAAAAAATGGAAACAGAAGGTAGCTTAGTTATTCTAGGAGATGTCAATTCTGGTGCAGAAGTAATGGCTTCTGACAATATTGTTGTCTTAGGAGCATTAAGAGGATTAGCACATGCAGGAGCAAAAGGAAATAAACAAGCAATTATCTCTGCAGGAACTTTAGATACAGTACAAATTCGAATTGCAAATGTCATAAAGGAAATTGACAGAGACGAAGAGCCATTACATAAACAAGCATATGTTAGTATTATTGACAATGAAATTGTCATAGAATAGGTTTACCCAACTAGTAATAAAATTAATAGCATAAATAACATATCATCTTTTACATCTTCTTTGTAAAGAAAGAAGAGTAAAGATAAGATAATTAAATCGTCTAAGTATAAGTTTTGACCAGAAATTTCTAACACAGGTTCTTCTTTATTAGAAAAACCATTTGTGTTAATAAAAATAGGTCCAACATGATAATACTTAGATGATTTTTTTTCATGTGAATATTCTCTATTTTGATGGGTAGTATCTCCACTTTCCTTTATTTCCGTATCATTTGAAGAAACATGCGTGATTGTATTTTGATTATCCATTTGTGTAGGAACAGGTGGTTGATAGTGATTTCCTGGATAACTACGAGAGTAAGGGTAAAAAGGAGACCTAAAAAAAGGCATATGATTAATCACTAGAATTCTCCTTACCATTATTTTGATTAAATAATTCCATTAAATTAGCCATATTTAGTAAATTTGCATATTGATCTAATTTACCCTTTTTTTCATCACGTAAATATGGTTTTAAGGAATGTAATAAATTTGACCTTGGGTCAGAATTCTGATTCATTTTTTTCATAACAGATTGTATTTTCATCATCGTATTTATATCAATATTACTAAAATCAAAACCAGTATTAGCCGATGAAGTATTAGAATTGTTAGTAGTATCTGTAGAAGTATTTGATTCTTGATGGTTACTTTCTACTGGGGTAGACGCGGTATTTCCATTCATCATAGAAGAGAAATTTTTTAAAGTATCAGGAGGAATTTGAGAAAGTATATCATTTAAATTCCCGTTATTTAGCATAGAATTTAATTTATCCATTGTTTGTTTATCAAAATTCATATTATCCAAAATAATCACCTCATAAAATATATATTCAAAATATAAAATTCTATGTAATATACTATGCCGTATAAATAAAAAATGTAACATATTTGTAACAATTTATTTGCAAGTATACATAAATATGCATTTTGTATACTTGCATAACATAAAATGTTAAAAAAAGTAAAAAAATACACGAAAAAAGTTGAAAAATCAACAAAAACAAGGTATAATAAATAATAGATATAATAGTAAAATTATAATGCTGAAAATGTGTCTAAACAAAAATAGTTCCAAGGGAGGTACCAATATGAAAGACAAGATTTTAAAAATTAGTGTAGTGATTGTATTAGTGATGACATTAACGATGACTAATTTTATATTTTTGGGTTCAAGTCTAATCAGTTATGCAGTAAACACAATAGCTACGAACCACAAAAATGTTGAGTTTGATGCCTATTTCAAAGATAGTGAAGGGCAAAAAACAACAACCTTAGAAAGAACAGCAGATATGCAAGAACTTTCTTTGTATGTAGCTGTTAATGTCCATACAGAAGGATTTTTTACAGGAAAGGTAAAATTAGAAAATGCTAATTTCAATATCACAAGTTGTGAAAGTGCTTTAGTAAGTAGCATTTCAGATAATACGATCTATTTAAATCAATTAGATGTAGGAACAAATGCAGAAATAGAGGTAAAAGTAAAACCAATTGATACAGATGTAATGAATATTAGCATGTTAGATTGTCAAAGCGAGTTAACATTAACAGGTATTTATAGAGATAATACAGAAAAAGATATAGCTATCAAAGCAACCAGAACAGTAAATATGACATTAATTGAAGCAAATGTAGAAAACAGTGTAAAAAATGAAATTGAAGTTATGACAAATAAATTAATCAAAGTATCTGGTGAAGAAAAACGTGTTATCCAACTAGCATTACATATGGGATTAAATGGCAATCATTATCCAATGAAGGAAATTTATGCAAGAGTAAATGTACCAGAAATTGATGGAAACTTACCAGAAGTAATGAAAGATATTCAATTAAATACAATGTCAGCATTTGATTATAAATATGAAAATGGATATGTAGAAATAACGTTAACCAACAAACCAACACAAAACAATGAAATTTTATGGAGAAAACAAGGGGAAGAAAAAGTTATTTTGACATATATTTATGATGCAGATGTAACATTTGAAAATCTAGAATTTACTTCAGAACAAAAGGTTACTTTGCAAAATGATAAAGTATTGGTTTCAAATGCTAAATCAGCTGTATTACCAGAGAAAGAAATCGATGCTACTATAGAAGTTACAGCGAATGATTCTGAAAAGAGTATATATAAAGGAAAATTATATTCAAGTATAGACAGACAATATACGAGTCAAACAATTTTAGATGTAAACTTAGCAAATATAGAAGAATATATATCTATCAAAGAAGAAGCAAGTAGATATATAGTAGCTGATGGAGAAGCAGATAGTAATATATACTATAATAAAACAGTGATTTCTAAAAAAGACTTTGATACAGTGTTAGGACAAGAAGGAACGATTCAAATATTTAATGAAAATAATGAATTATTAGAAGTTATCACAACTGATACAGAAGCTGATCATAACGGCAATATAGTTGTTAATTACACAGGAAAAGAACCAAAAGGAATCGAGATGAGAACGTCTACACCAATTGCAGAAGGAAGTATAGTATTTATGCATACAAAAACGATAGGTGCATCAGATATTGATACAGTAAAAGCAGCAAACAAAATAGCAACAAACGTGACATATGAATATAACAACTATAACGAAGAGGAATTGGCAGTAAAAGAAGAAACATATACAGTAGGAACAAAAGCAGAAACAGAAATCATGATGGAACTTAGAGAAACAGTAACACAAGCAAGATTAGAGATTAGTAGAAACACATTATCAACCATTGTAGCAAATGATATGGAAATGAAATTAATCTTAAAAACAGATGCAGAATCAAATGATTTATATAAAAATCCAACCTTTACAATTGAATTACCAGAACAAGTGGAAAATATACAAATTAACAGTATAGACGTATTATATGAAGAAGAATTAAGAATTGCCAATTATACAGTTAATGGAAGATATATCACAATTCAAATGGAAGGAGAACAAACAGCATATAAAGCACAAACTGTGGAAGGTGCAAATATCATTATACAGGCAACTATCCAAGTAAATAGAACGGCTATTGCAAAACCAGAAACAATTCATCTAACATACACAAATGAAAAAGCAAATGCTTATGTGAATCAAGAAGATATTGGTAGAACTTCTCAAAATATAGAAGTAGTAGCACCAAAAGATGTAACAGTCATTAATAGAATAAATGCATTAGATATCGAAACGATTGGAGAAGAAGAAACAGCAAGTGTTAGTCTACCAAGAGGAGCAGATGCAAAACAAATGGAAGTCAACTTTGAAGTGATCAATAATAATGAAGAAAATATTGAAAATGTATCTATGTTAGGAACGTTCCCAACAAAAACAGAAGAAAACAACATAGATATAGCAGTTGTTGATGCAATTAATGTAGAAAATGGAATGGTATATTATACAGAAAATGAAAATGCAACAGCAGATATAACAAATGCAGAAAATGGATGGACAGAGACCATAACCAATCCAACAAGTGTGAAAAAATATTTAGTTGTAATGGATGATATTGCAGGAAGAACGACGGTTAGTGGTTCATATGCAATCGAAGTACCAGAAAATCTAGAATATAATCAAACTGCAACAGAAGGATATGAAGTAAACTATACAAAAGGACAAGCAAGAAGTGCAAATACAGTAAAAGCAACAGATATTTCAATGGAAACAGGTGTAGGACCAAAAGTAGAGACAAACTTAACAGCAACTGTCGGTGGAGAAGAATTGACCAACACAAGTACAGTAAAAAATGGAGAAGTGATTAAATATAAAGTACAAGTATCAAATGTTGGTTCAGAAGATGTAAAAAATGTTATGGTAAAAGGAAACATACCAGAAGGAACAGTTTTAGTTGAACCAGTTGATAATTATGAGTATACAGGGGCCTCATACTATAAAGAAGTTGAAACAGATACTTATGAAACAACAATTGATACCTTAGCTGTGGGAGAGATTACATATGTAGAATATGAAGTAATGGTTAACCAAAACACACCAGATAAGACTTCTATAATAAATACAGTAGAAATTAATTATTTAGATGTTGTACAAGAAACTAATGAATTTACGGTTTTATCAGAAAGTGGAAATTTAAGAGCAATGGTAAAAAGAGTAACAGATAGAAGTGTAGATTTATATGAAGCAGGAACAGTAGAATATTTTGCAATTATAAAAAATACATCATCTGAAACGTTAAAGGATGTAACAGTAAAAACGAATAAATCAGAAAACTTAGGAATATCAAGATTATCATTAATCACAGGTATGACTGAAGAAGCGGTTTCAAATGAGGATATCTATGATGTATCTTCAGGTGCAGAGCCTCAAATAAGAGAGACAACAACAAATACTGCACTTAAAGAGAATACGACACAAGTAGAAATTATAGAATATAGTGACAAAATTCAGATAGGAGAATTGAAACCTGGAGAATCAAAGGTATTAAGCTATAATATGAGGATTAATGAAATGACAGATAATACAGTAGACACGATTCATTTTTCAATCATTGCTTCAGAAGGACAAAAAGAATATAAATCAAATCTTTGGAGAGATAGAGTAAATAGTTTTGATATTGACATGACAATGGAAACAAACACAGAAACTCAATATGTTAAATCTGGAGATACCATTATTTATACAATTCATGTAAAAAATGATAGTAGTTCTCAAACTTCAGGATTGATTATTAAAGATAAAATTCCTACTCAATTAACCGTTAATCGTGTAACAAAAAATGGAGAAGAAGTAGCATTTAAGACAAACAATATTGAAATACAAAATGAAATACCAGCTAATGGAGAAATGACCATTGTCATAGAAACACTTGTTAACTATTCAGAAGCAAGAGTTGAAGCAGAAACAATTACAAATACAGCAATTGCAAGTATTTATGGAGAAGAGATTGCAAGAACACCAAACTTAAACCACATAATAGAGGCAGATGTAGTCGAAGATAATGATGGACCAAATGGTGGTGAGGATAATCCTCCTACAGACGACGAACAAAATGGAAATATTGCAAATGGAAAACAAATGATAAGTGGTTTGGCATGGTATGATGAAAATGGTAATGGTAAAAAAGATGATGAAGAAGCGACTTTACAAAATATAAAAGTAAGAGTATTAAATGTCAATACAAATCAATTTGTAAAAGATACACAAGGAAAGATATTAGAAGCAACAACAAATCAAAATGGTATGTATGTTCTGGACAATATCGCAGAAGGACAATATATTGCTATATTTGAATATGATGCAGGAAAATATGCATTAACAACATATAAAGCAGAAGGGGTTAATGAAACACAAAACTCTGATGTTAGATTAAATGAATTATTAATTGAAGAGGAAAAACAAGAAGTGGCTTCAACAGATATCCTTCATATAGATGCAGAAAATATTTCAAATATTGATATTGGATTAATAGAATTACAAAACTTTGACTTGAAATTAGACAAATATGTAAATAGAATTATTGTTCAAAATTCAGCAGGAACAACGACAAGAGAATATAACAATGCAACAATGGCAAAGATTGAATTAGATGCAAAACAAATAAAAGGCTCAAATGTTATTATTGAATACAATATTGTAGTAACCAATATAGGAGAAGTAGCAGGATATGCTAGAAATCTTATAGATTATTTACCAGGTGAATTACAATTTAGTTCTGAATTAAATAAAGATTGGTATGAAAAAGGAAATGCATTATATACAACAGCATTAGCAAATGATATCATTTATCCAGGAGAATCAAGAACCGTAACTTTAATATTAACCAAAACAATGGGTGAAGATAATCTAGTTACAAGAAATCATGCAGAAATTTATGAAGCATATAATGATTTAGGATTAGAAGATGGAAACTCAACACCAGGAAATAATGTAAGTGGCGAAAATGATATGGGTTCAGCAGATGTGATTGTTAGTGTTAGAACTGGTGGGGTTGTCTATATGACAATTGGTATCATAGTAGCCATCGTTGTATTAGCAGGAATATTAGCAGCAATTATTGTAAAAAGAAAAAATGAAAAAGAGGATAATTAAGAAAGGAAAGGAGGGAAAAAAATGCGTAAAACGAAAAAATGCTTAATCGGAATGATCATTATGGTAGTTGCTATATTAGCATTTGCAAATCTAGCAAAAGCATATGAAGTAGGAGAACATGAGCCTATAACATATAGTAAATATTTAGAGGATCCAGACTTATTTTGTGTTCAACATGGACAAAAATTAGACTCAGAAAAAAGTTATCAAGTTATTTCTAAAGTATGGATAGAAGGCAATACTTCAGTAGACCATAATGGTGGAACGATTGATAGCTGGTATAATGCAAAACTTGCTTATATATTATCAGCTGATAATGGTGAAGATAAAGAAGATGGTCCAGTGCAAAATGCTATATGGAATTACATGCATACATGGATGACTCAAGTAGGACAATATCATGCAGGACTATATGATAGTTTTACAAATGCAAATGCAGGAGATGAGTCGTATTTAGATTCTGAAGGTTCACAATATGCAGATGAATTAGCCAATATGCAAGAATTAACAGATAATACAAATAAAGAAGCAATTACTGTAAAATCTGACGGCGATTATATAAAAGTAGGACCATTTAACTGGAGCTTTTCAGGAAGTTTAACAGGGATAGAAGTAAAGGACCAAAATGGAAATGCAGTTAGAGGAATTGTTTTAAGTGGATATGTAGGAACTGTACCATATCTAATGGATGTTGGGGGTATAGAATCAGGAAGAGACTTTTATATCTCAATACCAATTAAAAGTGGTATCCGTAAAATTACAAGCATTAGTGTAAAAGGTAGTGTACCAGTAAAAGGTGTGGAAATTTCTTTCTTAGAACCACAAGATGGATCTAGTTATCAAAGTATCATTTCAAGAAAGGTTAGTTATACATCAGCACATAATTTTGATAAGGAATTTCCATATAATATAGGTTTACTAGGAAATCTAAAAGTAATCAAAGTAAATGAAGATAATCATCAAGTTAAATTACCAGGTGTTGGTTTTAAGATTCAAAATAAGCAAATGGGGCTATATGTACACCAAGATGCTAATGGGAAAATAACATATGTTAATGAGAGCCAAGCAACAGAATTTGTGACAGATGCAAAAGGAGAAATTCTAATAAAAGACTTGATTGTAGGAACTTATGTAGCTTATGAAACTAAAAATCCAAACTATGGTTATGAATTTATATCAGAAGGTGTAGAGCATACAGTAGTTGTAGATAAAACAGAAGAGTTTGTTATTGAAAACAAACAAATCTATGTAAAACTTTCTGGATATGTATGGATAGATAAACCTTCAGGGAAACAATCGCAAAGAAATAGTCTATATAGAGACAATTCAAACGATGATGCAGATGAATTACTAGAAGGTGTCATTGTAAGATTAATTGATAGAGCAACAGGACAGGTAGTAAAAAATGATAATGATCAAGAATTTTCTGCAGTAACAAAACAAATTGACTTAGGAGACAGTATTTTAAGATATTATCAATTTGTAGATGTTCGAATTGATGAGTTAGAAAAATATTATATGGAATTTGAATATGATGGATTAACCTATACAAATGTCACACCACATATTGACAAAGATAATGGATCAAAAGCAGCAGAAAATGCAGGCGTTAGAGATACATTTAATAAAAAATTTAGTAGAATTGAAGGTGCTTCTGAAACAACAGGTGTTGCGTTAGACCAAAATGGAAATGTAGCACATGAATTGCATTATAGCAAAGATAAAGAGCAACATAACTCTACTTTTATCAATGAAGGACTACCAGTTGGACAATATCCAATTACAGCAAATACAGATGAAACAGATTATATGATAAGAGAACAATTTGAATATGGAATGGAAGAAATACCATATATCAATTTAGGGTTATACATAAGGCAACAACCAGACTTAGCACTAATCAAAGATATGCAAAATGTAAGATTAGCAATTAATGGATATCAACATATTTATGAATATGCACAAAGGTTTGCACATCTAAAAGAACAAGAAGCAGATGGAGACTATAGTGATACAGCATTTAATGTTGGTGTGAAATTTGGTAGTGAATATGTAAATGACTCATATACAAGAGCGATTTATAAAGCAGATTATGAATATATTAATGAAGCAGATAGTAGTAGAGAATTAAAAGTATATGTAACCTATAGAATTGCCGTAAGAAATGAATCAAGTAGTTTGATTGCACAAGTAAATAGCTTAGTAGACTATTTTGATAGTCGATATACTATTGTTGCAGCAGGTACAGGAATTAATCAAAAAGGTATCATTACAGGAAATATAGATTATAAACAAGAAGGATATAATAACCAATATTCAAAAGCAATTATCTATACAAATTCTAGAATAGAATCTGGAAAAACAAGTGAAATTTATGTACAGTTTGAATTAAGTAGACAAGCAGTAGTAGAGATTCTAAATGATAGAAAAAATCTAGAAAACGTTGTAGAAATTAATTCATATTCAACATTTGATAAAAACGGAAATGTATATGCTGGTATAGATTTAGATTCTAACCCAGGAAATGCAGTTCCAGGTAATACTTCAACTTATGAAGATGATACAGATTCAAGTCCATCTTTGAAATTAGAAGTAGCAGATGCAAGAGAAATGGCAGGTAAGATATTCCTAGACTCTACATCAGGAGAATTAATGACAGGAAAAATTAGACAAGGTAGTGGACAATATGAAGATGGAGAAATTGGAATAGAAGGTGTTGAAGTAACACTTAAAGAAAATACAGGAACAGGATTGATTTATAAAGCAACAACAGATAGTAATGGAGATTTCCATATAGCAAACTTTATACCAGGAGATTATACATTAACTTATACATGGGGAAATGAGACATATACAGTACAAAACTACAAAGGAACAGTATATGATAAGCAAAGATATAATGCAAATGTAGCAAATAAAGAATGGTATAAAACAGATGTAGCAACTAGATGGACAGATGCAGTAGATAATTATGATACAAGATTAGCAATTGATGCAGAGCTAAATGAGATTACAAATGCAACTCAAACAACCATTCATAAGATGGACTCTACAACACCAACAATGGGAATTGGCGTAGAATATGAATCAACCTATACAGCATCTTATGGAGATAGGTATGTATATAGAATTGAAAATGTCGACTTTGGTATTGTAGAAAGAGCAAGACAAGATATTGTTCTAAATAAAAGAGTGAGTACAATGAAACTTATCTTAGCAAATGGTCAACCATTTGTAGACTTACAAATAACAGAAGATGGCAAATTAGAAGGGCAAACAGCAAATGTTACGTATTTACCACCATCACCAAACGCAATACCAGCTAATGGAATGGTAAGACTTGAACTAGATAGTGAATTGATACAAGGATCAAAACTAGAAATTGGTTATGAAATTAAAGCAGTTAATAATAGTGAACTAGATTATATCTCAGAAAACTATTACAAATATGGCATCATAGAAGGCAATGTAGTAACCATTACACCATCAGCAATTATTGACTACTTAGATAGTGATTGGGACTTTGATGTAGCGAATAATCCTGATTGGGAAGCAATACAAAAAGATGATAGTAGAATTGTTTTAGCACAAGAGGTAGCAACTTCAACTTCTATCGACAATGCAAAATTGTTATACACAGAAAGTTTAGCAACCTATAATTTACAACCAACACAAAGTGCAAGTGTTATGCTAAATGTATCTAAGATATTAACATCATCAGAAAACATTGAACTAGGAAATGAAACAGAAATTGTAAAAGTAAATAAACCAGGTGGTGCAGATTTAACATCAACGCCAGGTAATTATGTACCAAGTACAGGACCAGCAGTAGAACGTGATGACGATATGGCAGAAGTAGTTATCATTACACCAAATACAGGTGAAAATATGAATTACATTTTACCAATTGCTGTCACAGCAACCGCATTTGTTATCCTAGGAGTAGGCATTGTCTTTATTAAGAAAAAAGTTTTAAACAAATAGAATAAGAAACGAAAAATATGAGATTGAATTTTCAGTCTCATATTTTTTTAATGGCTGAAAAACTACGCAAATAATAGATTGTCGAAAAACAGGAAAAAATATTACAAAATGTAACACAAATGTAAATAAAATAACATATATATAGGTACAAACACGATAAAAAAGCATCCCTAAAGGGATAACGAGAAAATTGGAAATAGTGGAAAACATTCACATTGAAAATTTGAAAAATAAAGTGTAATGTATTATATAGGATAATACTTATTTTCGGAGGAGAAATTATGGAAAAGAAAGTCTTAAAAAAACGAATCATAGCAGTGCTGATAACAAGTTTCATCATACTAAATATTTGCATGCTTAGTATGCAATTTGTTAATGCAGAAGAAACAACAGTCAATGCAGATTCAGTCTTAGAAGGGATATTAGAAAAATACATCAACTATAACTTAAATGATGAAGATAAAGGAACATTAGTGCAATATCATTTAAGAAGTGGAATTATCTATAAAGAAGAATCCAAAGTTTACCCTATCAAAGAAAATGAAACAAATATTCAAATAGGAAAAATCGATGGTAAATATCCTCATGATGTAAAAGTAATTGTCAATGATACAGAAGCATCAAATGGAAATACAGATAAATACGCCAATACAGATACAGGATATAATCCTGAAACAGGTATATTGACAATCAAGATACATAATCAAGACGAGAATGGGAAGATGATTTCAGAAAAAATACCAAATGGAGATAGTCGAGATGATTATCTAATTGTTTGCTATTATGATACATATACAGAAAGCCCAGTAGAAAGAGAACTTTCTTTAAAAATATCTTCTAAAACAACGGTATTTGGAGAAGAAAATAATGAAGTGTATGGAGAGGGAGATTTAAAGCATACAGTAACAGAAAATATAGGAGAATTAACCTCTGTAAAAAATGAAACAGAAGAGATATATAATGGATATATAAAATCAAATATCATTAATGGAACACAATATAACACAGAATATAAAGAAGTAGAAGAAATAAATATAAGTAAAAAAGAAGCACATGAAAAAATACAATTAATACAAGAAAATACGTTTGTAAGAACAAATGGAGAAGAAATTGTAAAAGATTTAGGAAATGAAAATCAATTAATATATAAAAGTACAAAATTTGAAAAACAAAATTTAGCACAAATTCTAGGAGAAGAAGGTAGTGTAGAAATTTTAGATGAAAATGAAAATTTATTAGCAACAATTGATAAAAACACACAATTTGCAGAAGATGGAAGTTTTACAATTACGTATGAAAATGATGTAAAAAGTATAAAAATGAAAACAAGCAACATTATCAATGAAGGAAGCTTGTATATTGAGAATGTAAAAGAAATTAAAAATACACTAAAAAATATTGAAAATGTAAAAATAAAAACTTTAACACATATGATTGGACTTAATGAGGAAGAAGTTACAAGGAAAACAGAGGAAAATGTAGAAGAAACACAAAAGATCGAAACAGAAAGTTATAGAAAAACCAATGAGAATTTAGTCGAAATTAAAGAAGCTAAAAATGATGTAAAAATGGTAGTAAACTCTACAGAATGGACAAACAAACAACAAAATGATGTTACATTTGATATCACATTAAATACAGATTCTATAAAAAAGAATTTATTTAAAGATACAACATTAAAAATACAATTACCTAGTCAAGTAGAAAAAATCATTTTAGGAAATTCTTCGATTATCTATGGTAATGGTTTGAGTTTACAAGAACCATATATAGAAACAGATGAAAATGGAAATAGCAGTATTATAGCAAATTTAGCAGGAACACAGACACAATATGATGAAAGTAATTTAGGACTAATGACAAACATAAAAATATCTGCAACAATCATATTAAAGAAAGATATTGAAAATGTAAGTGATAAATTAACATTATTATATACAAACAATTATAGTTTGAATGGAAATATAGAAGAAGGTGTGATTGAAACACCATTAACAATTAAAAGCTATAATGCAGAAGAAAACCCATTAGAGGAAATAGTACAAAATATAAATTCATTTACACAACCCCAATCACAAGATGTTATAGATAGCCTAAAAATGGAGGTAATACCAGTAAAAGGAGATATGACATTAAATGATGGAGATATTGTTTATGAAGGAGAATATATAAAATATAATATTAAAATTACCAATATTTCTAATACAGCAATAGATGGTGTTAAAGTGATTGGACAGATACCTGAAGGAACAACATATGGAGAATTATATGCTGAACATGATAGATATGCAGGGGAATATAAATATAATTTTGATAATTCTATGAAAGAAAAACAAATTGTTATTGGAAAAATTGAACCTGGTGAAACATATGAAACTTTTTATGAAGTTCAAGTCAATGACATAAATGGAGGGGAAAAAGAAATCATAAGCAATATTGTTGCTTATGTGAATGATACAGAGGCAAAGAATTATGAAATTAGCAATACAGTAAAAAATGCAGAAGTAAAAGTCTTTCTAAAATCCTTTATGGATAATTCTATAGATAGATGGGATTATGAGATTAATTTACAAAGTGATAGAAATGAAGAGATAACGGTTGAACTACAACTTCCAAAAGAATATGAAATAAATAGTGTATGGAAAACAGAAGGTAAAATTGAATACCAATATAATGAAGAGAAGAATATAGTAACAATTGTAGTAAAACCAGGAAGATATTTTGTAGGAGGATTTATCTATAATTCAAGTATAGATAAGACATCTAATGATTATGTTGCAGAATTGAAAGCAACGGCAAAAGCTATATATAATGGTATAGAATATAAATCAAATGAGAATAGACTTCAATATCATTATTTTGATACAAAAGTACAAATGAGTTCAGAAAATGAAGGAAAAGAAGTTAGATATGGTGAAGAAATAGAATATCAAGTGGCAGTTAGTATTGAGGGACAAAAAAATATAGAAAAACTTGATAGACCATTAGTAAGTGTAAATCTTTTAGATTATTTACCAAGTGATTTAGAAGCAGTTAGTATTACTTATGATAATTGGGAAGAAATTTTCGATGAAATTTCAGTTGAAGAAGGCAATATTGTACAAGTACCGACAGGAGAATATACAAAAACACAAATAACAGAAAATATCAGCTCTGGTACAAAAGATGAAGAAGGAAACAAAATGGCAAATGTTGATTTACTTCTTCATATACCATATGGAGAAACAGCATATATCACAATCAGAACAACAGCTGGCCTAGTATATGAAAAAACGATAATTGAAAATAGTGTTACAATAGCCAATAGTCAGACAGACAGTAAAACTTCTAATAAAATAACCCATATTATCCTTCCACTTAATTATGAAGAACCAATAGATCCAGATAATCCAAACCCAGATAATCCAGATCCAGACAATCCAAATCCAGACGATCCAGATAATCCAAACCCAGACAATCCAGATAGTGAGAGATATGACATAAAAGGTGTTGCTTGGCTAGATGAAAATGAGGATGGGGCAAGACAATCAAATGAACAACTACTTAATGGTATCACTGTTATGTTGATAGACATGCAAAATTCAAGTGTGATTAAAGAAAAAACAAAAACAGACAATAGTGGTTCTTATGGTTTTTATGATTTAGAAAAAAGCCAATATATTGTGATATTTCAATATGATACAAACTCATATTATGTTACAGAATATCAAAATAGCGGAATATCAGAAACATTAAATTCAGATGCTATGGCACAAACAATAATCTTAAATGGGCAAGAGATAGAGGTAGGTGTTACAGATATTATTCCATTAGATAAATCTGTTGTATCTAATATTGATATAGGACTAGTGGAAAATAGGATATTTGACTTAAAATTAGAAAAGTATATTTCAGCAGTTACCGTACAAACCAATAAGAAAACAGTATCATATAGCTATAACAATCAAAAATTGGTTAAAGTAGATATACATGCAAAAGAGTTAGAAGGAGCAAAAGTTAATGTTGAATACAAAATTGTAGTAACAAATGAAGGGAATTTGCTAGCTAAAGTAGGAAGCGTTAAAGATTATTTACCAGAAGGTTTTGTACTTGATAATAATATGAAGAAGATGTGGATAGAAGAAAATGACGGAAGTGTTATTAATAATAGTTTGGCAAATGATAACTTAAAACAAGGAGAAAGTGTTACATTAACATTAACAGCAACTAAAACTATGACAGCAGACTCTACGGGAGTATTTATTAATAAGGCAGAAATTGCAGAAGCAAGTAATACAAAGCAAATTGCGGACATAGATTCTATACCAGGAAATCACATAGAAACAGAAGATGATTTTTCAAAAGCAGAAATTATTATTTCAGTAGGAACAGGAGGCGTAATCTTATCTATATCAATATTTTTTGTGACAGTAGTAATAATTGGTGTAGGAGCATTTTTTATAAAGAAATATGGTATTGCTAAGAAAGTGAAAACGACGTTTATTGTATTATTTACATTAGGAATCATTCTATCTGTAAATATTGCTAAAGTATCAGCAGCTGCTGCTGATGCACCAGAAGGAATACCAGGAAATGAGAACTTTACATGGTGTATTGTCTACCCAGGACCAAATCAAAATATATATTGTCCACATGGTGAAGGTGAGCCTTATAATAATGAACATGGCAGTACACATTTTACAGGAAGTGACGCTAAAGAAGCCAAATGTGTTGAATATACTGCATCTGCAGCAGGATTTGATGTAGGAGATACAGAGGCACGAGAAGTACAATATGAGTATGTTGGAACTGTGAATCCAGTGGCAGGAAGTGATACTACATACGCTGTTTGGAATGGTTCAGATTGGGTAGCGGTTAGTTATATACCAAGTGATATATTAAGTATACCATATGCTTATTTAACTGTAGGTATTAAAGTAATTGATAACAATTACATATTAGGACCACTAAAAATTGATACGAATATATACAATGGTGGATATACTTTTGAAGTAAGAGGTACAGATGGGGACTTAATCAATTCTACAACGTGTGATGCATCAGGAAATAATATGGCAGTAACAGGTGAAATGGAATTTTATTTAAAAGTTTCTGCTAGTAATGTATCTAAAGGAATATCTGCAATTACAGCAAAAGTAGCAAACGTCACAAAAACAACAGTAACATCATATGAAACGGCAAATATACAATATACACCTGGTGAAAGACAAGATATTGAAACACTATATGTATTGCCTTATAATATGCAACCAGCAAATAATACATATGGGGAAACAAAAGTAACTTGGACAAATATAAATAATATACTAGACATAGTAAAACAAGACGCAGACGATCCAAATGTTGTTTTATCAGATGTACAAATAAGAGTGCAAAATCCATCAATAGGATATGACAAAACTTTCACAACAGATGAAAACGGAAGAATTCATATTGACAACCTATATCGTGGAGTATATACAATAACAGAGGTTTCAAATGACCATTATGGATATGCAGACCTTGAATATGGATACACAACAATGTATACAGGTATGGTAAAAGAATATATATTAAAAAATGTAAAAGATACAGGAAATGTACAAGTCATAAAAAAAGATACACATAATAACAATATTGTTCTACCAGGCGTATCGTTTAAGATAAAAAATGAATATGGACAATATATCATTGCAGTAGATACAGCAGGAGGAGTACAAAAGAAAGTAACAGGAAGTATACATTTAGGAAACTTACAAACAACAGGAAATATCAATGATGCAACAGAATTTGTGACAGATAATCACGGAATGATAAGAATCTATAACCTATTAACAGGAAGATATCAAGTAATAGAGACATCTGTTGGTAATAATTTCGGATATGAAGTAGGAGATGCATATGTCAATTGGACAAGTAATGTAGGAAGCGGTTCAGGAAATAATGCAATGATAGAGGTAAATAGAAAAACATCTCAAGATACTGGAACAAATGCAGGAACACAAGACAGTTTATTTGATAGTGTAACAATAAGAAATAAGAGGGAATACATCAAGATAAGAGGATTTGCATGGGAAGAAAGAACCGATGGAAAAACGAGTACAAAAGACTATACATGGAATGATAGAACAGAAGATAAAAAATTAGCCAATATAACAGTTAGATTAAAAAATAGTAGTGGAAGAACAATGGCTGAAGCAATTACAAATGCAAATGGAGAGTATGTATTTGGTAATTATGATGAAAATGCAAAAGCAATAAAATTAAAAATTGATGATTTAGTAGGAGCATATATTGAATTTGAATATAATGGTATGAACTATCAATCAATTAAAGTAAATGCACAATTCACAAAAAATATGGTAGCTAGTCCAGATGGAGTCAATACAATTGTAAAATACACAGGAAACAAAAATGTAGCAACAGATGGAGCATTAAGAAGTGATTTTAATAACAAATATGCAACAATTAGTAAAGGAATTTCATCAGACACTAGTGGAAAGAAAACATATAATATAAAATATCAATATGATGCCAAAAATCATCAAAGCCAAGTAATTTGGGGAACAAATCTAAAATACGGATATACTGGACAAAAATATCCAATATCAGGAGTAGATGCACAATATACCTTAACAGCAGTAACAGCAAAGAGTGGAACAAATGTATTATGCACATCATTAAATCCAGAAACGATTAGAAAAGAATCTGTAGCAGAAATTGGAGGATTAAACTTAGGAGTAGAAGAAAGACAAAGACCAGACGTATTTTTAGTAGAAGATATGGAAAAACTAGAAGTTCGATTCAACAATTATACACATACATATCAATATGCACAAAGATTTGAAAATCCACAAAATTATGCAGGGGGAGATATATCTAACCCAAGCATAAGATTTGCGAATAAATATTTAGAAAATTCATATACAAGAGAACTATATCCATCAGACATCATATATAATAAACAAGCGGGAAATGCAGGAAAACTAAAAGTATTTGTTACATACAAACTAAAATTGACAAATGAGTCATCTAGTCTGTTTACCAATATAAAAACATTAGCAAATTATTATGATGCCAGATATGAGAATATAGTTATAAAAGATGACACAGGAAAAACAGTACAATATCAAGTAGATAATACATATAATCAAAATGGTTTGAAAAAAATGAATATACAAGCAAATTATAAAATTGAAAGTGGAAAGACAAGAGAGATGACAATCACATATCAATTAAATAATGATGCAGTAAATTCGATATTAAAAGGACAAATCACATTAGAATCAATTACTGAAGTGACATCATATTCTTCATACAGTGATAAAAATTATTCAGTACCATATGCAGGAATTGATATAGATTCAGCACCTGATACAGTAAATCCTAATAATATAAAAGGAACGATTGAAGATGATACAGACAAAGCACCATCTGTCATTCTTAAGCTAAAAAATAATAGGGTAGTTCAAGGTAAAGTTTGGGAAGATAGTGCGATAGAAAAATTATTAAAAGGAACAGGATATAACAAAGAAAGAAAAGGTGATGGTACGTATAGTAGCACAGAAAATGTTGTTAATAACGTGAAAGTAGAATTACTAGACGGAAGTAGTTATCAATTAGCAAACTTGTATCAACTAAATGGAACCAAAGAAGAAGTAGTAAAAGCAACAACCAATACCAATAAAAAGGGAGAATATAGTTTTACAGGTGTGATACCATCAAAATATATCTTAAGATATACGTATGGAGATAATAGTGTTATTGTAGATGCAAATGGAAATATACTAGAAAATGTTGATATAGATTACTATAAATCAACAATTTATAGAGGCGGAAACAAAACAGCAACTCAGGCAATGACAGACTATTGGTATAGAGGAGAAACAGGAAAAGACGCTACAAGGTTATCAGATGCAAAAGACACGTTAGGAATAAAAGAAAACGGAACGATTATAAACAATATAGTAAGAGAAAGAACAACAGAAGAAGAAATTACATATGAAAGTGCTGTAGCAAGTAGGGAACTAGAACAAGTCAGTGCAGACACAAGGATATTTGACATCAAATTAGATTATGATGTTGGACTAAACAATAGTAGTAAATATGGAGCAGACTTAAAATACATATTTGATAATATAGATTTTGGTATTATAGAAAGACCAAAACAACCATTGATACTTGACAAACAAATTGCAAATGTACAAATTATGTTAGCAAATGGAAATGACTTAATAAATGGAGACCCAAGAAGACAATACTTACCAGGTGTCAGGGTATTAGATGATGATGTATATATTGAAATAGATAATGAAATGATACAAGGTTCAACATTAAGAATAACTTATGAAATCATAGTAGATAATCGTAACTGTGAAATCGACTACAACAATGAAGATTACTACATTTATGGAATAGTTCCACAAAACAATGCAAATTGGAAGATTGCAACAGTGACAGATATGTATGATTATTTACCAGAAGACTTAGAATGGCAACCAAAAGAGAATAATAATGATTGGGAAAGAATACATATAGATTCTAGTATGAAAGGAAAACTTCTTACAAACAAAGTATATGAAGATGTAAAAGACCTTCAAAATATCATTCACTTAAAAAATAATAGTAAATATGCACAAATGAAACCAGGTTCAATATATTCTGATACAATTATAGCATCAAAACAATTATCAACATCAACAGATGACTTAACATATGAAAATGATGTAGAAATTATCAAATTGAATGGAAGAAAAGTAGATAATGCAACACCTGGAAATTATGACCCAATTACAAATCAATCATATGATCCAAAAACAGAGGAGAATATAGGAGACGAAAGAGATAATGACAGAGTAGAGTTAACCATTACGCCACCTACTGGTGAAAACAAGCCATATTGGATGTATGGAATAATTGGAATTAGTACATTAATTATCTTTGGTGCTGGTGTTATCATTATCAAAAAGAAAGTATTATAATATAAAAACATTCAAAAAAAACATTCCTAAATAGGAATGTTTTTTATGATATCAGAAAAACAATATTGCTTTTTTTGACATTCTGTAATAAAATAAAAAGCATAAAATAAGAAAAAAAAGAATATAAGAAAATAAATCATAAAAAAACAGTAGATTCTGTAAAAAAATTATTCGTAAGGAGTTACGAAAAAAGACAAAAACCACAAAAGACAAGTAGTAAAATATAGCATATATATTAGATAAAGGTGGTATGTGAATATGTTTCAAAATATAAATGAATATACAATGCAAGATAGAAAAAAAGCAACATTTGGCAGATGGGCAGAAGTCATCAAACCGAATAATATCATCATGTATGTGTTAACATTTATGTTATCCCTTGTAGGGATAGGAGGAGAGTTTTCATTATTTAGTATCAGTATATTAGGTGCTTGTTTTTCTTCATCTATTCCGCTCTTAGGAATAACAGTTGTATCTTTAATAGGAAATATTGTGAAATTTGGTGTAGGAGGAGGCGTAGAGTATTTTCTAACAAGCCTTGTATTTTTTGCTAGTTTATTTATCATAAAACCAAAATATAACGAAGAAGAAAGAAATGAAAAAATAAAAGTAGGAAAAAACATCTTTGTAGCTGTTTTTATTATACAAATGATAAAAGCCATTTTTGCTACAGTAACCATTTATGATATATTACTAAGCATTACCTATACAATGATTGCAATTGCATTTTATAAAATATTTGCGAACTCTATATCTGTCATTGAAAATTTTGGAGAAAAAAAAGCATTTTCTATTGAAGAAGTGATAGGGACAAGCCTTCTATTAGCGATAGCCGTAAGTGCTTTTTCAGATATTACCCTGTTAGGATTTTCTATTCGAAATATACTTAGCATATTAATTGTATTGGTATTAGGTTGGAAAAATGGTGTATTAGTAGGAGCTACATCAGGCGTAACAATTGGCGTAACCCTTGGAATTATCACAGGTGGAGAACCTATTATCATAGCAGCATATGCTATTTCTGGAATGGTAGCAGGTTTTCTAAATCGATTTGGAAAAATAGGGGTGATTGTTGGATTTTGCATAGGAAATGTCCTATTAGCATATGCATCAAATGGGTATACAGTAGAATTAATTTATTTTAAAGAAATTTTACTAGCATCTATTATTTTATTAGCTATTCCAAAAAACATCCATATTGATATAGAAGAATTTGTAGGAGGATCAAAATTTTTACCAATCTCCAGAGAAAGAAGCTTAACAAGAGAAAAAGAAACTGTTGAAAAATTAAACAATGTTTCTGAAACCATCAAAAAAATGGCAAATGCTTATGCAGAAGAAGGAAAAAAAGAATTTTCTGTTGAAGAAAAAGAAGAAAATAAGCAAATATTTATCAATGAATTGTTAAATAATCTAGAGCCATATAAAGATAATTTGCTATATGAAGACATTGCAAATGTGAATGGGAAAATTATAGATAAAATCTTTGATGTATTATTAGAAAAACAAGAAATTGAAAGAGAGACATTATTAAAAATCTTTGCAGACTGCAATAGTTATATTATAGGGTTTGATGATAAAGAAGTAAGTGGATATTTAGAAGAAAATATATTGCAAATTTTAAGAATATTAAATATTTCTTACAAAGTTAGCAAAAACAATTTTGTGTGGAAAAGAAAACTAGAAGAAAGTAAGAAAAACATGGAAACACAATTAAGGGGTGTTTCAAAAGTCATATCTGGAATTGCAAAAGACATTCAAAAAGAAGCAGTTAAAAAACAAGACTATACAAAACAAGAAATTGAAATTATTGAATTGTTAAAACAAAAAGAAATAAAAGTAGAGGAAGTATCTGTTGATAAAAAAGATAGATATATCGTTCATATAGTGCTTCAAGATGTAGCAGAGAATGAAGTAATAGAAAAAATACTTACAAAAATTTTAAAAGAAAACATCATTGTGAATGAAGAAAACTCTACACAAACAGATTTAATCTACATTTCTGATGATAAATATGTAATGGGATTTGCAACAGCAGATTCAAGCAAGAACCAAAGTGAAGTTTCAGGAGATAACTTTATCAATACAAGATTAAAAGATGGAAAATATGTAATCGCACTAAGTGATGGAATGGGAACAGGAAGAAAAGCAAGTGAAAGTAGTATGCAAGCATTGGCTATGTTACAAAATTTATTAGCATCAGGCTTTGATAAAGATAGTTCAATCGAACTAATTACCTCTAGTTTAATTAGTAAAAATGAAGAAATTTTTGCTACACTAGATATTGCGATTATAGATTTGTATAAAGGTACGATAGAATTTATAAAAAGTGGAGCATGTCCAACATATATAAAGAAAAATAAAAAAGTAAAAATTATTAAATCAAATTCACTTCCAGCAGGAATGATTAATCAAGACAATATACAAGTATTTGATATAGACATACAAAACGAACAAATGATGCTTATGTGTACAGATGGCATATTAGATTCTAATATAGAATATAAAAACAAAGAATTATGGATTAAATACTTATTAGAAGATATAGAAACAAAAAATACAAAAAAAATAGCAGATATTATATTAAATGAAGCAATAGATAACAATTTTGGAAAAACCAAAGATGATATGAGTGTCATTGTATGTAAATTTATGCAAAAGGACGAATAAGGATAACAAAAGCAACTTTTTAGCGAAAGAAAAAGAAATGCTACAATAAAATGGGAGGAGCAAATATATGAGTAAAGGAAGAAGATATGAAGAACCAAAGCTAAATTTGAAAAAAGTTTTTGCAGTTATTTTAGCAATTATTGTAATCATTATGTCTGTATTTATCATAAAAGGGATTCTTCAAAGAGAAAGTACAAAAGGACAAATTTCAAGCAAAACATATTTTGCAGCATATAAAGACAATAAGTGGGGGGTAATTGATGAAAATGGGGATACCATTATTCAGCCTTCTTATGAAGAAATGATGATAATTCCAGATAACAAAACAGATATTTTTCTATGTACATATGATGTCAATTATGATACAGGAGAATATCAAACAAAAGCATTAAACAGCAAAAATGAAGAGATTTTCACAGAATACACAAAAATTGAAGCAATCAGTAACCATGATGAAAATAACAATTTATGGTATGAGAAAAATGTATTAAAAGTCCAAAAAGATGGAAAATGGGGAATCATTCATTTTACAGGAGAAACAGTATTAGATACCGAATATGATGGGATAGAAGCAATGCCAGGAATAGAAAATGCAATCCTTGTTCAAAAAGATGGAAAATATGGTGTTACAGATGGGGAAGGAAGAGTCATTCTAGATACCAATTATACAGAAATTACAAATTTAGGAAAAACCAATAGGGAAGGGTTTATTGTAAAAGATGATACAGGATTATATGGAATTGTCGATTCTTCAAAAAAAGTAATTTTACAAAATCAATATCAAGAAATTGAAAAGGTATATGGAAATGACTTGTATGTAGTAACACAAGATGGAACTCAAAAAGTAGTCAATAACAAAGGAGAAGATGTCTTAACACAAGGATTTGAACAAATAGCAAGCATTTTAAAAACAAAAGACAGAGGTGTTATTTATACAAGTGGTGGAAAATATGGTGTTATGAGTTTAGCAGGAGAGGTTCTAATAGAAGCACAATATACAAACTTAGTAGAGGCTAAAGCAGATATATTTATTGCAACAAAAGAAGATAAACAAGGAATTATTGATATAGAAAATACACAAAAAGTACCATTTACATATCAATCAATTACATATAACGAAACAGGAGATATCTATATAGCAGAAGACGAAAATTTTAATAGCAATATTTTAAATAATCTTTTTGAAGTAAAGCAAACAGGAATCTTAATTGAAATCAATAAAACATCAGGCTATTTTGAATTAAGACAAAATGATGAATACAAATACTATAATTTTAAATTTGAAGAGAAAAATAAAACAGATATTCTAACTAACCACACATTGTTTTTAGATAAAAAGGATAATCAATATGGATATGTAGACAAAGATGGAAATGTTGTGGTAGAATATATGTATGATGATGCAACAGAACAAAATGAATATGGATTTGCAGCAGTAAAAAAAGATGGAAAATGGGGGGCAATTAATCATAAAGGAGAAGTTGTACAAGAACCAATATATAATTTAGATGACTATTTAATCATTGACTTTATCGGAAGATGGCATTTAGGAAAAGATATAAATATGAACTATTATAACCAAGAATAAAATTATAAAAAAGGTGATAAAACATGGAACTAAAGATAAACTACCAATATACATACTTTATACATCCTTTTGTCGTAAAACAGAACAAATACCAAAAATATATATTACGATTATTAAGGGATAAAAACTGTAAATTAAAACGTTTTGAAAAGGAAAAGGATTTAAGACTGTATAAACACTTTACACCTAAAATGAGAGAATTTCTTTTTTCAAGTTTTAGTTTTACAAACTTGAAATATGTAAAATTTAAAGAAATGCCGATAGAAACACAAGCAGCAGTATTATCAAAATATCCTTGTACTATCTTTGAATATACGGTAAAAAATGATATCCAAGGAAAAGCAGGAGAAGGGAAAGGCATTTTCTTTAAAATACGAAAAATGGAAATTATTTGTTTTCAAACTGGTATCTGTTTTTTATGTATGAAAACTAATATAGAAGACGAGTGTACATTTGCAGATGTTTTGAATTTTAATTATAAATTTAGAGATATTAAGCAAGACAATCGAACATTAAATGATTATGATAAAATTAATATACAAACAGATAGTTTTGCGAATATTGACAAATTGACAGACTTTATAAAAGGTATCACAGGCTCTAATGTAGAAGCAATTAAATTAGATATCAATACAGAGAGATTTTTAACCTATTCTTATGTTTGTATAGACCAGTCAGCATGGAATGTGGATAATCCATTTGAACATATAGAAAATCATTTTATTAAATTTGTCCGATTTTTACCTGCTGATAACTCAGCTAGCTTAAGAGATGATGATGTGTTATCATTGTCAAAATGGAAATATACAAAAATGGGAATTACCAAACATGGTGTCACTTTGTTTTCATCATCAACAGATATTAACAATTATACGATTTTACCAAATGAATTTGAGCAACAATATTTATATATGTATATATTTGAGGTGTACAAAAAAATTTACTTGAAAAAATTAAGTTTGGAATTTAAACATCCAACAAGATTAAAAAAAGTAAGAAAGGCATTTATTTCATTTACAAAAAATATATGGATTCAAGAAATGACAGAAGATGAAACAGGGACAATGTTTGACCATAAAGTAAAAGAGATGTTAGGATTAGAACAATTATATCATGAAGTAAAAAATGAATATGATGTGCTATATAAAGAACTCAATATTGAAAAAAATAAAAATATTACCATTGTGATTTCTATTATTTTAATTGCATCATTGGTATTTAATATATTGAACTTTATATTACTTTCAAAACACTAAATAAACGAAAAAAACAAAAGAAGATAAAAAGGGAAGAGACATCTTCCCCATTTTAATGTAAGGAATAAATAAGAAGGAATGTAGGATATGAAAATCAGTTGTGGAACAGATATTATAGAAATTAAGAGGATAGAAGAAAGTATAGAAGATTTAGGAATGAAATTTTTAGAACGTGTTTATACAAACAAAGAAATTAAATATTGTGAAAGCAAAAACAATCAAAAATATCAACATTATGCTGCTAGATTTGCAGCAAAGGAAGCAGTATTTAAAGCCATTTCCAATCGATTACATAATAAATATGATATTGGTTGGAAAGACATGGAAGTTATAAATGATGAAAATGGAAGGCCATATGCACATTTACTAAATATTGAGATACCAGAAATAGAAGAAATGGATATTAGTATTTCCCATTGTAAAGAATATGCAACAGCAAATGTAGTTGTTATCTGGAAATAAATATTTGGGATAGCTTGAGATAATTGAAGGAATTTTCTGTCTTTTGTTTTTTTGGCAAAAGTGTGCAAAAGAAATATCTAATCAAACAAAGGAGGTAAAAAGAGAATGGAGTTTTTTGATAGCCATTGTCATTTAGATGATGAAAGATTTGATGAAGATAGACAGAAGTTAATAGAAGACATAAAAAAAGCTAATATTACAAAACTCATATCAGCAGGATATAGTATAGAAGGCTCTAAAAAAGGAATAGAATTATCTAAAAAATATGACGAAATATATACAACTTGTGGTATTTCTCCTAATGATATTCCACAAAGTGAAGAGGAATTGTGGAAAGATATAGAAACAATAAGAGATTTTGTGAAAGAAAATATAAAAGATAATAAAATTGTAGCTATAGGAGAAATTGGATTAGACTATTATTGGGAAAAAGACTTGCAAAGAAGAGAATTACAAAAACAAGCATTTATAAAACAAATCGAAATGGCAAATACATTTCACTTACCAATTGTTATTCATACGAGAGAAGCCGTAATGGATACAATAGAAATTTTAAAGAAAAATTCTGTTGATAAAAAAGGTGTTTTTCATTGTTGTCCATTCAATAGAGAACTAGTAAAAGAAGCATTAAAATTAGGATATTACATTTCTTTTGCAGGACCTGTAACATTTAAAAATGCTAAAAATGCAAATGAAATCATAGAAATGGTACCAAATGAAAAAATTCTCATTGAAACAGATAGCCCCTATTTAGCACCAGAACCAGTAAGAGGAACAAGAAATGACCCAAGAAATGTAACATATATTGCACAAAAAATAGCAGATGTAAAAAATAAAACAATAGAAGAAATGGCAAAAATAACGTATTTAAATGCGCTACGAATTTTTAATATTTAAAAAACATCATAAAGATTAAAAAACATCATAAAGATTTATGATGTTTTTTAGTATTTTATATTTCTTAAAGCTTCAATTCTATCAGCAGTACTAGGATGTGTAGACCATATGTTGGTAGTTCTTTTTTTGCTATTTTTAGCATTTTTCTTAAATGGATTTATAATATACATATTAGCAGTTGCATTATTCGCAGTTTTTAATTCATGAGGGTCATTTTCTAATTTTTCTAAAGCAGAAATTAAACCATCTGGGTTACGTGTAAATTCAACAGCCGTACTATCTGCTAAAAATTCTCTTTTTCTAGATAATGCCAGTTGCATTAAAGAACCAAAAATAGGTGCTAAAATAAGAAAAACTAATCCAACTAACATTAAGATACCATTTGCTTTACTATCACTATCTCTGTCTTTAACACCACCCCAAAATAATGCACGAGAAAATAAGTCAGATATCATAACCATAAATCCTACCATAACGGAAACTACACAACTTAAACGAATGTCATAATTTTTTATATGACTCATCTCATGAGCAATAACACCTTCTAATTCATAATAATCTAACTTTTCTAGAAGGCCAGTAGTGACACAAATAACAGCATTTTGTGGATTTCTACCAGTTGCAAATGCATTGGGTTGTGCATCGTTAACAACATAAAGTCTAGGTTTATTAGGAAGTCCTGCTGTTATCATTAATGCATCTAATATATTAACTAATTTTTGGTCTTCTTCTTTAGTAGCAGGTCTTGCTTTATTTAGAGACAATACAATTTTGTCACTATAATAATAAGAAGCCCAAGCAGAACCAATTGAAAAAATTAGGGCAATCACAATTGACATAGTACCTAATTCTAAAGCATGGCAAATATAGTAAACAATTAATGTAATTACCACAATAAATATACTTACAATGATTCCTGATTCAAATTTATTTTTTTTACTACTTTCAAACATAATTTTCTCCTTGTAAATAAAGAAGGGAAAAGGTAAGCCTTAATCCCTTCTTATATGTTTTTTTATTTTCCAAAATCTACTTTGACATTTTTTCTTGCTTCTTCACTTTCAGCTTCAAACAAATCACGAGCTTTAAAGTTAAACATTCCAGCAATCAAATTAGATGGAAAAACTTCTAATTTTGTATTATACATTGCTACAGTATCATTATAGAACTGTCTAGAAAAAGAAATTTTATTTTCTGTATTTCTAAGTTCTTCTGATAATTCTGAAAAATTTTGATTTGCTTTCAAATCAGGATAATTTTCAGATACAGCCATAATGGTTTTTAGTGCACTAGATAATTGATTATCTAATGAAGCTTTTTCAGAAACACTTTCTGTATTTGCCCATGAAGTTCTAAGCTGTGCAATTTTTTCAAATGTTTCAGATTCATGAGCCATATAGCCTTTTACAGTTTCAACAAAGTTAGGGATTAAGTCAAATCTTCTTTGTAATTGTACATCTATTTGGCTCCATGCATTATCCACTTTTATTCTTGCTTGAACTAAACCGTTATACATGGCAATAACAGCTATAATAATCACTACAACAATTGCACATATAATCCAACCAATCATTTATAAAAATCCTCCTTATATTTATAGTATATACAAAACTATCATAGCATATTAAATTATTTTATACAATATGAATATGAAGAAATTGTGAAAAAATGATGAAATTTCTTTTTTTTAGTAGAAAAGCTAAAATATAGAAAAATAAAAGGAAGCATAGAATAAAAATTTTAATAAAATATTTAAACATAAAAAAGATTTCATAAAAAGGAATATTTTTTTAAAAAATTCATATAGTATAGTATGGACAAAAAATGGACAAATATGAAGGTTTTTTGAATGAAAATTATGTAAATATCCATAAAAGTAACTTCAAAAAATCCTAGAAATACCAAAGTTTAAAGGCAAAAAAATGCTAAAATTTGACTTTTGATGAAAAAAATAGTATAATAGTATTGTGTTGCCAAAAGGAGGTAATTAAATCTTATGAAAAGAGAAGAAAAAGCTTCAATTTCTATAATGAAGATTATCTGTGTAAGCATTATTTTAATATTGATATCAGGAATTAGTGTTATGGCAGTAAACACAGACTTAAAAGACATAACCATTATTTTACAAAATGGATATGAAATGACAACTGTAACGTCAAAAAGTAACGTATCAGATATATTAAGTGAAAATAACATTATTTTAAATGAAAACCAAAAAACAATACCAGATTTAGATAGCGAAATTGTATCAGGAGATACAATTAAAATAACAGACAAATCATATAATGAGGTACAAATTTCTAAAATTTCAGAAGAAGGAATTGAAACTTCATTAAATCAATTATTAGAAAATTATGCACCAATCACAGAAAAAATAGTTGTAGAACAAGTTGTGATACCTTATGAAACAATCACAAAAAATACCACAGGAACTTCAACAGATACAACAAATAAGGTTGTACAAAATGGAAAAGATGGATTAAAAGAAGTAACATATAAAGTAAAATATCAAAATGATGTAGAAATTGAAAAATCAGTAATATCAGAAGTTGTTGTACAAGAACCAGTCAATAAAATTGTTCAAGTACAAAAAAAGGTAACTTCAAGAAGTTCAACACTACCAAGAACATCAAGCGCTTCAGCAACAGGAGGAACTGTATATAAAATAACAGCATATTGCCCATGTGCAAAATGTTGTGGAAAAACAAATGGAAGAACGGCATCAGGAACAACAGCAACAGCAGGAAGAACAGTTGCAGCATCTAGTAAATTTGCATTTGGAACAAAATTAAATATTGGTGGACACGTATATACAGTTGAAGATAGAGGTGGAGCAATCAATGGTAATAAAATTGACATATTTGTTAATAGCCATGCAGAAGCTCTACAATGGGGTGTCAGATACTTAAATGTAAGTGTTGTAAACTAAAACGATATATAGTATAATATACTAGAGTTTGAAAACTCTAGTATTTTTTGTTGAATAGAAAAATCGCTTTTCCTATGCAACAAAATTATTAAATATAGAATAAAGGAGAAAAATATGAAACTAATATCTTGGAATGTGAATGGTATACGTGCTTGTGTGAATAAAGGATTTAAGGAATTTTTTAATCAAATTGATGCAGATATATTTTGTATACAAGAAACAAAATGTCAACCAGAACAAATTGAATTAACATTTGAAGGATACAAAGCATATTGGAATAGTGCAGAAAGGAAAGGATATTCAGGGACAGCGATTTTTACAAAGAAAGAACCATTAACCGTTACATATGGGATTGGAATTTGCGAACATGATAAAGAGGGAAGAGTTATCACACTAGAATTTGAAAATTTCTATATGGTAAATATTTATACACCAAATGCAAAAAGAGAACTAGAAAGACTAGATTACAGACAAGTATGGGAAGATGAAATTCGTAAGTATTTGTTAGAGCTAAAGAAGATAAAACCAGTGATTATGTGTGGGGACTTAAATGTAGCACATAAAGAAATCGATTTGAAAAATCCAAAATCAAATAGAGGAAATGCAGGATTTACAGATGAAGAAAGAGGAAAAATGACAGAGTTATTAGAGGCAGGATTTATAGATTCTTTCCGATTTTTATATCCAGATAAAACAGATAGTTATAGTTGGTGGTCATATATGGGAAAAGCAAGAGAAAAAAATGTTGGATGGAGAATTGACTATTTTATTGTCTCAGAAGATATAAAAGAGAAAATAAAAGATGCAATGATATATCCAGAAATTATGGGAAGTGACCATTGTCCTATTGGTTTAATAATAGAATAAAAGGATGAGGAAAATAAAAAAACAAGTTTGTATAGTTTATAATTTCAAAAATAAAGCACGAAAGGAAGGAAAGCAAATATGAATGAAATAAAACATAATTGGAAAAAATGGTTATATTGGTTTTCATTAGGTTTAGTATTTATCTGTATTTATAAGATATTAGACAATTATGAAAATGTTATGGGATGTTTACATACATTTTTTGGTGTGATTAGTCCATTTCTAATCGGTATTTTTCTAGCATATATACTATACATGCCATCAAGAAAATTTGAGGAATTGTATGGGAAAATAAAAATAAAATGTATTTCCAAAAAGGCAAGAGGATTGGGTGTTATCACAGTATATCTTATCATGATACTAGCAATTAGTATATTATGTTCTGTCATTTTACCAATTGTCTTTGAAAGTGTAACAGATTTTATCAGTAATGTGCCACATTATGTAGAAGATACAATTAATGCATATAACAATTTACCAGAGGATTCTGTATTAAAAAGCCAAATTGTTCAAGATGAAATCCATAATTTACAAAATATAGACATTAAGCAATATTTAGATGTAGAAGCATTATTGGGGTATTTAATAAATGCAATTGGAGCCATTTTTAGTATAGTAGATATTTTTATAGCCATTATCGTGTCTGTATATATTTTAATAGATAGAAGAAAAATATTAGCCTTTTTTAAGAAATTAGCAGGAGCAGTATTAAAAGAAAGGACATATAAAAATTTAGATAAATATTTTAACAATTCTAACGAAATTTTCTTTAAATTTGTTGCTAGTCAATTCTTAGATGCCATAGTCGTGGGAATATTAGTATCAACTGCAATGAGTATTATGGGCGTGCGATATGCACCACTATTAGGGTTCTTTATTGGATTATTTAACATGATACCATATGTAGGAGCAATTATTGCGACTGTTGTTGCTGCAATCATTACATTAATAACAGGTGGATTGTCACAAACCATTTGGATGTTAATTGTTGTCATTATTTTACAACAAATAGATGCGAATATTATCAATCCAAAAATTGTTGGAAAATCATTAAAAATTAGTCCATTGTTAGTATTGTTTGCAGTAACCTTTGGAGGAGCATATTTTGGAATTTTAGGAATGTTTTTAGCAGTACCAGTTATTGCTGTTATAAAAATATTATTAGATGATTTTATAAAGTATAAAGAAAATAAAAAGAAAAATGAAAGCTTGGAGATAAATTAAAATTCCCCAAGCTTTCGCTTTATCCTCTTTGTAATAAATATTGTATTCCACCATTTGCGATAGCTGTTAAAGTAAGGACAATAATGCCTGCCGCAAAAACACCTGCAATAATAGGTGGTATTGCTTTTTTAGGTGGTAAATCTAAGAAATTAGCAATTAAAGAACCTACCCATGCACCTGTCCCTGGTAATGGAACAGCAACAAATAAGAATAGTCCTAAAGCAGCAAAATTTTGCAATTTTTCACTTTCTTCTATTTTTTTAGTAGCTCTTTCAGATGCCCAATCAATCACAATTCTAAAAGGTTTCCACCTACCGAAAAAATCAAATAAAGGTCTAATGAATTTTACAATAAAATATACAGGTATAATATTTCCAATAAAACTACATAAAAAAGATTCTACATAATTTAAATGAAATGTGAATACACCTACTGGGATAGCACCCCTTAACTCGATAATTGGTATCATTCCAACAAAAGCAGTTAATAAATATTTTACAATCAATGGTAAACTTGCCATATTTCCTCCTATGTCATTAGATTTTTAAATTTCTCATGTATTGTACTATATATTAAAAAAAATGTCTATATCTGTAACAAAAGTTCATAGAAAAAATCAAAATATAAATTGACGCATTTTTTATAAAAAGTTTTGAAAAATTCCCTAAAAGTATTGACTTCCGTAAGTGTTTTGATATATAATAATACCGATTTGAAAAAGAGAATTTAATTAACCTAAAAAGAAAAATAAAAAGGTGATTAAAATAAAGAAAAGTAAATGTTAATGAAATTGAATATTTTACTAGAGCCAGTTGAAAAATGAAGGTTTTTTGACAGCTCTTTTATTGCCGTTTATTCTGTGTAAGGGTTAAATAGTATGGTTTTTCAAAATCAAAATATATATTCAAAAATTTTTTATTCAAATGTTAAATCTTAAAAGGAGAGGAATTAAATATAAGTTTCCCTAAGGAAATTTAAAATTGTAAAAGCAGACAATTTTAAAACTTAGCTAAGAAATTTATGATTTAAGAAGGACTTCTTTTAACTAATAAATCTGTCAACCAATATTGTTGACAATTAATTCTGCTTAATATTTTATATGAGGTGATTTTCTTGAAATTAAAAGAAGTAAAATACGAGAAGACTTCTCGTAAGGACTTTGCAAAGGTTGGGGATTATATTGAAATGCCAAATCTTATTAAAGTGCAAAGAGATTCTTATGACTGGTTTTTAGAAGAAGGATTAGGTGAAGTATTAAAAGACATTTCTCCAATTGAAGACTACTCTGGAAACCTAGTACTTGAATTTTTTGATTACTATATGGAGGACAAGACAAAATACACAGTAGAAGAAGCAAAAGAAAGAGATGCAACATATTCTTCAAGATTACATGTGAAAGTAAGATTAATCAACCGTGAGACAGGAGAAATTAAAGAACAAGAAATCTACTTAGGGGATTTTCCATTAATGACAGATAGTGGTACATTTGTTATCAATGGAGCAGAAAGAGTTGTTGTTAGCCAATTAGTTCGTTCACCAGGGTGTTATTATGCTGAAGAATTTGATACAAAAACAGGAAAAAGAACCTATACATCAACAGTTATGCCACTACGTGGAGCATGGCTAGAATATGAAACAGATGGAAATGATATTTTCTGGGTTCGTGTAGATAGAACAAGAAAAGTTCCAGTAACAACATTATTAAGAGCAATTGGTGTAGCTACAGATGCACAAATTTTGGATTTATTTGGTGATGAAGAATTAATCAAAGCAACACTAAATAAAGATACAATTAAAGACCAAGATGAAGCATTAATTGAAATTTACAAAAAACTAAGACCAGGAGAACTTCCAACAGCAGATGCGGCAAGGAACCTATTTAATGGATTATTCTATGACAATAGAAGATATGATTTAGCAAAAGTTGGTAGATATAAATTTAATCAAAAATTAGCTATTTCTGGAAGAATCAAAGGAAGAGTTTCTGCAACAGACATTGTCGACAGTGAAACAGGAGAAGTATTTGTACAAGCAGGAGAAGTGATTACAGAAGAAGTTGCAGAAAATATTCAAAATGCAGGAATTAATGTGGTAGATGTTACTGTGGGAGAAAAAACAGTTAGAGTGATAGGAAACAGTACAGCCAATATTCATAAAGTATTACCAAATGTAGATTTAAGCAAATTACATTTTAAAGAATTGGTAAATTACGATGTATTAAAAAATATTGTAGATAATACAGACGAAAAAGAATTAGTAAAAGTCATAGAAGAAAGACAAAATGAATTAGTACCAAAACATATTACAACAGAAGATATGATTGCTTCTATTAACTATTTACTAAATCTAGCACAAGGATTAGGTGAGCCAGATGATATTGACCACTTAGCAAACCGTAGAATTCGTTGTGTTGGTGAATTATTACAAAATCAATTCAGAATTGGTTTAACAAGATTAGAAAGAGTTGTTCGTGAAAGAATGACCATTCAAGATTTAGATGTAATAACACCACAAACTTTGATTAATACAAAACCAATTACATCAGCAATTAGAGAATTTTTTGGAAGTTCACAATTATCACAATTTATGGATCAGACAAATCCACTTTCAGAATTAACACATAAAAGAAGAATTTCTGCTTTAGGACCTGGAGGATTAACAAGAGATAGAGCAGGATTCGAGGTTCGTGATATTCACTATGCACATTATGGAAGATTATGTCCAATTGAGTCACCAGAAGGACCAAACATTGGATTGATCTCAGCATTATCATCATTCGCACAAATTAATGAATATGGATTTATTGAAACACCATATAGAAAAGTAGATCCTAAAACACATAAATTAACAGATATTGTAGAATATATGAGTGCAGATGTAGAAGATAATTACATTATTGCACAAGCATCAGAACCAATTAATAAAGATGGAAGTTTTGTAAACCCAAGAATTAGAGTTAGATTTAAGAATGAAGTAATTGAAGTAGATAAAGATAAAGTACAATATGTCGATGTTTCACCAAAACAATTGGTTTCAATTGCGGCAGCGATGATTCCATTCTTAGAGCATGATGATGCAAAAAGAGCATTAATGGGTGCAAACATGCAACGTCAAGCAGTGCCACTTATGATTACAGAAAGCCCAATTGTTGGAACAGGTATTGAATATAGAGCAGCAAAAGATTCTGGAATCTTAGTATTAGCAGAAGAAGATGGTGTGATTGAAAAAGTAACAGGAGACGCAATTACAGTTAAATACAATAATGGAAAAACGGTTGTACATAAATTGCGTAAATTTAAAAGAACCAATGGTGGTACCTGTATTAACCAAAAACCAATTGTAAAAGCAGGAGAAAAGGTTAAAAAAGGAGATGCCATTGCAGACGGACCATCTACAAAAGATGGAGAAATGGCATTAGGTAAAAACGTATTAGTAGCTTTCTCAACTTGGGAAGGATACAACTATGAGGATGCGATTTTATTAAATGAAAGATTAGTAAAAGAGGATGTATTTACATCTATCCATATTGAAGAATATGATTGTGAATGTAGAGATACAAAATTAGGGGCAGAAGAAATCACAAGAGATATTCCAAACATAGGTGATGATTCTTTAAAAGACTTAGATGAAAATGGAATTATTCGTATTGGTGCAGAAGTAAGACCAGGAGATATTTTGGTTGGAAAAGTAACACCAAAAGGAGAGACAGAATTAACAGCTGAAGAAAGATTATTAAGAGCTATCTTCGGTGAAAAAGCAAGAGAAGTAAGAGATACATCATTAAGAGTACCTCATGGAGAAGCAGGAACCATTGTAGATGTTAAAATCTTTACTAGAGAAAATTCAGATGAATTAGGACCAGGTGTTAACCAAATTATTAGATGTTATATTGCAACAAAAAGAAAAATATCTGTGGGAGATAAGATGGCAGGACGTCATGGTAACAAAGGTGTTATCTCAAGAGTATTACCAGAAGAAGATATGCCATTTATGCCAGATGGTACACCAATCGATATCTTATTAAACCCTCTTGGAGTTCCATCTCGTATGAACTTAGGCCAAGTACTAGAAGTTCACTTAGGAGGAGCAGCGAAAGCTTTAGGATGGCATGTATCTACACCAGTATTTGATGGAGCAACACAAGAAGATGTTGAAAAATTATTAGCAGAAGCAGGAATGAACAAAGATGGTAAAACAACACTATATGATGGTAGAACAGGAGAAGCGTTTGCAAGTCCAATTACTGTTGGTGTTATGTATATGTTAAAACTACATCACTTAGTAGATGATAAAATCCATGCACGTTCAACTGGACCATACTCATTAGTAACACAACAACCACTAGGAGGAAAAGCACAATTTGGTGGACAACGTTTTGGAGAGATGGAAGTTTGGGCATTAGAGGCTTATGGTGCTTCATACACACTACAAGAAATGTTAACTGTAAAATCAGATGACGTTGTTGGAAGAGTAAAAACATATGAAGCAATCGTAAAAGGTGAAAATGTTCCAGAACCAGGTGTTCCAGAAAGCTTTAAAGTATTAGTAAAAGAGCTTCAATCTTTAGGGCTAGATGTTAGATTATATTCTGAAGATAATCAAGAATTAGAATTAAAAGAAAATATAGAAGACGGAATTGAATATGATCCAGAAAAAGAAAAGAAATATTTAGCTGAAGATGAAGTTGTTGCAGATGGAGACCTAGATAATGGTTATACAGAAGAAAGTACAGAAGATGACATCTTACTAGAAGATGATAATGAATCATTAGATGATGGAAATGACGAACTATTTGAAGGTCTAGAAGATGATGATGAAATGTTCTTTGATAGTGATTTGGCAGAGGATAATTTAGATAATGACAATGACATTATTTAAACGAATGAAAAGTAGCATTAAATATGTTGCTAATTCATAAAAGGGAATCTTTTGACATTACAAAAAAATGGAATGAAAGGAGATTAACTATGCAAGATAAATTAAGTGACTTTTTAAAAACAGCTTATGAACATGGAAAAGTTAAAGAATTAAAAGAGGCATTTGAAGAATATCCTGTCAAGGAAGAATATCATAAAGGCAAAATTGAAAACGTATTAAGGGAAAATAGTGAATCCTATAATTTCTATGAAATTGGAGATATCGTTTTTGTTAGAGAATATAGTTATCCTGATGGAGAAGTCGGCAATAATCATTTTTTTGTAATTATAGACCAAGATAATACAGCAGTTCCAATAGAAAATTTTGGTATGCTTGTATCATCTAATTTGAATAAGTTAAAGTTTCAAACAAATAAGCTATTAAAAAAAGACCAAACAAACAACTTAGATAAAGATAGTCTAGTAAAAACAGATGTTATATACAAAATACCAAGTGAACAAATAATCTTTAAAATTGGTATTGTAAGTTATGAAAAGATAGAAGAGTATCGAAAGAGTTTTTATGATAATTTAAAAAATAAAACAACTGAATAAATTCTAAAAAGGAAAGAGGCGACATGAAGGAATTGCACTAGCAGTGGCTAGATCTCTTCACCTGTTTTAGAATTACCCAAAAGAAACGTTAGGGACATGCCAAAATGGACAAAAAATGTCCAAAAGGGACACACCTAAATGTTTTATATATTAATAAGTAATAGGGTCTGTCCCTTTTGGACATTTTTTGTCCATTTTGGCATGTCCCTATTGTTCAAGGGGGAAATAAAGTGGACGAATTAGATATTTTTAATAAATTAAAAATAGGAATTGCATCAGATGAAAAAATCAGAGAATGGTCAAAAGGGGAAGTAAAAAAACCTGAGACAATTAACTACAGAACATTAAAACCAGAAAAAGATGGATTATTCTGTGAAAGAATATTTGGTCCAACAAAAGACTGGGAATGTCATTGTGGTAAATATAAAAGAGTAAGATATAAAGGAATTGTATGTGACAGATGTGGTGTTGAAGTTACAAAATCAAAAGTTAGAAGAGAAAGAATGGGGCATATAGAACTTGCTGCACCAGTTGCACATATATGGTATTTTAAAGGAATACCAAGTAGAATTGCTTTAATGCTTGATATCTCACCAAGAAATTTAGAAAAAATTATTTATTTTGCTTCATATGTTGTTATTGATAAAGGAACAACAGGGTTAGAAAAATGTCAAGTTTTAAATGAAAAAGAATATCATGAAGCAGAAGAAAAATATGGAAGAGGTTCTTTTAAGGCAAAAATGGGAGCAGAAGCTCTAAGAGAATTATTAGAAGAAATTGATGTAGAAGCATTAGCTACACAAATTAGAAAAGAATTAGAACATGCAAGTGAGCAAAAGAAAGTAAAACTTGTAAAACGTTTAGATACAGTAGAAGCATTTAGACTTTCAGGAAATAGACCTGAATGGATGGTTATGAATGTTATTCCAGTTATTCCACCAGATTTAAGACCAATGGTACAATTAGATGGTGGTAGATTTGCAACTTCAGATTTAAATGACCTATATAGAAGAGTTATCAACAGAAATAACAGACTAAAAAGACTATTAGAATTAGGGGCACCAGAAATCATTGTTAGAAATGAAAAAAGAATGTTACAAGAATCTGTAGATGCTTTAATTGACAATGGAAGAAGAGGAAGACCAGTAACAGGTGCTGGAAATAGACCACTAAAATCTTTATCAGATTTATTAAAAGGTAAACAAGGTCGTTTTCGTCAAAACTTACTTGGAAAACGTGTTGACTATTCAGGACGTTCTGTTATCGTTGTAGGACCAGAACTTAAAATCTATCAATGTGGACTTCCAAAAGAAATGGCTGTCGAATTATTTAAACCATTTGTTATGAGAGAATTGGTAGGAAGAGGAATTGCACAAAATATTAAAAATGCAAAAAGAATGGTAGAAAGATTAAGACCAGAAGTATGGGGCATATTAGAAGAAGTTATTAAAGACCACCCAGTTATGTTAAACCGTGCGCCAACATTACATAGACTAGGTATTCAAAGTTTCGAACCAGTATTAGTAGAAGGTAGAGCAATTAAACTTCACCCATTAGTTTGTGAAGCATTTAATGCTGACTTCGACGGTGACCAAATGGCTGTGCATTTACCATTATCACCAGAAGCACAAGCAGAATCAAGATATTTAATGCTTTCTACAAACAACTTATTGAAACCACAAGATGGTAAGCCAGTAGCGGTACCAAGACTAGACATGATTTTAGGAAGTTACTATTTAACGATGGTATTAGATGGTGAAAAAGGTGAAGGTACTTACTATAAAGATCCAGAAGAAGCATTAATGGCATTTGAAAATCACGAGGTAGGAATTCATGCAAAAATCTTTGTTAGAATTTCCAAAGAAATTGATGGAGAAATCAAAACAAAGAAAGTGGAAACCAGTGTTGGAAGAATTATCTTTAACCAAGGAATTCCACAAGATTTAGGATTTATTGATAGAAAAGAAGATCCATTCCAATATGAAATTAGTTTCCCTGTTATGAAAAAATCAATGGGAAATATCATAGAAAGAGTAATCAGAACGCATGGATTAACAGAATCAGCAGAGGTAATTGACTATATCAAAGCATTAGGATTTAAATATTCAACTTTAGCTGGTATTACATTCTCAATGAGTGATGTACAGGTACCAGGAAGGAAAAAAGGATTATTAAAAGAAGCAGATAGCAAAATTGAAAATATTAGAAAACAATATGCAAGAGGTTTAATTACAAACGACGAACGTTATGGAGAAGTTATCAAAGTATGGGAAGATACAACAAACAAAGTTAGTGACGCAATGGAAGATAACTTTGATGAATTAAACCCAATCTATATGATGGTTAAATCAGGAGCCAGAGGTAATATGAGTCAGTTAAGACAAATCGCTGGTATGCGTGGATTAATGGCAAGTACAACTGGTAAGGCAGTTGAAATACCAATTAAATCATCATTTGCAGAAGGACTAGATGCCTTAGAATACTTCATTTCAGCCCATGGTGCGAGAAAAGGACTTTCAGATACAGCCTTAAGAACAGCCGACTCTGGATATTTGACAAGAAGATTAGTTGATGTATCACAAGATATTATCGTAAGAGAACATGATTGTGGAACAAATGATGGAATTATTATTTATGACATTAAAGATGGTCAACAAGTAATTGAAAAAATGCAGGAAAGATTATTAGGAAGGTTTGTTGTAGAAGATGTATATCACCCAGAAACGAAAGAATTAATCGTAGATACCAATACAATGATTACAGAAAAAATTGCAGATGAAATTGTAGCAGCTGGAATCGAAAGATTAAAAGTACGTTCTGTTCTTGGATGTCGTTCAAAACATGGTGTGTGTCAAAAATGTTATGGTATGGGATTAGCAAGAAGAGATTTAGTATCTATTGGTGAAGCAATTGGTATTATTGCAGCACAATCTATTGGTGAACCAGGTACACAGCTAACAATGAGAACCATTCACTCTGGTGGTGTTGCAGGTGTAGCGGATATTACACAAGGTCTTCCAAGGGTTGAAGAGTTATTTGAAGCTAGAAAACCAAAAGGACTTGCTATTATTTCAGAAATTGCAGGTAAAGTAAAAATCAAAGAAACCAAAAAGAAAAAAGAAGTGGTTGTTACAAGTAAAGATAATTCAAAATCTTATACAATTCCATTTGGTTCAAAAATGAAGGTAAAAGAAGGAGATATGGTAGAAATAGGAGAACCATTAATAGAAGGATCTATCAATCCTGCCGAAATTCTAACATTAAAAGGACCAGAAGGCGTATATGAATACTTGATTTCTGAAGTACAAAAAGTATATAGAAACCAAGGTGTTGATATTAATGATAAACATATTGAAGTGATTGGTAGACAAATGCTTAAAAAGGTTAGAGTTGAGGACAATGGAGATACAGATATGTTCCCAGGTTCATTAATAGATATGTACGAATTTGAAGATAAGAATAATGAAGTAGTTGCAGAAGGAAAGAAACCTGCAACAGGAAAAAGAGTATTGCTTGGTATTACAAAAGCAGCACTTGCAACAGATAGTTTCTTATCAGCAGCATCATTCCAGGAAACAACGAGAGTTCTTACTGATGCAGCTGTTAAAGGTAAAACAGATGACTTAATGGGATTAAAAGAAAATGTTATTATTGGTAAATTAATTCCAGCAGGTACAGGTATGCAAAAATATCAAAATATTCATATTAGCACAGAAAAAGAATTAGAACAAGTAGCAGACACAGAAAGTATGGAATAAAACATAAAAAAGGATATTCAAAACGAATATCCTTTTTATATATACAAAATTATTCACGAATTTGATGCATATGCTGGATGCTTGTATCTATTCCATCTGCTACATCACTTGTACATGGCAAAATTTGAGAAAGATTTAGAGAAACGACAGGGCGAAGGCGAATGGCACCATGATTGCTTTTGCCTTCTGAATAGAACATGCGATTACCACTAATGTCAAAATTATTTATACAACACAAGCCAAAACTTGCATAAGGTGAGTTACAAATAGCATAGCGTGATGCTAACCAATAATTTGTTTCTGTATTAAACAAAGTATCTCTTGTCATACTGTTACTTCCATCATAATCTTTAAAATAGTTTGCTGGAATATTGCTAAAACTGTAATATGTTTGTGTAACTGTTAAGCTATTACTTGCTTGATCTGATGTTTCATCTGTTGGCTTTGTATAGCCATTTTGATTTATTCCTATTCCATTTTGCTTTGTTTGTTCTTTTCTTTCTTCTTCTGTTGTTCCTGATAAGTTGATTCCACTTCCGTTTTCTTGGGCATATAGACTGGGATAATTTGTATAAATTCCCGTATAGGTGTTGGTATTTCCATATTGTGTTCCAGTACTACTTTGGATATATGTGTTCCTTGCTGTAATTCCTTCTTCGCTCATTTGGTTTTCAATATCTTCCAAATTTACACTTCTAGCTGTTATTCCTAAATCATTATTACTATACAGTTCTTTGCATATGTCATTTAATACATATACACCATTATTGTATCCTAATGCACCTTGGAAATATATTGTTTGGTCTGATGAACTAATATCTCCTATTAAATCTACGGTTCCATCTTCGTGGATATTTAAAATTCTCCATTTCATTTCACTTTTTTGGTTTACTGTTTGATCAGTTGTATATCCGCTATATTTTGCTAATAAGTCATATCCTTCTGTTTTCTCATCATATGTATAATTTACATAGTCTCCAAGTTGTAATATATTAGATAAATTCTCAATTAAAGTTTCATTATATATTTGGTCAATATTATCAACTGATTTTTTATATTCATCCTTTATTTTATCTACTTCAGAAGTTTGAGATAAACTTTTATTACCAGTAGATATGAAAAGACTAAATAACACGATTAAGAAAAATAGCATGGCTAATAAAAGAAATAATGTGATAGCCCCTTTTTCTTTTCCTAAGAACTTTTTTAGCATAAAAAATCCTCCTCTTTTGTTTTTTTGATTATATCATAAAGGATTTTAAAAAGCTATGAATTTATAGAAAAAGTTAGGGTAAAATAATTTTCTGATAATATTTAGAAATAGTATAAATTTTTGCATGAAAATATATAAAAAATGATAGTTAATTTATAATTTTAAAATCAATTTTCTATTGATAATATTATGAATAGAGAAAATGTTTAAGAAAGCCCGCTATTGTTCTGCATGAAAAATATTATACCATATTATGAAATTTATAGATAAGTTAAAAGCTGTTGAAAAACAAGCATCAGAAATTGTTGAATAAAAAACAAAAAAATTCCTAGATTTCAGTACTCTAAGAACATCCATTTTCTTTAAATGTATTGCTATTAAAGCTTTTCACCTTTTTATTACAAAAAGATATTCTTTCTATTTTTAAAATGATTTACCTATATTTTTCCAATCTTTTTTATTTATTTTTATTGACTTCACTATATTTTATTGTTAAAATTCAGTTATATAAAATGTTCTTAGAGTACTGAAATAAAGGAATTTTTTTGTTAAGATATACATATATTTAGCTTATAAGGAGACTACTTTGAAATTTAAAAGAATTAAAGATTTATATGGTTGGCCTATCTGACTTAAAACAATGATAAAAAAGAAAAAACAAGCTGATTTTAATTTCTATTTTTATTTATTAAAATCACTTGTTTTTTATTATTATATTTCCATTTGTGTTCCTAAGAATGTTGCTGCTGATTGTGCAACTTTCTTTTCAACATCATTCATTTTTTGAGTTGCTTCTTTAGACATTAATATAACCGTTCCTATGGTATCACCATTAGAAATAATTGGATATACAACTTGTGCATTATATTTTCTTTCATTATTATCATTTTTTATAATTGGCATTGCTACATCACTATTTTCTTTGCTTGTGTACACTTCCTTGTCTTCCATTAATTGTTCTAATTCAGGACTAACATCTTGTTCTAAAAATTCTTTTTTGGAACCTCCTGATACTGCAATAACCATATCTTTATCTGTAATACACGCAATATGTCCTGTTGTTTTTGATAATGTTTCTGCATATCCTGCTGCAAATTCAGACAACTCTCCTATTGGTGAATATTTTTTTAATATCACTTGCCCTTCTCTATCTGTAAATACCTCTAAAGGATCTCCTTCTTTTATTCTTAAAACCTTTCTAATTTCCTTTGGTATAACAATTCTACCTAAATCATCTATTCTTCTTACGACACCTGTTGCTTTCATAAATTTCCTCCCTTTTGTTTTATAATTTTGTTATATTGTTATTATTTCTTATTGTTTCTTTTTTATTCATTTTTTGTCAAAAAAAGATTAGTTTATTTCAACTAACCTTTTCTTACATATTCTTATATTAAACGAGATTCCTTCTTTATTCATTTACTTCTATTTTTTCATCTTTTTTTGGAAATAATGTTGGTTTATATTTATCAATAATATATCCTAAGTCTTTTGAAAATTCTTTTAGCATAACGATTTTTATTGATGGATCTTTTCCATTCAAATAATCATCAATAATTTGTTTTAATTGTTTCATATTTTTTATTTCTGGTTCGATTTGTTTCGTATATTTATCTGCTCTGTTTACTAGTTTTTCCTTAATCAAAACAATATCTTCATTACTTGCACAAGAAATTCTCTGGAACATCTGATATGGGTCATAATATTTAAATATTGGAACATTCATACATTCTCTATCAAACTTTTCATAAAATAACTCCATTTTCATTGGGATACATTTAAAGATTTCCTCTGCTTTTTCTTTAAACATCTTATCATGTAATTGTTCATTTAATGTATGAAAATGTTTTAAAATATCATCCATGTCTTCTGCTACTTCTTCAATGGCAATTTTTCCCAACTCTTCATCCACATTTGCACAATATTCCGATTTTAAAGATGCTAAATTCATTCCATTAAAAAATACATTTTTGATTGTTTTTAAATCATAATCAATCAAATTTTTCTTAGAAAAATAACTAAAGTAAGCATATATCTTAACATTATCTACTAATTTTAAATTTCCTTGTTTTACATCTTCTATAATATCTGATATCACTTTATCAAATTCATCATCAGAAATTTTCCAATATTCTTCTGTTAATAATCGTTTATATGCTGGTAGATTTTCTGTATCTATTGTATTTCTGATTGTTTCCATATTTTCTTTAAATATTTTCATATCAAAGATTCTTGTTCTTACATAGTATTCAATAAATTTAAAAAATCTATATTCTGATTTAAAGTTATAATAATAATTACTATCAAATTCTTTGATATAAAATTGTCTATTATCCATTAAAATCCTAGAAGATACTAATATAGATTTATATTCTTCATTATCTTTAATGTTTATAAATTTGTCTTTTGTTACTTTTCCTGCTTTAATTTCAAATGAAATCGCAATTGTAAAAATTAACATTGTCTGCATCACTCTATGACTTGTATTCGGATATGCTTTGTTGACCATTTCATAAACTTTTTTAAAGTCATTTAATGCATGTTTTAAAATCCTTAAGTTTCTTGTTCCACTTCTTTCAAATGTTGAAATAATTAATCTTGTATTTTCTCTCAAAAAACGAATTAAATCTGGATTATTTTCATAACGCATTAAAATTCCATTAATAATATAGTCAAATTTTGGTGCATATTCAAAGGTTTCTCCAATTAACTTCTCTTTAATCCTTTCATAATCATTTGCTTTATCAAATACGTTTTCTATTTTTTGTTGTATTTTTTCAACAATTGGTTTTTCTGTATTATTTAATTCATCTTGCTTATCTAATAAATAGGTTGCAATAAATGTTTTCATTTCTAAATTAGAGCTCTTTAATTTGGTTGAAAGTTCTTTTTCATTACAAATGATAATGGTTTTAATATGGTCATGTTCAACAAAGTTATTAATATAACCTAAAATATCAATAACATCTACATTTGCTCTCTCTAAATCATCAAAACAAAGAACCTTATCATCTGTTGAGAAAAATTCTCCATAATCTACTTTGTCGCCACTTTGTGTCACACCAAAAAAGTTGGCCATATCAATTCCTGTTTTGGCATATTCTGGTATGGTTGTTTGTTCATTAGCATCCATATACCTTCTTAAGTTTTTGTCCATCAATTGTGTGGTTTCTATAAATATTTTTTTGCTAATGTCTTCTAGATTAGAAATTCCATATAGTGACATATAAATGGTGGTATACCTTCTTCCATTTAATTGCATTGATTCTATTTTTTTTCTGATTTTATGATTCCAAAAATGGGTTTTTCCGTGAGCCCCATTCTCCATTTATCATAATGGCATAATCTGTATAGTCTGATCTAATGTAATCTAAAATACTTTCAACTAAATCTTCCATCTTTTCCTCCTTTGTTTCTAATCTTTTGCTACTACTAATACATCGATTTTTTTAGGTTTTGCTTGTTGTAATATTTTGGCACATTCATTTACTGTGCTTCCTGTTGTATAAATATCATCTAGTAATAAAATTTGTTTATTATTTAGTATTTCTTTGTTTTTTAATTCATATACATTTTGTATGTTTTCTTTACGTTGTTCTTTATTTAATTTACTTTGTTCTATAATATTTTTAGTTTTATATAAACAACCTACTTGTAATTCTATTCCCAAATTTTTACTCAAATTTTTAGCAATTAATGCACTTTGGTTATATCCTCGTTCCTTCATTCTCTTTTTACTAATAGGAACTGGAATGATTGTATCATAACTTTGCAATTTTTCAAAGATTTTTTTATTTTTTAAAATAAAATTTACAAAACAGCCATACATGTATGGCTTTTCATGAAACTTGTAAGTTAATAAAAGTTGTCTTACCATTCCTTCATAGGAAAATATAGAAATTAATTCTTCAAAATATTTATTCTCATTTGTTACTTCAAATATCGCTAATTTTTCTAGCATATTCCTACATTTTACACAAAGCCCCTCTTGATTTAGTTTTCCACAAATACTACAAACTTGTGGAAATAAGATGTCTATTATTGTATTTAAAATTTTATGCTTCACCTCTTCTTTTATTTTTACTTACCTTTTTATTGGTTATCATTTAGTCATATCGTTCTATCATTGACCTAAGGATGCTTTTTTAGCCTTATATTTTATTTTCTACAAATTTTTTAATTTATATTCTAATCCTGTGTTTCTTTTTTTGCTATCTATATTTTGTATCATGGATTTGATAATTTTTTCGCTACCAATAACAATTAATAACTTTTTGGCTCTTGTAATTCCTGTATATAACAAATTTCTTGTCAATAGTACAGGTGCTGATGGTGGAATTGCCATAATTACCACATCAAACTCGCTTCCGTTGTGCTTTATGTATCGTAATTGCATAACTATGTTCTATTTGTTCTAACTCTGTATAATCATAATAAGCTGTTTTTTCATCATCAAATTGGATTTCAACAATCTTATTTTTTTCACTAACTTCTTTTATTGTTCCAATTTCTCCATTAAACACACCTTTTCCAATTTCCACATTTCCATTATTCTCTTTTTCCCAATCCATATCATAATTATTTTTTACCTGCATAATTCTATCCCCTGCTCGGTAAATAGCTCCCATATTAGCTTTTTCAGGTAAATCATATAAATTGGGATTTAATTTTTCTTGTAAGGCTTTGTTTAGTTCTCTTGTTCCAAGTATCCCTTTTTTGGTTGGTGTTAATACTTGTATACTTTGAAAAAAATCATAATCCCCATAATTTTTTAATCTTCCTGTGCATAAAGATACCACTTGTTCTAATATCTTTTCTTGTGAAAATTCATTAATATAGAAAAAATCCTCCATGGTTTCTTCTGTATACTCTTCATCTTCTTTTGTAAGAAACGGCTCTCCATTATTTACTCTATGGGCATTTAATATAATTTTTGATTTCGCAGCTTGTCTGAAAATTTTATCTAAATGAATGGTTTCGACTTTTTCAGAAGTTATTAAATCTTTTAATACACTTCCTGGACCAACAGAAGATAATTGGTCACAATCTCCTACTAAAATCAGTTTTGTTCCTTTATAAATACATTTTAATAAATAGCTCATCACAAACATATCTACCATAGATAATTCATCTACAATGATTAAGTCTGCATCAATAGGTGCCCCTTCATATTCTGTACTTGTTTGATAAAAATTATTTTCATCTATCTTTCCGATTTCTAATAATCTATGTAAAGTTGATGCTTCTTTCCCTGTCGTTTCTGTCATCTTTTTAGCGGCTCTTCCTGTTGGTGCACATAAAACTACTTTATTTCCTTTTTGTTCATAAATATCAATTATACTTTTTATAATTGTCGTTTTTCCTGTTCCAGGTCCACCTGTAATAATGGTTACATTATTTTCATTAACCAGTTCAATCGCTTCTTTTTGCTTTTCTGATAGTTCTATATTAGATTGCAATTCTATCTTTTTTAAAATTGTATGTATATTCTTTATCCCTTTTACATTAGAAGCTTCTTGTAATCGTTTAATTCGAACTGCTATTTCCTGTTCGGTATAATAGAAATTAGATAAATACACCCATGTACCTGTTCCATCTTTTCTTTCTTCTATCACAATTTCATCTTTTGCCCTTAATTCTATTAGTCCATCTTCTATATTTTCTGTCATTACATCTAATAAAGAGATAACATACTCAATTAAATTTTCTTTTATCACACATGCATGTCCATTGTATGTTGATCTGATTAAAGCATATTTGATTCCACTTTGTATTCTTTTTTCATTATCATAGCTGATACCTAAGTCTAATGCCATTTTATCAATTTGCTTAAAATCTACGCCTCTTGCAATATCAATTAAGATATAAGGATTTTTTTCAATTTGCTCGATGGCATTAACACCTAATAATTCATATACTTTTTTTGCAAATTCTGCTCCTATTCCAAATCGTTCCAAAAAACCAACAATTTGCCAAACTTCCCAATTTTCCAAAAAACTTTCTGCAATGTCTATCGCTTTTGCTTTTGAAATCCCTTTTACTTCTGCTAAACGTTGTGGTTCTGTTTTAAAAACCTGTACAGTGTCTTCTCCAAATTGCCTTACAATTCTTTTGGCTAATGCTTCTCCCACACCTTTTATATTTCCATTTGCTAAATATTTTTCTAATGCTCCTACTGTTTGTGGCATCATCTTTTCAAAGATTTCTACTTTAAATTGTCTTCCGTATTTTTTATGTTCGACAAAATTCCCAATAACTTTGATCATATCTCCACTTGTAACAAAAGGCAGATATCCTACAATTGTCGTTTGTTCTTCTTCTGTTTCAAATTCTGCTATCATATAACTATTTGTTTCATTGTAATAAATAATGTCTCCTACTTCTCCTACTAATTCCATTCATTTCTCCAATCTCTTTTATTTTATTCTTAGTTCAAAAAAGAATTAGTATATTGCTAGGCAAACAAATATTAAATTTATTGGGCGTGCTTTGCACATCGATGTAAATTTAATATGAAGTTTAACGATGCAAAATGCTGATTATTTTTTAAACTAACTCATCTATTGCCATCTTATATTGTTCTTCATTAGGTGCTTTTCCGTGCCAACCAACTTGATTTTCCATATAAGATATACCTTTTCCTTTTATTGTTTTGGCAATAATACAAACTGGTTTTCCTTCTATATGTTTTGCTACATCAAAAGCATCTATGATTTCTTGAAAATTATGTCCATCAATGTTGATAATTTCAAATCCAAAACTTCTAAATTTTTCATCAATTGGATATGGACTCATAACTTCCTCAATCGTTCCATCAATTTGTAAATTGTTATTATCTACAATGATACAAAGATTATCTAATGCATATTTTTTTGCTGACATAGCTGCTTCCCACACTTGTCCTTCTTCAATTTCTCCATCTCCTAATATGCAATATACTCTATAATCTTTTTTATCCATTTTTCCTGTAATAGCCATTCCAACTGCTGATGATAGTCCTTGTCCTAAAGAACCTGTTGTCATATCAACACCTGGTATTTTATTCATATCTGGATGGCCTTGTAAATAGCTGTCTAGTTTTCTAAATGTTTTTAGATCTTCTATTGGAAAAAATCCTCTATTCGCTAGACAGGCATATAAAGCTGGTGAACAATGTCCTTTTGATAAGACAAGTCTATCTCTATCTTCCCATTTTGGATTTTTTTCATCAATATTTAGTTCATGAAAATATAATACAGTCAAAATATCTGCAACAGATAAAGAACCGCCTGGATGTCCAGATTGTCCATGATATACTTCCTCAATAATTCCTTTTCTGACTTCTTTTGCCATTTTTTCTAATTCACTGATTTCTTTTAATTTCATGATACACACACCTTTCTATCTCCTATATCTTTTTATACTATATCATGATATTTATCTTTTTTCTAGCTTTTTTATAGAATTCCCTTTTTAAATTTTCTTTTTCTCTTTTCTTAATTGACAGTTCTGAAAAAGAATGGTAAATAATAAGTATTAATAAGACTTTTGGGTCAAACTAATAAAATATGGAGGTTATATATGTTAGAAAATTATATAAACAATACCAAAGAAGAAATGATACTAAAACTTCAAGAATTAATACAAATCCCAAGTGTATATACAGAATCTAAGAATCCCTTAATGCCTTTTGGAGAAAATGCTAATAAAGCTTTAGAATATATGTTACATTTAGGAAACACTTTAGGATTTCGAACCAAAAATATTGATGGATACTGTGGATATATTGAATTTGGTGAAGGAGAAGAATTATTAGGAATTATTGGCCATCTAGATGTTGTTCCTAGTGGTGATAATTGGACGTATCCTCCTTTTTCTGCTACTATATTTGATAACAAAATTTATGGCAGAGGTGCTATTGATGATAAAGGACCTGTAATTGCTTCTTTATATGCTATGAAATATGTATTAGATAATTGTAAAATTAACAAACGTGTTCGATTAATTTTAGGATTAAATGAGGAAAATAGCTGGAAATGTATTCATTATTATAAAGCTCATGAAGAATCTCCTACCATTGGTTTTAGTCCAGATGCTGATTTTCCTTGTATTTATGCTGAAAAATCTATTTTAACACCATATTTTTCAATGGAGTATTCTACTCAAAATGCGCCTATTACGATACAAGAGATGGATTGCAATCATAATGCAATTAATGTCGTTCCTAAAATTTGTAGTACGATTTTAAAAATTGATTCTAGTATGATAATGGAAGATTTTATTAAAAATATAAAAAGAATAATAGAACAATATGATTTTGATATCGATATTTATAAATTAAATGATGAAGAAGTAAAACTAACTTCTCATGGTGTTGGGGCTCATGCTGCTCACCCTGATTTAGGTGTAAATGCTATTTCACGATTACTTGTTGTCTTAGATGGTGTATTTAAAACCTATCATATCTCTATCGAACTGTTGGATTTCTTTACAAAATATATTCATACAGAATATGATGGTAAATGCTTAGGTATCAATTACAAAGATGAATCTGGTACATTAACATTAAATGTTGGAAAAGTTAGTCTTGAAAATAACATTTTGAAAATAGGATTAAATTTAAGGATTCCTATTCATACTCCTATTGAAGTGGTAGAAACTAAATTTTTAGATTATTTATCTGATTATAAAACTATTACCTATAAAAAAGCAAGTTCTAACCCTGCACTATATATTCCAAAAGACAATTATTTGGTTAAGACTCTTTGTGATATTTATAATGAAGAAGCTAATTCTTATTTAGAACCAATTTCCATTGGTGGTGCCACATACGCTAGAGCTTTTGATAATTGTGTTTCTTTTGGTGCTAATCTTCCTGGTCAAAAAGATATGTGCCATCAAACAGATGAATTTATTTCTATTGATAATTTACTTTTTGCTTGTAGAGTATATGCTAAAGCTATTTGTGAATTAGGAAAATAATTTTGTATATTTATTTAAGGTTGCCCCTACACTCTTAAAAATGTAAAATACATTAAAAATTCTGAAACAATTGTTGCTTTATTAGTAAATTCATGCTAAAATACTTTATGGTAAACATAAAAATTTATTCGCATTATAAAGGAGGAGAAACAAATGGATATGTTTTCACTAAGACTCACTTTCAAAGGGGAATGTAGAATATCCTACATAAGGAGCTCTACAGTTTGCTCGTATCGGAATGAAATTTTAGATAAAGCCCGAGAACTGGGTGCTAGAACTACAACTATCTATGAAATTGATTTTCAAAGCGAGGAACAGCTCTATGAGCTGAATCGCTTCATTTCTACTCTTCTTTAAAAACGCCCCCTCTCACGCGTTCTGCTACGAGAGGGGATTTTTCTTTTATCATTATTTTACACTTATTACCAATAGGCAATATAACTATTTATTATTCTTCCTCAAAAATCTGATTAAATTCTTGTTCATTAATCTTTTCTTTTTGTAATAAGTTTTGAGCAATTTTGTCTAATTTATCTCTATGTTCTTTCAAAAGTGTAATTGCATCATTATATGCTGTATCAATTAAGGTTTTTACCTCTTCTCCAATCTTATCACCTATGTTTTCGCCAAACATTTGCATTTCATAAGGTTCTTTTCCTTGGAAATCAATTGGTCCTAGTTTGTCACTCATCCCATACTTTGTAACCATATCTCTTGCAATTTTTGTTGCTACTTCAATATCATTACTTGCTCCAGTAGAAATATCATCTAACACAAGTTTCTCTGCTGCCCTTCCGCCTAAAAGAGCTATTAATTTTTCTTGCATTTCTGTTTTTGAAATATAGTATTTATCTTCATTTGATTTGTACATAGTATATCCACCAGCAACACCTCTAGGTATGATTGAGACCTCTTTTACGTTGGTTTGTGTTGGTAAATATCTACTAACCACAGCATGTCCTGCTTCATGATAAGCAGTTAATCGTTTATCTTTATCTGATATCACTCGTTCTCTTTTTTCTAAACCAACTGTTACCTTTTTCACAGCTTCTTCTATATCATCATTTTCAATTTCTTCATGTTTGCTTTTTGTCGCTACAATCGCTGCTTCATTTAAGATATTTTCAAGTTCTGCACCTGTAAATCCAGCTGTATCTTCTGCAATACTTTCTAAGTTGACATCATCAGATAGCTTTTTATCTTTGCTATGCAATTTTAAAATTTCCAATCTTCCTTTTAAGTCTGGATTTGGTATGGTAATTTGTCTATCAAATCTTCCTGGTCTTAATAATGCTTTATCTAGCATCTCTGGTCTATTGGTTGCTGCTAAAACGATAATGGTTTCTTCTGAACCAAATCCATCCATTTCTACTAACAACTGGTTTAAGGTTTGATTATTCTCTGTTTCTGCACCACTATTAGAAGTTCTTCTTGAACCAATCGCATCAATTTCATCAATAAACACAATACATGGTGCTAGCTTTCTAGCTTTTTCAAACAATTTTCTAACACGAGAAGCTCCTAATCCTGCAAACATTTCAATAAATTCTGACCCACTCATAGAAATAAATGGTACATCTGCCTCACCAGCAATCGCTTTGGCAATTAAGGTTTTTCCTGTTCCTGGTTTCCCATATAAAAGAACACCTTTTGGTACTCTAGCTCCCATTTTTGTATATTTTTCTGGTCTTTTCAAAAAATCAACAATTTCAATTAATTCGCCTTTTTCTTCTTCTAATCCTGCAACATCATCAAATCCTACTTTTGTTTTTCTCTCTGTTTCATCATAAACTTTTCCTTTTTCTCCAAGCCCTTGCATTTTAAATATCATGATAAATAGTGCTACCATAATAATTGTTGGAAGAACTGAGAATAATGTACTTGGTAATTGTGCAAGAAAGCCTTGTGGTTTTTGAATTAATTCTATTTCATTTCCTTCTGCTACTTTTGTTTGGATTAATGTAACAAAAGCTTCTGTATCTGGAATAATTGCTGTTTTTTCTTCTTCTTCATTTCTAATTTTTATCTTTGCAGTTCTGCTTCCTGTGGTCAATTCTACTTTTTCAATATTTCCATAAGAAATTTCTTTGATTAAATCTGTATATGCTAATATATCTTCATCTTTTGATTTATTATTTTGATTATAGATGATCATTCCTATAATCCCTATAATAAGCAAAATCATTAATCCTGCTAGTGACCAAAGTAATTGTCTATTTTTTTCCTTTTCGTTATTTTTCTTTTTATCCTTACTCATCTATTTTCCTCTCTTCCTCTTTATGCATTTGACCCTTCAGGTTCATCATGTTTTGCATCCCTTTTACTTCCTTTATTTTTTTCTTTTTTGTCTTTTGTCTCTTCTTTGTCCTGCTTTTTTCTCTCTTCCTTGTCTTTTTCATTTTCCTTTTTCTCTTTTTCTTGTTCTTCTAATTCTTTTCGTATCATTTGTTGTGCTTCTACTATTTTCATAACTTCTGCTTGCTTTTTCATTAAATCTGTTTTTAAAATAAATATGGCTGCTAACAAATAAATGGTTGCTACTGTTATATACATGATACTAAAATACTCTATTGTAAAATTAAAGATAATATTTACCAATAAATATATGATATTTAATATAGTTGAAAGCGTTAATGCATAAACAGCCATATTAAAAGTTGCCACAAAACGCATCCTCATTTTTAATATCCACATAGTAAAGTATCCAACTGCACCAATGATAAGTGCATACCATATAGTATTTACAAAATACATAGCAAAACTATAAATAAATAATGTAATAAATATACTAAAATATAATGTATTGATTTGTCCATTGTGTACATATTGTATAACATCTTGCTTATTAAATTCTGTTAGATTCATACTATTTAGAGATTCTTGATAGCGATAGGATACTTCTCCTATCATAGTGATATTTTTTAGGATAGCTCTATCTTTTAAAATCAGCGCTCCCATTCCATTTTCATTGATTTGATTTAAATATTGGTTTATGGTTTCTTCTGAATCTATATTCGTATCTACAATAATTTTACCAAATTGCTCATTCTGAAGGATAATTGGTTCTTGTGTGTCTACTGTCAATGTCCCATTACTATATGAAAACTCAGGAAATTCATTTTCCAGATAAGTTGTTCCTTCATTTACCATTTGATATGTTTGATATAAAGTCCATACACTTAAAACAACTGACAAAATCACTACTAATTTTGCAATATATCCTGTGGCTTTTCCTAATCCTTCTGTTGCCATTTCTGGATATTTTTCTATATTTACAATAGAATATTTTACTTTTTTAAAAAATCCCATTCCTTTTGTTTCTTTATATTGTTCTTTCTTTTCTTCTACATTACTTTTTTTATCTTCTGAAGCCATTATCTGTACTCCCTTCTAACATGAGAATCCACATATTTGGGATTAATTTCAAATATTGCTTTTTCTCCTATTTTTACATTTTTACCTGTCACATCACAAACAACATGGTATGTTCCAATTCTTCCTAAGACTTTATATTTATTATCACCAATTTTCACATACATATTTTGATTTTTAAAGAAATCTTTTATGTCTCTTACAATATATCTTAACTTGTCCACCCATCGAAACATATCTCTTCCTGTTTCTATATTGATTCCATCCATATATCCTACTGGTATTAAAGCAATTTTTGTATCCTTTTTTGTTGTATATGTATTAGAATATCCAATATTAAATCCTTTTGGCAATTCTTTTATTTCAGAAACTTCTGCTTCTAAATGTGCTACTCTTTTTAATCCCAAATGATTTTTAAACGCAATTCTTCCTAAAAAAGCTGACCCTACTCTTACTGCATTTAAATGCATATTCGGAAATTTAATAAATGCTGATGAATTACATATGTGCAACATACCTGTTTCAATCTCATTCATCTTTAATACTTCAATTACATTGATAAACCTATCAAATTGTAATTTTGTATATTTGTCATTAAAAAAGCTAACAGAAAAATGTGAAAATGTCCCTTCTATTTTTAGATTTTCAATCCCTTTTAGAGCTTCTATCATCGCATCTCTATCTGAATAAATAAATCCATATCTTCCAAAACCTGTATCAATTTTTACATGTACTCTAATTGTTTTATTTTTCTCTTTTGCTACCTCTTCTGCCACTTGTATATCTTCTTTTGACCCTATCGTCAGGATAATATGATTTTCTACTAATGTTTCCACATCTTTTTTTATAGCTGTGGAAGATAACATCAAAATATCTTCTTTAATTCCAGCTTCTCTTAATTGCATTGCCTCTTCTATTGTAGATACTGCAAAAAAAGAAATCCCATTATCTTTTAAAATTTTTGCAAACTCTACAATTCCTAATCCATATCCATTTGCTTTTACAACAGCTATGATTTTTACATTTCTTCCATTATCATCTGGTCCATTTATTTGAGCATGTTTCTTTATTTGTTCTATATTATGCACCAAATCTTTTTTTTCTATAACTAAAGCTTTCATTTCTTTCCTTTCTTTGGACGTTGGGGACATGCCAAATTGGACATTTTTTGTTCAAAAGGGACAGTCCTCTTTTTTATTGTAGTTACTTTATGATATTATTTTTCTTATTTTAAATTTAGGTCATACTCATCTATACTAGATATTACTCATTTTACATTAGGTATGTCCCTTTTGGACAAAAAATGTCCTATTTGGCATGTCCCTAATGGTTCAAACTTTTTCTTTTTAATTGTCTCAATGTCCTAAAAGCTTTTTCTGAAAATTTATATATTTTATATTTTAAAGGTTTAAATGGATAATATACTTCTCCGATAAATTCTGTAAAAGTAGCACCAAATCCCTTCTTAAATCTATATAATCCATACTGTGGATGACTTTCATCTACTACACCAGATACGCCTCTAAAGTCATAGACATCATCTTTTCTCGCAATTGCCATTTTTATCATTTCCCATTGTAATAAATAGTTTGGCATTAAGTTTCTATGCTCATTACTACTTGCTCCATACAAATACCATGTTTTATTCCCATAGAAAATAGGAATGACACCTGATATTGGCTTTCCTTCATAATATGCCATTAACACTTTCATATGGTCTGGTCCTAAGCAGTCATACATTTTTTCAAAATATTCCAATGGTCTAATAATGAATCCATCTCTTTCCCCAGTTTCCACCATGATTTTGTGGAAATCTTTTAAGTCTTCTTTTGTTCCTTCTTTTACAGTTACCCCTTTTCTTCCTGCTAATCGAATATTGTATCTCCATTTTTGATGAAACCCTGCCATAATTTCTTCTTCTGTTTTATCTTTTATATCTAAACGAAATACATATCTTGGTTGTATTTCATCTTTAAAGTCTTTCGCATCATCTTTAATTTTATATCCTAAGTTTGTTACTATTTTTCGAAATTCTTGGTCATCACTTACAATATCTGGCTCTGTTCTTAACACAAAGGCATTATATTTTTTAGCCAATTCTTTTGCTCCTTCTGTTATCTGTTTCATAACATTTTCATCATGTATGTCACAAACTGGTCCTCTTGATGCATACATCATATTTCCGAATATAGGCATTTTTCTTACCCAGACACATAATGAACCAATGATGTTTTTGTTTTCATCTTCAGCTAATATGACTTCTGGTTTCCAATTTGGCTTTTTTACTTCTGCCCATTCTAATGATTGTTGAAAGTTACATCTTTCATGTCTTTCTAAAAATTTTTTATATTCTTCTTTTGATTTTTCATCTGTTACAACTCTCATGTTTTCTTTTCCTCCTAGCTCTTTGCAATACATGAGTATTTTACACCAATCCATGGTTTTTTACAAGTAATTTATGTTATTTTTTGGTGAATTCTTAGCAATCCTTTATTACTTATTTTTTATTTATCATATATACTTTGTTATATTAATAAACTTGGAGCTATTTCATATGTTTATATTTGCTCAAATTTTAGGTGCTATTGCTTTATTTATCTTAGTTTTAAGTTTTCAAAAAAGACAAAACAAGCATTATTAAAATACCAAATTGGCTCTAGTATTTTCTTTGCATTACAGTATTTCTTTTTACAAGCCTATACTGGTTGTTTGATAATTTTTCGATTTGATATACAAAAAAAGGTATGAAATGGTTCTATACTTCAAATAATTAAGATGATTCTATATAAAAAATTTCGGCCAGTAACCAAAGTTACTGGCCTTACATATTTCTAATGTGGTGGAGATGAGGAGAGTCGAACTCCTGTCCATAATACCTTCCAAATAGACTTCTACAAGTTTAGTTTATTTTTTATATTCTTCTAAACCACGCCAATAAACAGGCTTAATTTAGATATATCTTTCTAATTACCCACTACTTCGAAAGCATCAGTAGCTTTGTTTCCTACCAATATGACACTTTATCTAAATGTGTAGGAACATCTAGAAAAGCGTAGCTGCATCTTAGGCAGCTAAAGCATACTCATTATTATTTTCTGCGTTTATATTTAGTTTCCCGTTTTTTTAAGTGGCCAACGAGAATCCACTACTTGCTATCTATCCTTCTAGTACTATGTCGAAACCAAGTACATCCCCATGTACATATTTATTATACAATATATACATCCATTTATCAACAAGTAATTTTTACAAAATTTCATTTTCATATTCTTCTACATTTTCTTGCTTTTTCTCACTTCTAACCAATATCCTGTAACTGTACAAATTAATAATATCGTTTCTGCTATAATTCCAAATATGGACATAATATATATATTATACAATAGCCATAAAATTTCTACTGGTATTCCTAATAATTTATAAAAACTTGTCTTTTTCTGCCATACAGAAAATGTGTATAGCAGTGTAGCAAATACAGATAATAGGCTAAAGAAACCATTATATGTAAATATAGCTAAAATAATGGATATCATAAACAAAAATATCAATATGAATATATCTATTTTCGTAATTATTTCTCTTTTTCCATTTTTGTTTTCATCAATCATAAAAATGATATTTCTAATTAATGCTACTATACACATTGCAATTCCTGTCCATGCATTTAATAAACTATATGCCATCATATTGGCACTTAATGATAAGAAACTTAGTAGCAATAATTTTCTTCTATCTTTTGCATAATATGTTAATGCTAGAAAGATATATGTAAGAATTGTAAATATTTGTGATATAACATAAGTTACTGACCAATCCAATTTTACTTTCCTCCATACTCCACTTTTTCTATACTTACTTTCTCTTCATCATCTAACATTTTTCTATATTTTCCTTTCGTATCTATTTTTATAATACTTTCTTTAAGTTGTTTTTTCTCTGACTCTGTTAAGTTAGGTACATATTCATGCACATAATACATAAATTTAGGTCTTTTTGAGCTTATAACTGCCTCAATTAATCCTTTTTTATCTTCAACCTCAACAGATGCTAAAAACTCATATGCCTGCATTGGATCTTGTACCTCTTCCTGTACAGCTACTAAATCTTTTATATCATATGCTTGTCCTTTATATTCATTTAAATACATGATATAATTTGCTAATTCCGTAATATAATGTGCATTTTTACTAGCTTTTACTGCTTCTTTTAGTCTCGGTATACTTTCTCTATATTCTATAAATTCTTCTAAAGATTTTGGAAAATATTCCTTTTTCTTAGCCTCTTCTACTGCTGTTTCATAATCAGAATCTAATTGTTTTACTTTTTCAAAAACATCACTGTATTCTTCATCACACATTAACATTTCCATATATTTTACATTCCCTGTTTCTTTTAATGCTTTCAACATTGCTTCAATATTAGTTCCTGGTACAAATTCCATACAATAACACATTAATTTAGCATTTTTACTTTCTATGATTTCTCTTTCGAATCTTTCTCTATTAAACCCAGGAATCTGCATGTCTACTGCCATAAACATAAATTCATATATTTGAACAATATCTCTTGTTTCTAAAATAGCATTTTCTAATTCCCTTAAATATATTCCATTTATACCGCCCTTTGTTTCCTCTAACAAATCACATATTACATATGGATTCCTACTTTGTAATTTTTTTTCAATTTCTGGATTTCTTATATTTTTTAATTCCTGAAAAAATTTATTCATAAATAAAACCTCCTATCACTATATTAATTGTATATCTTCTCTTCTTAAATTTAAATTAATAACTTCTTTTCCTCTATCTAGCCAATATTGGTTTTCTTCAAAATTTTCATGTATAGCTTTTATATACGAGGATTGCATAATACTCATTGCTCCCATAGCATTTAATATGACGCAAAACATATCTAACTCTAACTTTGTTATGGTATTTTGATGATTATAGACACTTAAAAAATAATTTAATCTTTTAATAGATTCTTCATGATTATCATCTATACATATCCCATATGCTATGACAACTAATTCTATAATTCGTGGTAGATAATTTAATGCTGAAAAATCAATTACGTATATCTTATCTGTGGTCTTTATCAAATTTGCATTCATAATATCTCCATGGATATATGCTTTAGGTAAATTTTTTACATCTATTTTTATAAATTCTTTATAAGCTTTATTTACAATTTGTTTATCTTCTTCACATATCAAGTCAAACTTTTTTTGATATTCCTCTTTGAAATTTGTAAGTGTCCATTCGTCATAATATGGCTCTACACGAAAATCAATCTTATTTATTTTAGCTGCCTGATGTGCTACCTCCTTTATCTCTTGTAATGTCAGATTTCTTCTTAGTTCATACATATTTATTCCTTCAATATACTCCATTAACAATACTCGTAATTTTGTGCCTTGCATGGTAAATACAGATATGATATTTCCCTTGCTATTTTTGTATAATCTAGGAACATTTATTCCATTATTTCTAGCACAATAATAGATGTTTGCTAGTCGTTTACATTCTTGATCTGTTCTATCTTTATTTAAAATTTTCACAAAATATTTACCTTGAATTGTTTGGATAGCAATATTAAAATCTTCATACCCTACTTCTACTATTTTGTATTTTAAACATTCTCCAATTTTATACATATCACATATCTTTTTTAATATTTCACTAATATTGTCCGCTCCATTAATTCTTTCTTTTATTTCCCTATATTCCATTTTTTACCTTCCTAAAATTTTTAGATTATTTTTATGATGTTAATTCTGAATTTTCTTGTATTGGTATTATTCTAGTCTTTATTTTATTGATAAATGCACACTTATGCTCTATTATAAACTCTTCTTTATCTGTTTTTAATTCATATTTTATGGTTAAGTAAGGAATAAATTCATACTCTTTATTTTGAAAATTTCCATAAGGTGTATCATCCTCTGTATAACTACCTTTTAGCATATTATAAAAAAGTTTCCATCTATCACATGAACCAACATCTATCTCCTTTGTGTTATCTGCATCATTCATAATGGAGCGTTCTTTCATATCAACCACTAACTTTTCTATCTTTTCTTTATCGTAAAATTCTTTTAATAGTATATTATTAAATTTCTGATTTAAAGCTAAATTTACACACTTATCAATATCTGTACCTTTATTTATAACCACTAATCTTACTGGTTTTTCGTTATTGTAAAAAATAATTGCATTATGCTTATTGCTTATATTTATATCTTCTCTATTACTTGTTATTATACAATTACAATTTTTCAATATTTTATATTTGCTAAATGGTTTTGTATTTTTCTCAAATCCATCAATAAAGGCCCCATAAAAACATTCCAATTGATTTTTATATTGTTCAGTCCATAAATCTATCGTTCTAATTTTCATACTTGCTCCTTTTCTAAAATCCCTCTATCAACTTTTGTGATAGTCCTGTTCTTATTCATTTTTTTATACTATACATTAAATTTATTTTAAGACTTCCTTTAAATTTTTAGAATATGTTTTTAATTTTTGAAAACACGCATATGCTTCCATAACCTCTTTCGTATTTTGAGAAATATATCCTCTTTCTTTTGAGCCTTCTGGTAAATCTGCAATTAGAATTTCTTTATTAATTCCATCCCATCCTGCTCCTACAATTTGCAACAAATTGGGTTCTTTTTCTTTTACTTCATCATAATCAACAAACAATGTATTTATATTGCTTTGCATATAAATTTTTAATGTTTTATTTTTCTTAAATTCTTTAATATTTTCTCTACGAAACATAAAGATCCTTTCTACATTTACCCCTCTATTAACAGCTTCTAAGTTAATTTGTCTAAATTTCATTTCTTGTGGAGATTCTGTCCATTCATCTTCTAACATAGTTGATACACTCCATGAATAAGATTCTTTATTTAATTTTTTAAAGCAATGATTTATCGCTCTATAAAATTTCCCTATCTCTAAATTTTCTGTTCTTCCTGATTTGTTAAATTCAATTTTGTTCCCATCTGTTACAATTGCCATTCCTGTTATATTTTTAAATCTAAATAAAATCTCAACAATTTCTTCTATCACTTCATCTTCATTTACGATACATGGCTTATTTTTTGGTATGTCTAAAAGAAGTGTATTGATTCGTAATCCTATCTCGTTTCGAAATGCTTCTGACAGTCTTTTTTCTATTGTATCTCTTTTTAAACAATTCTCATCAACAAGTACAATACTAGATTCCGAATGCAATTTTTCTGCAAAATGAATAATAAAACTTTCTTCTGCCTTATCTATATGTTTTTTTGCAAAATAAACAATTCCCTCATAATATTTAGATATATCTTCAAGATTATTCTGTATATCTTCAAGTTCCCCATATTCTACAACATATCCTTCTTTTTTTATACATTCTTCTAAATACAACTTCCAATCTTCTTTACTATTTACAACCATAATTTTTTTAGGCACGTGAATATATTTATAGATATTACTTCTCTTATCTGAAGGCTTTAAAGTATCTTCAGGAATTTCCCATATCATTCCATTTTTTATAGCTCCATGAATTCTATTCTCTTTGCATAATTTAATAATTCTTCTTTCTGTTATTCCCCAAATTTCAGAAAATTGTTTTGCCGTTAAATATGCCATTTTCTCATCTCCTTTTTGTATTGTTCCGAATTAGGAATAGTACTCTATATATTTATATTGTTCTATTTTCAGAACAATGTCAATAGTTTTTGAAATTTTTTTAAAAAACTTTGTCTCTTATGCATTTTGCTTCACAAATTTATGTAATCTAAAAAATTTAACTTTATAATAAATTCTTCGATTTTTAATATGTATAATAAAAAAAGTCCTGTATTTTAAGTTATCTACAAGACTTCTATATATTTACTTTTAAAATAGATTCGGAAATTGTTTTACAATTCCCCTTACAAAAAATTGAGACATTTTTAAAATTTCTTTTTGTACCATATCATAACTATTGATATCTTCTACATAATTCCCCTGCAATCTGTTATTCACCTCATTTGTTGTAAGGCGTAAATGTTGATATAACATATTTCGAATTTCTTCCTTTGGATAAAATGGATTTATGCTAGCAAATGCTTCTGCCATCTCATCTGCATTTTGATACCATTTCGTATTTAATTTTGTAGCTTCTTCTTGATTTTTATTTTTTAGAGCAACAATTAATTCTTTACCAATTATCAAATGTTCTGTTAATAATTGTTCGATTCTATTAGCTACTGCATTTCCATAATATTTTCTAAAAACATCTGCAATATCTTTTGGGTTTCGTAGCAAACGGTTTTGTATTGCATCTAAATCTTTTAAATTTTCTGCAATACTAATTAAAAGCATTCGTGTCCACATGATATGTTGTTCCCATACTAGATTCATTTGTTTTAATAGTTGGACTTGATTAATGCTTAACCAATACTCCATATTTTGCTCATAATTTGGATAAATATAAATTTGTTGGCCAACTCTTAAATTGTATGGATTTAATGCAATATTCGTATCTATTATATTTTGTACAGTTCTTCCATATTGCATGGCTAAATAATATAATGTATCTCCAGGTTGTATCGTATACAAAATTGGATTCATTTCATTCATAATTTCATCTCTTCAATATAAGATATTAGGAATAACGCAATTTGTTTACTATTATCTACTAACTTATATTCAAGTCCTAATCTTAATTTCAATATTAATTTTTATTTATCTATTTTTAACAAATAAAAAAAATCTTCATATGATATTTCTAGGTGATGAAAGTGAATATTGTTCCTACAAATGTTTCCTATAATTCTTATTTATTAAGACAAAATTTAATTTTGTTAAACCATACATATCCGTTTTTAAATCTTCAAATTGTTGGAAATAGTGTTTTAAGAAATCCAATCTATGTTGTAAAATTGGGAAAAGGTCCTAACAAAGTATTTTATTCAGCATCCATCCATGCAAATGAATGGATTACTTCTGTGGTATTAATGAAATTTATTGAAAATTATTGTGATGCTTATGTATCAAACGGTTCCCTTTATGGATATTCTATTAGAGACCTTTTTAACCGTTCCTCAATATACATCATGCCTATGGTAAATCCTGATGGAGTTAATTTGGTAACAGGTAGTTTACCTACAAATTCTTATGCATATGAAAGAGCTTTAAATATCGCTACTCAATTTCCTCAAATACCTTTTCCTTCTGGTTGGAAGGCAAATATTAATGGTGTGGATTTAAATTTACAATTTCCTGCTGGTTGGGAACAAGCAAAAGAAATTAAATATGCACAAGGATTTAATCAACCTGCTCCTCGTGATTTTGTAGGTTTTGGTCCATTGACAGAACCAGAAGCTTTAGCCATTTATAACTTTACATTAATGCATGATTTTAAGTTAGTATTGGCTTATCATACACAAGGTCAGGAAATCTATTGGCAATTTCAAAACTTTAATCCACCAAATAGTTTAGAAATTGGTCAAAAATTAGCCCAATCGAGTGGATACAGACTAGCTGAAACACCATACAATTCTAGTTTTGCAGGCTACAAAGATTGGTTTATTCAAAATTACAACCGACCTGGATATACAATTGAAGCAGGTATTGGTGAAAATCCTCTACCTATTTCACAGTTTGATGAAATTTACAATGACAATATTGGTATCTTAATATTAAGTGCTGTCTTATAAATATTGAAAGTACATTTTAGAAATATTTTAACACAAAAACATCTAATAATATTTTCATACTATTAGATGTTTTTTCGCATATCTTTTTATACTCTATTTTTTTAATTTTTATATCTATTTTTAATATCAACATATATAACGGCTTTCATAACTATCTTTTAAATCGTATTATATATTTTTGCTATTTCACCAGTTTGATTTCCTTCTGCTATTACAATAGGATAATAATTATGTTTTGTCATCCATTCATATATTTCAAATGAATGATTACAACTCATTGTATACGCATCTTTTAAAAATTGTCTTAATTTTGGATTCATAGTTTCCATTGAAGCAATGGCATATTCTTTCCCCGCCCTTTTTAATGTGAGAAAATACGATAATGCAATTTCTCTATCATTTAATATTTGTACATTGGTATTTACTGTTATAGGCTCTGCTGGCTTAGTCTCACATACATCATCTGTAAAGATATTGGTATTTAATTGTGGAACATTTAGTTTTCCAGTTGCTGTATCTACATTTTTTACAAACTCAACTTTCAAATTATAGTCTTCAACATGAATTGGAAATTGTTCATTTAATATATTCTTTAATTCCTCATCTTTCACTTGATTTCTAAATAGAGATAAACATGTAATTGTATTTACACAACTACTTATCAATTCATTTAAATAACTTAATTCACATATTGTAAGTTTCATAATCTTCCTCCTTGTATATAATTTATTTTTATTATGTACAAGGTTCTTGATTATATACAATTTTATGTTGTTTTTAATCATTACTTTAGGGACAGTCCTTAAAGTTCACAAAAATTACTTTTAATTTTTCTTTACTATATAAGAAAGGCATGCATTAACGAAATTAAAGATTTCGACGCATACATGTGAAGACTGCTTCGCAGTACTTCACAAATAT